>DATMAC010000032.1:0-5650 GCA_035573655.1 Thermoflexus sp.
ATCCCTTTCTTCACCGAGGAGGGTTGAGAAACCCCTTGTCCCAACAGATATCTGAACATCAAATATCAAATATAGAGGCAGGCCTTGCGCCTGCCCCGTGATCAGGGCGCCTATGGAAGGGCGCCCACAAGGGGCGCCCCTACCAGTGATAGAATGGGATCAATGGGAAGAGGGGTCGGTGAAGGTCATCTCCCTCCCCGAATGCGCTGAACGCCTGATGATCCGCGCTTGGATCGCTATCCCAGATTGGGGTGAACGGGGGCGATGTCTGGACCTCACGAGCGCTCCTCCTTGACGCTGTCTATGGTGGTGTTGGATGGGAGCTATGGCGAGGGGGGTGGGCAGATCCTGCGCTCGGCCTTGGCCCTCTCCGCGCTCACCGGTCGGCCGGTGCGGGTGGAGAACATCCGGGCCCGCCGCCCAAACCCCGGCCTTCAGGCGCAGCACCTGAGCGCTGTGAAGGCCGCGGCAATGCTCTGCCATGCCCAGGTCCAGGGCGCCACCCTGGGCTCGACGACGCTGACCTTCATTCCCCAATCGCCGCCCTCCCCCAGCGTGTACACGATCGATGTGGGAACGGCCCGCGCCGGGGGAAGCGCGGGCTCCGTGACCCTTATTCTGCAAGCGATCCTTTTGCCGCTCGCGTATGCTCCTGGGACATCGCGGGTGATCTTACGGGGCGGCACCCACGTGCCTTGGAGCCCGCCGTTTCACTATGTGCGGGATGTGCTGTTGCCGTGCCTGAGCCGGATGGGATTACAGGTGGAGATCCATCTGGAGCGCTGGGGTTGGTATCCTGTGGGGGGTGGGGAGATCCAGGTGTGCGTCTACGGGCCGGTGGAGGGAGATGGGTTGTATCGGTTGAAACCGGTTCTGTTGGATCAGCGGGGGCCGCTCCGCCGGTTGTGGGGGTGGGCGGCGGTCTCCAACCTGCCGCTGGAGATCGCGAAGCGGATGGCCGGGCGGGCGAACCGGCTGCTGCGGGAGGCCGGCCTTCCGGATGAGGTGGAGGCGATCCAAACGGAGAGCCCAGGGCCGGGAGCGGGGATCTTCCTGATCGCGGAATACGCCCATGTCCGGGCGGGGGCCTCCGCGTACGGCAAGAAGGGGGTGCCGGCCGAGCGCGTGGCGGAGGAAGCGGTGTCGGAGCTGCTGGCCTTCCATCGCTCCGGTGCGGCGGTGGATCCCCATCTGGCCGATCAGTTGATCCTGCCTATGGCCCTTTCGCCTGGCGCTTCCCGGTTCACCACCTCCCGGATCACCGGTCACCTGCTGACCAGCGTGTGGGTGGCCTGTCACTTCGTGGGGGACCGCTTCGAGGTCATCGGGGAGGAGGGCGGACCGGGCGAGGTGCGTGTCCATCCTGTGGAGGAAGGAGATCGATGATCGAGATCGTCTTCTTAGGGACCTCGGCCTCCGCGCCGTCGATCCGACGGGGTCTCCCCGCGCACGTGGTGATGTTTGAGGACCGGCGGTTCCTGGTGGATTGTGGGGAGGGCACCCAGCGGCAGCTGCTCCGCAGCGGGCTGGGGTTCCGGCGCTTGGAGACCATCCTGCTCACCCATGCCCACCTGGATCACATCCTGGGATTGGCGGGGTTCCTCTCGACGGTGATGCGCTGGGAGATCCTCCCCCGGGTAGCGATCTATGGCCGTCGGGGGGCCATCGAGCGGGTCAAAGATCTGATCTATCGGGTGGTCCTGCGAGGGGTGCGGCCCACGATTGAAATCTCCTTCCACATCATCGAGCCCGGGGTGCTGTTTGAGGATGAGAAATTCGTCGTCCACGCCTTTCCGGTGACCCATCGTGGAGGGGATAGCCTGGGGTATCTGTTCCGCGAGAAGCCGCGGCGCCCCTTCTTGGTGGAAAAGGCGGAGGCCCTGGGGATCCCGCCGGGCCCGGAGCGGCGCCGCCTGGTGCAAGGATATCCGGTGACCCTGCCCGATGGCCGGGTGGTGACGCCGGAGGAAGTGTTAGGGCCACCGGTGGAGGGGGCCTCCCTGGCCTTGGTGGGGGACACGGGGCGGGTGGACGATTTGGTGGAAGCGGTGCAAGGGGTGGGCGCGCTGGTCATCGAGGCGACCTATTTGGAGGCGGATCGCGAGCTGGCTCGCCGTCACGATCACATCACGGCGGCGGAGGCCGGGTGGTTGGCCCGGGCGGCGGGGGTGCGGCATCTGATCCTGACCCACCTCTCGCGGCGATATCGGGAGCGACAGATTCGGGAGGAGGCGCAGACCTTCTTCCCCCACGTCTGGGTGGCGCGGGATTTCGATCGCTACCGGATCCTGAAGGACGGCCATCTGGAGGTGGAGCGGGCGGAGGCTCACGAAATCGAGGAGGAGCGGGATGTCTTTGCGGAAAGCGAGCGTGCTGGAGCTGGCCACCGCGGCCTATGAGCTGGAGGCCCGGGTGTTACGGGGCCTCCTTCACCGGGATGCGGAAGGCCATTGGCGGGTCGGGGAAACGCCGGTGGAGGAATGGCTCTCCGCGTATGAGGGCCATGAGGCGGTCCTCATCCTGGCCTCTCTTTCGGAGGAAACGCCGTTGGCCCCTCGGGTCTGCCGCACATGCGGCCGGGAATATGTGGGCTGGGATTGCCCCCATTGTCGCGAGGCGCGCAGCCGCCTGCGGGGACGGTAGTGCATGGGGTTTTCTTCATCGAAAACCCGAGCGATCCTCCAGGAGACGGCGATGGGAAACCTCCGGGAGCTATGGATGTGAATCATCCTTGAGGCAATGGGGGTTGGGCATGGTGAAGGTGATCACCCTTTACCGGACCCCGACAGACGCCGCGGCCTTCGAGCGGTGGTATGTGCAGCATCTGGCCCGCATCGAGCGCATCCCCCACCTTCGCCGGCTCGAGGTCTCCCGGATCTGGGGGACGCCCATCGGTGCCTCACCGTTCCACCTGATGGTGGAGATGTACTTCGACGACCGATCCGCGATGGAGGCCGCGCTGCGCTCGCCCGAGGCCGCGGAGGCCTCGGCGGATCTGGCGCACTTCATGGCGGGCCAGGTGCTCGTGATGTTCGCGGACGCCTTTGAAGAGGAGCAGGCAGGGGAATAAAACGAAAGGGGCGGTTTTGCAGCCGCCCCTTTTCTTCTGCCTGGTGGATCATATGGGAGGGCTGGACATCCTTATCGGCTGGCGGGATCATCTCCGCCGGTTTCCGCGCTCTGGGAAAGCGCGGGCTCCAGCGCGCCGGGTTTCTCCCGCGGGCGCCGCCATCGGGTCCATCCCCATCGGACCAGGGCTGCAGGCCCGCCCAGCGCGAGGAACCCCCAGAGGCTCAGGATGAGCGCCCCGACTCCCTGGGCGGTGAGCTGGCCGGGATCGGCCGGCGGGCCCCAGCCAGGAACCCCCACCACGCCGATCCCTGGGATCCCCATAAAGGCCTCTCGCCCGACGTCGTTCCACCCGACCCCGGCCCGGCCATCGGCCAGGACGCCAACCCCCAGCAACCCCAACACCCCGGCGATCCCATACAGCAGAGCGAGGCTTTGGGGGGTCACGCCCCATCGGCGGAGGCCGTAAACGATCAGCGGGGTCCCGAGGCCGATCAGGACCCCCCATCCCCAGCTCAGCCACGGGCCGGTGAAGGGCGCCGCGCTCATCCCCGCAATCCACCCGACCGCCATAGCCCGTAGGACCATCAATAGATCCAGCTCGCGGGCGACCCCGCCGGTGTACAGCGCCGCGCCGAGACCTGCCCCGAGGACCCCCAGCCACGCGTTCCGAGTTAGTCCCATCGGCTCCAAGGCCGGCCGGGATGCCGCGAGGGGATCGCTCGTGAGCCAGGCGATCCATCCGACCCCGAAGAGCAGGCTGCCCCACGCCCCTAAGAGCGGGAGATGCACCGGCGGGAGGACCCGCTCAGGGCTGGGCTGGCGCCGGGACCAAGGGAGCAGGAGCCCGAGGAGCGCGCCGCCGGAGAGGGCGAACAGGATCCCTGCCCCCGCGGGATCCACCACGCCGTGGCCCAGGTTGAGGGTGAGGCCCAGACGGCTCAGCCAGCCGTTGCCCCAGACCCAGTGCATCCCCAGGGGAAGCGCCAGCCCCCCAAGCCCTGCGCCCGCTACGGCGGCCGCGGCCGGCGGCCACCCCTCCAGCCCGAAGCCCAAGAGGACGGCGGCGGTAAGCACGGCGGGGGCATGATGCAGCCACAGCGCAGCGATGGCCGGGGCGCGATCGATGGAGTGGAAGAAAAACCCGCTCAGCCCGATCAAGCTCCATAGGGGCTGGGGATCCGCCCCCAAGGTATACACCCGCCGCAGGGCCTGGAACTCCGGGCTCTCCATCCACAGCCCGAGGCCGCCGAACGCGAACCCAAACCCGATCAACCCCCAGAGGGTCAACGCGGCGATCCCGGCCGCCAGCCCCCGTGTGAGCGCTAGGCGCGCTTCCTCCTCCGACATCCCGGCCCACAACACCGCCATCAGCCCGATCGGCCATAGCCATTCCAGCGCGCCCATCCTCATGCCTCCACCACAGCGTCGACCCGCAACGCCTGGAGCACCCGATCGATTGGGTTGATCAGCGTGGTGGTCTCGGAGCCCGCGAAGAGCAAGCCGACCAGGCGGCCGTTCATATCCAGGATCGCTGAGCCCGAATCGCCCGGGGCGCTCATCGCTCCCGCCATCACCTGGCCGTGGAACGTCGCCACCCGCCCATCGTAATCGATGTTCGCCGTCACATCCACTTGGAGGATCCGCCCACGGGTGTATCCGGTGGTTCGCCCGAACTTCTGGACCTCCATCCCCAGGGTGGGGACAGCGACCCCTTTGGGGATGCCGATCTGGAGGATAGCGGGGGTGATGTCGTTCGGATTCAAGGGACGGGCGATGGCCGCATCGACCTCATTGAAGGCGACCTGCCTTCGGACCGCCTGGAGGCGATGAGAGGAGCCGATGAGACGCAACAGCTCGTTCAGCCAGCGCACGAGGAGCTCCACCCACGGGCAAGTGGCAGGCTCATCGCCGAACCGGATGGGGATGAATTCCACCAGCTCGGCGATCTCATCCGCCACCGTCCCGCCGTCCACGGGGCCCGGTTGCCGAATCCGATCGCCCGGACGACCGCGGTTAGTGGCGGCGAGGACGTGGTTGTTACTCAGGATGAACAGGTCCGTCCCTCGGCGGACCACACAGCCGAAGGTCCCCGCGGTGACCAAGGGGTGGCCGATGGAGACCCCTGGCGGGGCCGGCCGGTAACGGCGGGTGGGATCTTGAAAGGCGCGAAACCGTCCGGTTTCAACCACATCCGTGGGGATCCCATCCAAGGTCGGGGGGATCAGATCCGAAGGGGCCAGTTGGGAAGCGGGGAGTTTCCGCTCCACCGAAACCACCACACTGAGGACATCCAGCGTCTGTCCTCCTTTCACCTTGTAGCCGATCCCGACCCCCACCACGTGGCGGCGGGTCAACAAGCGGGGAAGATGTGCGGTTTTCACTTGAGCCAGCGATTGCCATTCAGGTCCCATGGGGTTGCTCCTTGGAATCGTTTGTGACTATACCACTGGCCCATCTTTCCCAAGCCTGGATGTGCTCCGGTGTCCCTGTACATTGGACTGAAAATAAATGGCCTATGTCCTAAGGTTCGGACGTAAGTTGGGACAAGGGGTTTCTCACCCCTCATTGGTGAAGAAGG
>DATMAC010000033.1:0-7861 GCA_035573655.1 Thermoflexus sp.
CCCCGCTCGCCCCAAATGGAAGAAGCAGCACGAGGGGGCCTGTCCTCGGACGTCCGAGTTGACCTGGGAGGCTGGATGCGCGTTGTCCTTCTCTCCAAAGCCCTGGTGGTCGGAGCCTACCAGCGCAAGGCGGAGGAGATCGCCCGCCATGAGGATATCCAGCTGATCGTTCTGGTCCCCCCGGCCTGGCGGGATGAGCGGGGAGTGCTCCCGCTGGAGCGGGCCCACACCCGGGGCTACACGCTGCTGGTGGAGCCCATCGCCCTCAACGGGCATTTCCACCTTCATTTTTATCCCCACTTGGGCCGCCGCCTTCGCGCCCTGCGGCCGCATCTTCTGCATATCGAAGAGGAGCCGTACAATCTGGCGACCTGGCACGCGGTCCGGATCGCCCGGGCGCTGGGGATCCGCGTGGTCTTTTTCTCGTGGCAGAACCTCCTCCGTCGGTATCCGCCCCCGTTTGGCTGGTGGGAGCGGGACGTCTTGGGCTCCGCCGACGCCGCCATTGTGGGCAGCGAGACGGCGGCTCGTGTCTGGCGGGCCAAGGGATACACCGGCCCCATCGCCGTGATCCCACAGGTTGGTGTGGATCCTGTGATCTTCTCACCGGCCCCTGAAAGGCCGCCGCGCCCGTTCACGATCGGTTATGTGGGCCGCTGGGTTCCGGAGAAAGGCATAGACCTCCTGATCCGGGCGGCCGCAGGGTTGCCCGGCGATTGGCGGATGCGGATCATTGGGAGCGGGCCGGAAGGGCCGGCGTTGCGGCGGCTGGCCGAACGCCTCGGCCTATCCGAACGCATCTCCTTCGAACCGCCATCGCCTTCCACCCGGATGCCCGAAGTGTATCGAGGCCTGGATGTGTTGGTGCTTCCTTCTCGAACCCGACGGAACTGGACGGAACAGTTCGGTCGGGTGTTGATCGAGGCGATGGCCTGTGGCGTCCCCGTGATCGGGTCTTCGGCGGGGGAGATCCCCTGGGTGATCGGGGAAGCCGGACTGGTGTTCCCGGAGGATCGCGAGGACGCCCTCCGAGAGGCGCTCCGCCGTCTGATGGAGGACCCTCCGCTTCACCAAGCCCTGCGGGAGAAAGGCCGGCAGCGGGTTCTGGAGCGGTTCACCCATCAGCGGATCGCGCAAGATACCGTGGCGGTGTATCGGGCGGTTGCCTCGGGGGGATGACCGTCCCGTGAAGGCATGGAAGGCAGGTGTGCGCGGTGAGCCATTCTTTGAGGGCGAGCGGGATGGCGGCTTCTGGCCGCCATCCCGTTTTGGTTTTTGGAGGCCTGCCTCCGCTGGGAGGGGGAATGAATTGCCGATTCGCCGGAATTCGGGGAAAATGAATAGCCTAACTTCTTTCCGACAGGGGCCATGGCGATCCGTCTCGGTTCTCCCATCACGGTTCAGGCTGATCGGACGATCTGGTTGGAGACGCGGCATCCGGGGTATGAGCAGGCCCGGGATGCCCTGGCCCGTTTTGCCGACCTGGAGCGGAGCGCCGGGCCCGTCCATGTCTACCGCATCACCCCCCTTTCGGTATGGAACGCCGCCGCCCTGGGCCTCACGGCGGAGGCGATCCTGGCGGATTTGGAGCAGTTGAGCGGCGGCCATGTCCCGGAAACGCTCCGCCAGGATATCCAGACGTGGATGGCCCGCTACGGGCGGTTCCGCCTGGAGATGGAAAACGGCCGGCTCTGGCTGGTCTCGGATGATCCGGCGCTGCTGGCCTGGGCCCTGAATCAATCGGTCGTGGCTCCTTTCCTGCGGCCAGGTCCCGGCGCCCCTATGGAAGGCCGGGTGGAGGTGGAGCCCTGGGCCCGCGGGCACCTGAAACAGGCGCTCCTCTACTTGGGCTATCCGGTGGAGGACATGGCCGGATACATCGAGGGGGCGCGCCTGGATCTGCACCTGCGCTCGACCTCGCGGTCCACGGGGGAGCCGTTCCGCCTGCGGCCCTATCAAGAGGAAGCCGTCGAGGCCTTCCTCCGGGCCGGAAGCGGGGTGGTGCTCCTTCCATGCGGGGCAGGGAAAACCATCGTGGGCCTGGGGGTGATGGCTCGGCTGCGAACGGCTACGCTGATCATCGCCACCAGCACCGTGGCCGCCCGCCAGTGGATCGCCGAGCTCTTGGATAAGACCGACTTGCGCCCGGATTGGGTCGGGGAATACACCGGCCATCGCAAACAGATCCGTCCGGTCACGGTAACCACTTACCAGATCCTCACTCACCGCCCGCGCCGGGATTTCGAAGAGGATCTCCTGCGTCAATTCCCCCACTTCCGTCTCTTCAATGCCTTGGATTGGGGGCTGATTATCTACGATGAGGTCCATCTCTTGCCCGCCCCGGTCTTCCGCATCACGGCCCAGCTTCAGGCGCGCCGCCGCCTGGGGTTGACGGCGACGCTGGTGCGGGAGGATGGACTCGAGCGCGAGGTGTTCGCTCTGATCGGACCGAAGCGGTATGAGGCTCCATGGCGGGAGCTCGAAGCCCACGGGTGGATCGCCGCGGCGGAGTGTCACGAGATCCGTGTTCCGATGGAGCCGGAGGATCGGCTTCGGTACGCGACAGCGGAGGAGAGCGAGCGCTATCGCCTGGCGGCCACCAATCGAGCGAAAGAGCGTGTGGTCCGCCAGCTGCTGGAGAAGCATCGGGAAGATTCGGTCCTGATCATCGGCCAGTACCTCGATCAGCTGGAGCGGATCGCCCGGGCGATCCACGTGCCGTTGATCACCGGCCGCACCCCTGTGGCGGAGCGGGAGCGGCTCTTCGATCAGCTCCGCCGTGGGGAGATCCGCCGCTTGGTGATCTCGCGGGTGGGCAACTTCGCCATCGACCTTCCAGATGCCAACGTCCTGATTCAGGTGTCGGGGACCTTCGGGTCGCGTCAGGAGGAAGCACAACGCCTGGGGCGGATCCTGCGCCCCAAGCGGAATGGGGTCCTGGCGCATTTCTACACCTTGGTCACCCGGGATACGGTGGATCAGGATTACGCAGCCCGGCGCCAGCTGTTCCTGATCGAGCAGGGCTATCGTTATGAGATCCTCGAGGCTGAGGAGCTGTCCGCCTATCATCCCGCTGTTGCGGACGTCGCGGCTCGGTATCGCGCTCTCCCCGGGACGCACCCCGATGGGGAAGGATCCTCCTTCCATGAACCTGGATCGATGGGTTGAAGGATTCCCTCGCTCGCTCCTGATCGAGGCATTCCGCCTGTGGTCCTCCGGCCAAATCCACTGGCGCCCGGGGGAGGGGGAGGTGCTCTTCGTTATGCTTTCCTCAAAACCCCACCCGCGGGGGCCTGCTCACGTTTCCAAGGAAATGAAATGGCGGCGGCCAGGCTCCGGCGGCACCCACCGCTTGGAGGCGCTTCGGGTGAAGGGTTGTGGGTGCCGGAACAACAAACCGTGTGCCCATGAGGTGGCCGCCTGGCTCGCGTTGTTGTTCGACGTGGGCCCGACCCCGGAGGAGGGCTTGGAGGATCTGTGGCGGCTGGAGGCCCAGCTGGAACAGCAGACGACGGCGGAGCTCCTGCGCTTGGCGCGCCATCGGGGATGGCCGCTCCCCCGGGGGCGCAAGCCGGAGCTCGTGCGCCGTCTGGCGGCGCGCTTGTTTTTCTACCTCCGATTGGGATTATGGCGGGAAGAACTGGATCCGGACCTGGAGCGGTTTCTGGGCTTGATCCGCCTGTTGGGGATCGAACGGGTGGATCTGGAGGAAACCGAAACGCGATGGATCCGTTGGACCGGTGAGGAGCGTCGGGCGTTCCGACAGGTTTGGAGTCGGGCCATCCGCAAGGGATTGTTGATCCCCTGCGCCCTGGGCCATGAGGCCCGGCCGCGCCCGCATGCACATCTCCCGGCGGCCTTGCCGAGCGCCATGCTTCCCATGCCGGTGTTTCCGATCACCGTTTACCGGAGCTTTGCTTCCGAACAGGTCGTGGCTGCCCCGCCCCTGGCCCCGCTGCTGCGGGAGGCCCGCCGCTGGCTCCCGCTCCAGCGGCCGTGGGTCGCTCTCCGCTACCACCCCCAGGCGAGCCTCTTTCCATGGTTGTGGGGGTGGCCCCATCTTCCAGAAGAGGTAGATGCCCTCCTTGCTCGGCATCCCTGGGGCCCTCCCCCTTACGAGTGGATCACGGTGCCGGTGGGCTGGCTGGCTTCCGAAGCCATTGAGGCGGTGATGAAACGCATCGGATTGCCATGGGAAGGTGCCGCGTTCCTGGTGGAGGCCCTGTGGCGTCTTTCCGGCGCCCCGCCGGAGGAAGGCTTCGCCGCCCCGCTGGTCGGCTGGGATGCCAGCGATGCGGAGCTGATGGATCAGCTGTGGAAGATCTGGCGGAGCGGCGCAACTCTCTTTGAGATCCTCTGGCTCCAGCGACGGGATCCCACGGTCCGGCTGATGCGGTCCATCGGATGGATGGGAGGGATGGAACATCTCTATTATGAGTGGGGATTGGGCCGGCAGGCCCTGATCCGGCTGCTGGAAGGACTGCCGGACGAGTGGGTGGACTGGACCGACGTCGTTCGGGCGCTGGAAGCGGCACAACCGCCGGGGTTCGCTGGGGCGGCCATGGACCGACCCTGGCGTCTGGTCCGCGGCCATCCGGTTCAGGAGCCCGTCCCCCTCGCGGAGCATTTGCGGGCCTATCTGGAGGGTTCCTTGTTCTGGATGGGGGCAGTGGTCCTGGCCTACGACCGGGACACACTGCGGGCGTTTCGCTTGACGCCCTGGGGGCGCTGCTGGGTCCGAGGGGAAGGGACCCCACCGGCAGAAGAGGAAGCCCTGCCCGAGACCCGCTGGCTGGACGAGCGAACCTGGTCCGTGCGGCCTGGTCCGGACTCCGCGCGCCTGCTCTGGCTGTCCAGCCGCCTGGGTCGGCCAACAGGCTCTCCGTTCACCTTCACCCTGGAGGAGGCGCGAATCCAAGAGGTGTTCCGGGAAGGATATCGGCCGGAGGAGATCTTGGAGATCTTCGAGGCCTCCGGCCTGCCCCCCACCCCGGGCTTGCGTCGGGCGTTACATGAGGCTTGGAATGCGATGAGCCGGGTTCAGGTGTTTGAGAACGTCACCCTTCTCGAGACAGGGGATCCATGGATCCTTCAAGAGCTCCTTGCCGTCACCTCGTTGGAATCGGCCATCCTGGGCTGGCTGGCTCCCAATCTGGTGGTTATTGAGGAATCCGCCCTCGAGCGCCTGCAGAAGGAGATGCAGGATCGCGGGTATTACCCAACCCTGGTGCGAGGGTAGAGACGAGGACCTCAGCGGTAATGGTTTTCATGGGGTGCGGCAAAGCCCCACGAAGCGGGGGAAAGGTAGGTGGGGCGATTTTCCTCACCGTGTTGTCCCTTGGAATGTTAGACAGCGGGCGCATCCCAACTTCTCCCCTGTGTGCCCAACGACACCGAGCTCAGCCGCGCCGCCGCGGGCGACGTCGGCTGGAGCAAGTGGTTAGCCCGACCTCGCCCTGCTCGCGCTGTATAACCGATCCGCAAGTTCTATAATCTCCGAATGGAACGCAAGTCGTTCTATCCAAGCGGCAGGGATTTGCGATGCGCCATAGTATGCCCCGGCGAGCTGCCCACACACGGCTGCCGTCGTGTCGGCATCGTCACCCAGATTCGCCGCCATGAGCACTGCATCTTTAAAACTATGGGTGTGGACGAAACACCATAGCGCGGCCTCCAGACAGTCCACCACATACCCGGAGCCGCGAATCTCCCCTTCCGACTTTTTCTGATAAGCGCCGCGAGCGATGGCTACAATCTTCTCCGATCCCACGAATGTCTTGCGATCCCCCAGAACCACCTCATCCTTAGGTTTGCCGGCAAGTGCCCGGCAGATGATCCGCGCAAATAGACGACACGCATCGATGCACTCCGCTGCGCCATGAGTTGTTCGGGAGCTCTCCGCCGCAAATCGTTCTGCTGCATCGAAATCCGGGAAGAAGAACATCGGGATCGGTGCGAGCCGCATAATGCAGCCGTTGCCGGCCGAATTCGGATCGCTTGACCCAGCAAAAGGATTCCCCGTCTGACGAAACCTGCGCAACGCGGAGCGCACCGTATGGCCTATGTCGAAACACCATCCGGTGCTACTGAGGTATCCGGTTTCGGCCCATCTACAATAACGTTCCATTTGGTCCAGTGCGTCAAACCCATTGCACTCGACCAGGCTGGTCGCCAAGCAAAGCGCCATAGAAGTATCATCGGTCCACTGCCCGGCCTGGAGATGAAAGGGACCTCCACCGACCATGTCCGTCAACGGCTTGAAACTTCCCCGCGGGCGAAACTCAACGGTGGTACCGATCGCGTCTCCGATGGCAAGACCCAGTAAACAACCGCGGAACCGATCCTTTAGATCCATCACCGTTCTCCATAGCGGGTTAACACGGGATTCGGTTAATGATGTCCGTGTAACAGCCTATATCTAAATGGTCCACCTAAACACCAAGAATTTCACGTTCGCCGCGTTGGACCTCTATGGCACCCGTCGCCGCTCCTTCTCCAGAACGAAAAACAAACGCGGCCCCTGCCGGAGACTTGGCGGGGACCGCGCTTTGAGGTATGCTCAAGATGATCTCCGCGCCGCCGCCGGCGTGGGGATCCGCCCTCCGGTCGGTGCCTCCACGCCGCCGAGGGCTTTTTTGTTTGGAAGGTTGCCTTATTTATATCCCCGATTGGCCTTTCGGTCAAGTCCCGGTGCACGGGACGATGGACGGGTGATTGTTCAAAATTCAGCAACCGGGTGGCGGGGCCGGATTGCTCCCCCCGGGTGTTTAACCCTTTATCCCCAGCACCATGGTCAGATTGGCCCAGGGCTTTTTAATAATCTGAGAGTTCCCCTGGGGGTTGGGGGTGAGCGGGGCGCCGAAGGCGCCCCGCTCACCCCCAAGATATGTTTTATCCCCCCTCCCCACGGCCCCTTGGGCCGTGGGGAGGGGGGATAAAGGGGGGTGGGGCCATTCGCTTGACTCGAACGGTATGATTACTGAAAAGCCCTGAGAAGCACCGCAGATTCGGGTCATCGCTGGGTAAACCGTGTAAAATGGGAAACAGGGCTCCCAAAAAGGTAAAGCCCAGCATGCGCTTACCCGTTTCGATACCGACAGCTCTCGAACGTTACCGCCATCGGGCGCCGGTGGTGGTGGCCATCGAGCCGGAGCCCCAGCCGGAGCGGTTGCAGTGGTGGGAGGCGGCGGCGCCGCCGATCGCCGGAACAGGCGCCGCCCTGGCGGTGGTCACGCCGGAGCCGGTGACCCTTCACGGCGCGGTGAACGTCGCGGGATGGACGCTTGGGCTTCCGAGCGCAAAAAGCCCTCGGGTATGGATCCTCGATGCTTATCTGGAGCCCCGGGCGCATCTGGATGCCGCTTCCCTGGATCCTGGTTTGCTGCATCAGGTCCTAACCTGGATCGAAGGGATCCAACACGAATGCCCAGAGTGAGGTGCCCCCGAATGGCCCGGGGGGCCGGAGATCGCTGAGGAAGCGATAGCGGGCTAAAGCGCCCAGCAGCGAGCAAAGCGCTATCGAGGGGGAAATATCTTGACTGGATTCGGTTCTTTGTTGGATCAGCCCTGGTTCAGGAGGGAGTGTCATGCGGATCGCCGTGGGAAGCGATGAGCGCACCCATCTCACCGATGTCGTCCTGGAGGAATTGCGCCGCCGTGGATTCGAGGTGGAGCCTGTCGGCCCTTTGGCAGGGGTCAAGCAGTCTTGGTCCGAGGTGGCCCGCATCGTGGCGGAGAAGGTCGCCCGGGGGGAGGCGGACGAGGGGATCCTGTTCTGCTGGACGGGGACAGGGGTGAGCATCGCGGCCAACAAGGTCCCGGGGATCCGGGCGGCGCTTTGCGATGACGCCGAAACCGCCCG
>DATMAC010000034.1:0-5777 GCA_035573655.1 Thermoflexus sp.
GCCTGGGGAAGCCCACCCTGTCGGGTGCTGACCTTGCGCGCCCGGAAGGACGCCTTCGAGACGGCTCACGTGCGCCTTCTGCTGGACGCTCGCTTGATCCTGATCGCGGATGGCGATGTCCGGTGCCTGCTGGAAACTTTCTTCGATACACCGGCCCTGCAGGCCATGCTGACCGCCTATCATTCTGGCGCGGTGGTGCTGGGGATCGGCGCGGGGGCGGAAGCCATGGGGACTTGGGCGCTGCGTTCCAGCTGGGAGGAAACCTTGGGGGCCTGGGGATGGCTGCCAGGGGCCTTCGTGGTGAGCCATTACACGCCGGAGGCCGCCCGGGCGCTTCAAGCAGCGCTTCATCGGCATCCCTTCGCGTACGGCATCGGCCTGGCGGAAGGAGCGGCCCTCGCCCTCGGCCCGGACGATCGGATCGAGCGCTGGGGCGATGGAGAGATCACGGTGATCTTCGGAGCCCGCTGGCTGGATCACAAATAAAATGGCGAGGCCGGAGATGAAGGAGCCGCTTTGGGATCTGGAAGGCCGACCCTTCCGGCCCGATCGCCCGCTTCGCCGGGTGGTCTCCCTGGTCCCCAGCCTCACCGAAACGCTGTTCGACCTGGGCCTAGGGGATCGGGTGGTCGGGCGGACGGATTATTGCGTCCACCCGACGGAGGCGCAAGCGATCCCTTCGGTAGGAGGAACGAAGAACCCGGATCTCGCCCGCATCTTCGCCCTGCGGCCGGACGTGGTGTTTGTGAACGTGGAGGAGAACCGGAAGGTGGATGCGCTGGCCATCGCGGCCCGGGGGATCCCGGTCGCGGTTTCCTTCCCTTGTTCAGTGGCGGAGGCGATCGCCCTCGTCCGACGTCTGGCCGCGCTGTTCGACCTCCCCCGCTCGCCGGTGCTTGAAGAGATGGAAGCCATGGTCGCTGCCCGCCGTCAAGCGATTCCCGAACGGCCTCCGCGGGTGTTTTGCGCGATCTGGAGGGATCCTTGGATGACGTTCAACGCGGAGACCTATGCGCACGATGTGTTGACCCTGTGTGGGGGTGAGAACGTCTTCGCGAACCGCCGACGACGGTATCCGCTGGCAGCAGATCTGAACCCCGATTTGCCTGCTCGACAAGTGATGCGGGATGAGCGGTATCCGCGGCTTTCGGAGGAGGAGATCCGCCGCGCGGCCCCGGAGCTCATCCTGCTTCCCGACGAGCCCTATCCCTTTCGGGCGGAGGATGTGGACGCCGTGCGCGCCCTTTTCGCCGATACACCGGCCGGGCGCGCGGGCCGTGTGCTTCGGATGGAGGGCAGCCTGCTGTTCTGGCATGGCACCCGCCTGCGGCGGGCGCTGCAGGTGCTGCCGGCGCTCATTCAAGGGTAGAATCTCTCCTGTAGGGAATTCGGAGGGCATGAAGGGGGATGAAACAGCGATTGATCGTTGGGATCAGCGGGGCCAGCGGGGTGATCTTTGGGATCCGATTGCTGGAGGTCCTCCGCTCGAACCCGGAGATCGAAACCCATCTCGTCCTCAGCCCCGCGGCCCGCGTCACCATCACCCAGGAGACCGATTACACGGTCCGTCAGGTGATGGAGCTGGCGGATGTGGTCCATCCGCACCATGACATCGGGGCAGCCATCGCCTCTGGGTCCTTCCGGACCATGGGGATGGTCATCATCCCGTGCTCGATCAAGACCCTGGGGGCGATCGTCAGCGGTTACACCGCCGATCTGATGAGCCGGGCGGCCGATGTCACCTTGAAGGAGGGGCGGCCGCTGGTGCTGGTGGTGCGGGAGACCCCCTTGCACATCGGCCATCTGGACCTGATGCGGCGGGCAGCGCGGATGGGGGCCGTGATCATGCCTCCCGTCCCTGCCTTTTACGGTCGTCCCCGTACCATTCAAGACTTGATCGACCAAATTGTGGGGCGGGTGCTCCTGCGGTTGGGGATCGAGAACGATCTCTACACGCGATGGAAGGGAAAGATATAGGAGTTGCGCCCTTCGGAACCCACGAGAGGAAGCGGAAGGCCCCCAAATCCTTACGAGGAAATCAACGGCGTAACTTCTAAGATGCAAAGGCGCACGGCTGTGTGCTCCCGAAGTCGTTCAGGCACCCACACGACCTGAGGCATAACGATGAGAACCCTGGTGGTGGTCCCTACTTACAACGAAGCGGACAACCTCCCACGCTTGGTCCAGGCGTTGTTCGCCCTGGACTTGCCGGAGCTTCGGATCCTTGTGGTGGACGATCGATCCCCCGATGGAACCGGGGAGGTCGCGGAGGCATTGGCCCGGCAACATGCGGGTCGCCTCTTGGTGTTGCATCGGGATGGCCCGCGGGGCCTGGGGCCGGCATATCTGGAGGGCTTCCAGCTGGCATTACGGACCGATGCCGAGGCGATCGTCCAAATGGATGCCGATCTTTCCCATCCGCCTTCCGCGATCCCGGCGATGTTGGAGCGGATGGCGGATTACCATGTGGTGGTAGGATCCCGCTATGCCCCGGGGGGACGGGTGGATCCGCGTTGGGGACCTGGGCGTTACTGGTTGAGCCGCTGGGGGAATTTCTACGCGCGCGCCGTTCTGGGGCTGCGGGTTCGCGATGCGACGGCCGGTTTCAAGTGCTGGCGTCGGGATGCATTGGCCCGGATGCCTCTGGAGCGCGTCCGCTCCAACGGCTATATCTTCCAGGTGGAGATGGCTTACCTCGCCCAGCGCCTGGGATATCGAGTTTGCGAGATCCCGATCTTCTTCGAGGACCGGCGGGCGGGCCGCTCCAAGATGAACTGGCGGATTAAGATCGAGGCGGCTCTGCGGGTCTGGGAGCTCCGCTGGCGCTATCGTGATCTAAAGCCGATCGTGGCTGAGGCCGAGGGATGAGCGGGGATCCGGTTCGTTTTGCCCAAGCCCTGGCAGACGATCACCGGCAACAGATCCTGCGGCTGCTCTGGGGCCGTGAGCTCTGCGTAGGGGATCTGGTTCAAGCGTTGGGCCTCTCCCAGCCCGCCGTCTCCCATCACCTTCGGATCCTGCAGCAAGTCGGCCTCTTGAAGGCCCGGGAGGCCGGACGCCGGACGTTCTACACCTTGGACCTCGACGCCTTGGATCACGGGCTGCGGGCCTTGCGCCTGGCCCTCCGGCCGACCCGTCGCAAGGGACGGCGGCGGTCGTGAGGCCCTGGGGGTGGGAAAGGAGCCCAGCCGGGATCTGTCCATGGTGGTGATCCGCAGCGCCGCTCAAGGAGTGGCGCGAACAGTCACCAGCGGGCGGATCCGCTCGAGGGTGGCCGGGCCGATGCCAGGGACGGCCAGGAGATCCTCCAGGCGCCGGAAGGGACCGCGCTTCAGCCGGTAATCCACGATCGCCTGGGCCGTCCGGGGCCCGATGCCGGGCAGACGTTCCAATTCCTCCACGGACGCCGTGTTCAGGTCTAGCTGGGAGGAGGCGGTGGGGGTCATCGCCGGCCGCTCGCCGCGCCGGGGAACGTGCAGACGCGTCCCATCGGCCAGCGGCGCGGCCAAGTTGAGAGCCTCTAGATCGGCATCGGCCTGAGGGCCTCCGGCTTGCCTCAGGAGCTCCCATACCCGCAGCCCTTGGGGCACGGTGTAAACCCCGGGGGCTTGAATGGCTCCGGTGACATACACCTGGATCCAAACCGGGGTGGCAGTAGGGGTGGGCGCTGGAGTTGGTGGGGGGACAATCCGAATGGGAGCAGGGGTGGGGCGGCGAAGCAACCAGAGGCTGGCCAGGAAGCTGGCCAGGGTGGCCCCCAGCACAATCGTCTCCCGCAGCATTTGCCAGCGGGAACCTGTCGTTGGAGGGTGATCCGAAGCACCCATTGAGATGGATTCCGGATCTGGGCTGCTCTGCAGCTCAAGGATTCAGTGGTGCTCTCCTCCCATAGATTATGATAGCGGGCAATGTTGATCGATCCCACCCTAAGCTCAAAGCGTGTTTTGGTTAGGAGTTTGCGCCGTTCGGGGCCCGCTAGAGAAGGCGGAAAGTCCCCTACCCCAAGACATTTTTGGGTTGGGGGCGTTCCAGGGCCAACGCGGGGCCTGCCCCTACCTCCTTTGGGGTTAGGTGATCGCCGTGGGATGGAGAAGAAACCTTATGTAGGGGCACCCCTTGTGGGTGCCCCCATAGCTTCCCTGGGTGCGTCTTGGGATAAACGGCTTGTGCGTTTACAGCATCCCCTCCAGCACCCGCTCTAAGGCCATCGTGTGCGCGCAGGTTCCACGATGGCGGAAGAAGTCACAATCGCAGGTCCAATTCCCCTCGTGGTAACGGACGTGGTGGGTGTCGTTCTCACCGCGGACGGTGACGGCGAAGGAGATAAAGCGGAAGCGATCCCGCTCCTCGGCGTAGCGCCGGGCCTTCTCGATCTTGCCGATCAGCGCCGAGTCCACGCTTAGACCTCCTGATCTGAGGTTTTACGGGCTTAGGAAAAACGCAATGCTTCAGCCGTTCTCACCCAATGCCAATACGGATATGGACGGTTTCCTCCTGAGAGCTTTGGGAGCCCTTCTGCCTCCTCACGTGAGCTCTGAACGAGATGGGACAGGTTGAATAGTTATAGCTACAGAAAAACAAAACGGCACGTCAGCCCGCCGGCTGCGTGCCGTTTGAAATCGGCTCTCGGATGGAAAAAATTACACGCAAGGGGAGCCTCCCGATCTGCGTGTCTAGGTCCAGTATAGGCGGGTTTTGGAAAATTGTCAAAGCGCCCAGCGCTGCCACTTCGGGACTGGGGTATGGGGCCTTGGGGGAGGGTATCCTTGAGATATTCTTCACAAAGCGAGGGGGTTTTGGTAAACTTGGGAACATCCTTCGACGAAGGGAGGCAGCCAATGGGACGGCGGATTGTCATCTGGCTCGCATGGATGATCGGATTCGGCGTAGGGGCGATTGGGTGTCAGCCCTCTTCGGGGGCGGGCCCGCTCCGAGTTCGCTTCGGCGCCCTGCCGATCCTCGATGTCCTGCCGGTGTATGTCGCCCAAACCGAGGGCTACTTCACGCAGGCCGGCCTGGAGGTGGAGATCGTGCCCGCGGCTTCCGCAGCGGAGCGAGACCAGCTGATGCAGGCCGGGCGCATCGATGCGATGGTCAACGACACAGTCTCCACGCTCTTCTACAACAAGGAGAAGGCCCAGATCTATGTGGTCCGCATCGCGCGGCAGGGGTATCCTCAGGCACCTCAGTATTTCATCCTGGCCAATAAGGATGCGAACATCAGCCGCCCCCAGGATTTAAAGGGGGTGGAGATCGCGATCTCTCAAGGGACGGTCATCGAGTATATGACGGATCGGATCCTGGAGCGGGCAGGGCTGAAGCCCGGGGAATATCGGACGGTGAACATCCCCCGCATCCCGGATCGGCTGCAGGCGCTGGCCGAGGGGCGGGTGAAGGCGGCTACCCTCCCGGACCCCTTCGCGACCCTGGCGATCCAGCAGGGGGCGAAGGTGGTGGCGGATGATCGGGAGGTCCAGTCGATCTCCTTGAGCGTGCTCAGCTTCCGGGCGGAGGTGGTAGAGCGGAACCCGGAGGCGGTGCGGCGCTTCCTGCAGGCGTGGGACCGCGCGGTGGCGGCGATCAATGCCAATCCGGACAAATATGCGGGGCTTCTTCCGGAGAAGCAATTGGTGCCCCAACCGTTGGTGGGAACCTACCGGCTTCCCCCCTATCCGGAGCGCGCCATCCCCACCCGGGAACAGTTCGCCGATGTGATCGCCTGGGCGAAGGGGAAGGGATTAATTTCCGAGGATATCCCCTACGAGCGGCTGGTGCGG
>DATMAC010000035.1:0-8608 GCA_035573655.1 Thermoflexus sp.
TTTCTGTGAGGGGTGGGCCGCGTAAGCGGCCCACCCCTCACAGAAATTCTATTTTCACAACAGAGCAACAAGAGCTCCGAACGGGATGGAATCGGGCTGAATACTTTAAAATTTTGGGTATGAGCCGGGGGCCTTTGGCACCTGGCTCATACCGAAACCCCGTAGGAGAACCAACTGCATCCGGAGGTCCTCATGCCCAACCCGACCCTCATCCGTGAGAAGGTCCGACAGGCGATCGGAATCCTGAATGAGAAGGGGGTGGACGCCTGGATCACCTTCGTTCGGGAGACCGAACAGACACGGGACCCGGTGCTGGATTTGATCCTCGATCTGAATGTGACTTGGACCTCCGCTTTCATCCTCACGGCGAAGGGGGATCGCATCGCCATCGTGGGGCGCTTCGATCGGGAGAATGTGGCTGCGCTGGGGGTCTGGGACCCGGTCATCGGGTATGATGAGAGCATCCGGGATCCCCTGGTGGAGACGCTTCAACGCCTGAACCCGCGGGAGATCGCCATCAACTACTCAGAGAACGACCCTGCCGCCGACGGCTTGACCCATGGGATGTGGTGCCTCCTTCATCGCCTGTTGAGCGGCACGCCCTTCGTGGGCCGTTTGATCTCGGCGGAGGATCTCATCGGCGCGCTCCGCGGCCGGAAGACCCCTCTGGAGGTGGAAGCGATCCGGCGGGCGGTGGAGACCACGGAGGCGCTGTTCGAGGAGTTGGGCGCTTTCCTGCGCCCCGGGCGTTCTGAGCGGGAGATCCAGGCCTTTGTCCATGAGCGGATGCGGGCGAGGGGCGTGACCCCTGCCTGGGATCCCGATTACTGCCCGATCGTGGCCGTCGGCCCGGAGGCCCCGGTGGGGCACGCCATGCCGGGGGATCGGCAGGTGGCTCCGGGCATGCTGGTCCACGTGGACCTGGGGATCCGTCAGGAGGGATTCTGCTCCGACATGCAGCGGATTTGGTATGTGTTGCGGGAAGGAGAGGACAGCCCCCCGCCAGAGGTCCAGCGGGCCTTCCGCGCGGTCCGCGAGGCGATCCTCGCCGGTTTCCAAGCGCTGCGTCCCGGTGTCCAGGGCTGGGAGGTGGATGCCGCCGCCCGCCGGGCCCTGACCCAGCAGGGTTACCCGGAGTATCTGCACGCGCTGGGCCACCACATCGGGCGGACGGTGCATGACGGCTCGACAATCTTGGGGCCTCGCTGGGAGCGGTATGGCCAGACGCCGTATGGGATCGTCGAGGCAGGCAATGTCTTCACCCTGGAACTGGGCGTGAAGGTGCCGGGTTACGGCTACGTCGGCCTGGAGGAGGATGTGCTGGTCACACCGCGGGGGGCGGAGTGGATCAGCCACCCGCAGACCGAGCTCTGGGTGATCCGGCCGTGAGGGAGTTGGGTTACGTCGATCTGGAAGATGCGGCCCTCTTGACATTGATCGCGGGCGGTGACGAACAGGCGCTGGCAGCCCTCTACGATCGGCATGGGGCCCGGGCGTTCTCGCTCGCCCTCCGCATCCTGGGGGATCCCGGAGCGGCTGAGGAGGTGGTCCTGGATGTGTTCTGGAGCATCTGGCAACACGCGGGGACCTTCATGCCGGAGCGCAGTCGCTTCACCACTTGGCTGTATGCCATGATCCGCAACCGCGCCATCGATCAGCTACGACGGCGTCGCGCCCGTCCACCTCAGGCTCCTGAAATCGAGCCGGAGTCGATGGAGGCGGCGGCCGCCGACCCTGCTGTGGAGACCCTGGCGGAGCGGGAGGAGCTGGCCCAGGCCATCCGGGAGGCGATGGCGACGCTGCCGGAATCCCAGCGCCGCGTGCTGGAGCTGGCGTATTTCCGCGGGTGGACGCACCGGGAGATCGCGGAATATCTGGGGGAGCCCCTGGGCACGGTGAAGAGCCGCCTGCGTCTGGCGCTCCGCAAAATCCATGACTGGCTGACCGAGCATGGCCTGCTCTCATAAATGCGTTGGGAGGCGTCTCGCCCGATGCGCTGATGGCGGCGGCTTGAGGCCGCCCCCCCAGGGCGTGGCACGCTGAACGAGGGCTCGGTTTCGAAACGATCTCCTGCAAACCATGTTGCGTATTATTTTGAGGGGTCTCCTTGACAATGAACACTTGGCATGAGGTCTTTGAAGAAGAGGTGGTGGCCTATGTGTTGGGGGCGTTGCCGCCAGAGGAGGCGGCGGCGGTCGCGGCCCATCTGGCCACATGCCCGGGTTGCCGCGAGATGGCGGCCCGGTATCGAGAGACGGCCGCGGCCTTGGCCTACACGGTGCCGCTGCGCCCCCCGCCGCCCCGCCTGCGGGCCCGCCTGATGGCCCGGGCGCGAAGGCCCGAGCGAGCCAGCTGGCGGTGGCTGGGGATGGGGGTCGCCCTGGTGGCCGCCCTCCTCGGGTTGATCCTCTTGGCGCCTCAGGTTTTCTCCACCCGGTTCCCCGCGGCTCCGGTGGTCATTCCGCTTCAGGGCGCGGAGGCGGCCCCGGAGGCGGAAGGGTATCTGATCCTGGAAGATAGCCAAGGGCTGCTGGTCACTAAGGGGCTGGCGGTTCCCCCGGAAGGCCAAGTCTATCAGGTCTGGTTTGTGGATGCCGCGGACCGCCGGGTGAGCGGCGGCACTTTCCGCACCCATCCTCGGCCTTATGGAATTTATACGGTGACCGTTCCCCTGAACCTCCGGGCTTACCTCCGGATTGGGGTGACCCTTGAGCCGGAGGGAGGAAGCCCTCAGCCGACCGGCCCCCAGGTCCTCCGGGGCTTGCTTCGCTGAGCGGCTGGAGCGGGTTCCCTGGAGACCCTATCCGAGGAGCGAGAACCCATGCAGGATGCCGAGTGGATCCTCTGGAACGCCCGGATCTACACTCAGGATCCCGAGCGACCGGTGGCGGAAGCCATTGCCATTGCCGGCGAGCGGATTTGCGCGGTGGGTTCCGCCGAGGAGGCGCGATCCTGGCCGCGTTCGCGCGCCCGTCTCCTGGATCTGGGCGGCGCGGTCGTGCTGCCGGGCCTGATCGACGCCCATCTGCATCTGGAAGGTTATGCCCGTCGGCGGATTGGGGTGGATGTCGACACGCCGACGTTGGAGGAGGCGTTGGCGCGCGTGGCCCGTCGGGCAGCGTATGCGCCGCCGGGCGCTTGGATCGTCGGGCGGGGTTGGTTGCAGGAGCGATGGGGGAGGTTCCCCACCGCGGACGATCTGGATCGCGTGGCCCCGGCGCACCCGGTGGCCTTGTGGGCCCGGAGCGGGCACGCCCTCTGGGTCAATCGGGAGGCGATGCGGCGGGCGGGGATCACTTCGGGAACTCCGGATCCACCCGGCGGGCGCATCGCGCGGGATCCTCATGGGGAGCCCGTTGGCCTGTTCTTCGAGCGGGCGATGGATCTGATCACACAGGCGATCCCCGAGCCCTCAACGGAGGAGTTAGCGGAGGCCCTCTATGAGGCGCTCCACGAGCTGGCGGCCATGGGCCTGACCGCCGTTCACAACTTCGATGGGCCCCGCTCCTTCGCTGCGCTCCAGATCCTCCACGAGCGGGGGGATCTCCCCCTTCGGGTGGTGCAGCATCTTCCCCTCGCCATGCTGGATCATGCGATCGCCCTGGGCCTGCGCACGGGCTTTGGAGACGCATGGCTGCGGGTGGGGGCGGTGAAGATCTTTGCGGACGGCGCCTTGGGGCCGCGAACCGCGTGGATGTTGGCCCCTTATGAAGGGGAGCCGGAAAACCTGGGGATCGCTTTTACATCTTTGGATGTCATGCGGGAGGCCGCCCGACAAGCCACCGTCGCCGGTCTGTGGCTGGCCGTTCACGCTATCGGCGACCGGGCCAACCGGGAGGTTCTGGATCTCTTCGCTGAGCTGCGGGAGCTGGAGGCGCGGTTAGGCATCCCGCCAGAGGCGCGGCGGCATCGCATCGAGCACGCGCAGCTGGTCCATCCGGACGACCTGCCACGCTTCGGCCAGTTAGGGATCCTCGCATCCATGCAGCCGATCCATGCGGTCTCTGATCGCCCGATGGCGGAGCGGTACTGGGGGAAGCGCTGCGCCACCGCCTATGCTTGGCGCGCCCTCAAAGAACATGGGGCGCGGCTGGCCTTCGGCTCCGACGCCCCCGTGGAGTCCCCGAACCCGTGGTGGGGGTTGCACGCGGCGGTGGTTCGTGATGGGTGGCATCCGGAGCAGGCCCTTTCCCTTGAGGAGGCCCTGGAGGCCTATACGGTGGGTCCGGCGTGGGCCGCTGGGCTGGAGCGCGGGCAGGGCCGGCTGCGGCCCGGGATGTGGGCGGATCTCATCGTGCTCCCAAAGGATCCGTTCCAGATCGCGCCGGAGGAGCTTCGGGACCTGGAAGTCGTCGGCACGATGGTGGGAGGACGTTGGGTCTATCAGCGCCTGATGTAGGAGGAGTGAGGCTGTTCCCCTAACGTTCCTCGGATGGCATCGTCGCCTGGGGGAGCGGGGCCTGCACGATCCATAGCACTCCTAAAATCACCAGCCCCGCCCCCAGATAACCCAGCGGACCAAAGCGTTCCCCCCACATCAGGTATGAGACGACGGTCGCCACCACTGGCTCCAGCGTGGCCACCACGGCAGCCCGGGTGGCTTCCAGCCGCCGCAGACCGGCGTAATAGATCGAATAGGCCAGATAGGTGGAACAGAGGGTCAGGAAGGCGACGGCGCCCCAAGCCAGGGGCCCTGGGCGGTGGAACGAGATCAGGGGGAGCAGGCTCAGAGCCCCCACGGGCATCGCATAGGCGAACAGGGTCGGTGTTTCATAACGCCGGAGATAGACTTTCCCAAAGAGGTAATACAGAGCGTAAGTGAACCCCGAGAGCAGCCCCCAGAAGATCCCGATGGGGTGGATCCGTGCCTCGCCTCCCTGCAGGCTGACCCCCGCCACCCCGAGCAGGGTGAGCAGAAGGGCGACCAGTTTGTGTGGACCCATGGGCTCCCTGAGGAAAATCCATGAAAGCAAGGCCACCCAGGCCGGGGCGGTGTAGAGCAGCACTGCCGCCATCGCCCCGCCGCCGGCTTGCACAGCGAACTGAAAGGAGGCATAGAACAGCGCCACACCGACCAGGCCGAACCCCAGGAGGATGGGAAGATCCCGCCAGGCCACCCGAAGCTTCCTGAGCAGGAAGGCATGGAGACCGAACAGGAGGCTCCCAAAAGTGGCCCGCCAGAAGGCCACCTCCAGAGGTGTCAATCCATGGGCGAAGGCCAGCCGGCTCACCGGGCCGATCAATCCCCACAGGAAGGCAGCGGTCAGCATATAAAGATAGCCGATCATCCATCGCGCTCCGTGAAAGAGGGATTCAGTAACGAGAGGGCAAGTGGAAATCCCGAGCGCCCGAACATGCTACCTTGTCCTACCGATCGGCGGAAGAGGGAAAGGGATTCTCTCAATCTCCTGCTTCCTCGGCTCCCTCATCGCGATAGACGGAGAAAGAAGCCGAAGGCGATCAGCTCCAACGTGATGGCGAAGGCGATAACGCCTCCGAGGGAGAGCTCATAGATGGCGCCCATCGCTGTGCTCCCCAGGAACCAGGCCAGACCGTAGATCCCATTGAACAGGCCGTAAGCGGTGCCACGTTCCTCCCGGGCGACCAGGGAAGGGATCGCCGCCCGCATGATCGTCTCCTGTCCTCCGATCACCGCGCCCCAAAGCATCACTCCGAGAAGCAAGGGCATCCAGCGATTGGAGAACACCAAGGGGGCGGCGATGGCGCTGAAGGCCGGGATCATCAGCAACACCCGCAGGCCGAAGCGATCATAGAGCGCACCGAGCAGGAGGCCGGCGGCGGCATCCACCAGCATGGCCGTAGCGAACAGGGTGGGGATCGCCGGATCGGGCAGGAGACCTGTCCGTTTCAGATGGAACGAGAGCAGCTGGAAGTGAACCAGCCCGGCGACGCTCAGGGCGACGAAAGCCAGATAATTGCGGAAGCGGGGGTTGGCAAGCCCCTTCGGCATCCCTGCCTCTTGATCGGCGGTTGGGATTTCCAGGTGGTGGGGGCTCGGATAGAGCAACCGGGCAGCGATCAGGATGCCCAAGGTGAGCAGCGCAGGGGCCAGCAAGGCGCCGAAGGCCAGATCGTACCGGTGGGAGAGCTGGAGGATGAGGGCCATCAAGAGCGGTCCGCCCACGGCTCCGATTTGGTCGAGGGCCTCGTGGAGCCCGAACCCTTTTCCGTGACCCACCTCGCTGGCCGCGTAAGAGAGCATGGTGTCCCGGGCGGGGGTGCGGACAGCTTTCCCCAGCCGTTCGATCAGGATGAGCCCGGCGGCGGCGGGCCAGGCACGGGCGATCGCCAGGAGGGGGACCGCGAGGACGCTCATGGCGTAGCCGAAGATCGTCAGCGCCCATGGCCGACGCAAACGATCGGCCAGGTAGCCGGAGAGCGGGCGCAATCCATAACCGATGAGCTCGCCGATCCCTCCGATCGCGCCGACCAACACCCCGCTTGCTCCCAACAGCGCGAGATAAGGCCCGATGATGCTGCGCGCGCCTTCATAGGTGACATCGGCCATCAGGCTGACCAGCCCGAGCAGCACGATCAACCGCAGCGCCCGTTGACGGTTCCGGTTCGGCATCAGCCTGGCACCTCGGAAAGGGTGGACAACGGCTTTTAATTCTACTACCACCTCGGGCTGCCCATCTGTTTTCCCGACGGTGGATAAAAGGTTGGGAAGACCGCACCGGTGGCCTGCATCCCCCGGAGAGATGTTTGCGCTCCATTCCTGCGGCGTTCCATCCTCCCCGAACCGGTGGCGCTGGTTACTGCTGCCTCTAAAGCCCCGACCCCGCGTAGTTGACGGAGAGTTCGCTTCCCTGTAAAATTGAAGTGAATTAACCCGAAGATCCGCTTGGAGCCGATGGGGTTGTTAAAGATTATCCGTATAGCGGATTGGGATGCGGTCCAACGGGGTCACCTCGCCCGAGGTGGCCCCGTTTTATTTTTTAACGGCCACTGGATGTCCGGAAAATAGGCCTTTCCCTCTTCTCAGTGGAGGGGGTGGGTGGGCTGCTGAAGGCGGCCCCACCCATCCCAAAGAGGGCCTGGACGAGAAGTCGGACTGTCCGTTTGTCCAAAGTTCAATGAAAGATTCGAGCTCTCCGTTTTCCATACTCACAATCTCTTCTAAGGAGTGCTAGCCATGGCTGTGGCACAGATCCGTCAAGAGAGTCTGAACCCCTTCGAGATCGTCCAGAAGCAGCTGGACGAAGTCGCTGAGGTGATCGGCCTCGAGCCGCACATCCTTGAAATGCTCCGCTGGCCCAAGTTGGAGATCCAGGTCACCTTTCCCGTTCGGATGGACGACGGGTCGATCCGGATCTTTCGGGGGTTCCGGGTGCAATATAACGACGCCCGGGGCCCGGCCAAGGGCGGCATCCGTTATCACCCTCAGGAAACGATCGATACGGTGCGGGCCTTGGCGGCCTGGATGACCTGGAAGACGGCGGTGATGGATCTCCCGCTGGGGGGCGGGAAGGGTGGTGTGGTGTGCGATCCGAAACACCTCTCCCAAGGGGAGTTGGAGCGGATCAGCCGGGCCTACATCCGGGCGATTGCGCCTTTCATCGGGCCGGAGCGCGATGTGCCCGCGCCGGATGTGTACACGAACCCGCAGATCATGGCCTGGATGATGGATGAATACAGCACCATCGTCGGCTACAACGCGCCCGGTGTGATCACCGGCAAGCCGCTTCCTCTGGGTGGGAGCAAGGGCCGGGAGGACGCGACGGCCCGCGGGGGGATCTATGCCACCCGGGAGGCGGCGAAGGTGCTCGGCCTGGAGCTCAACGGGGCCACTGCAGCGATCCAGGGCTATGGGAACGCGGGCCAGCATGCCCACCGGCTGGGGACGGAGCTCCTGGGCCTGAAAGTGGTGGCCGTCAGCGACTCGCAGGGCGGGGTTTATAACCCCAATGGCCTCGACTTCGCCGCTTTGTCGAGCTGGAAGCGGGAGCACGGCACGGTCGTGGGCTTCCCGGGGGCGGACACGATCACGAATGAAGAGCTCCTGGAGCTTCCGGTGACAGTCCTGTTCCCAGCAGCTCTGGAGAACCAGATCACAGCGGAGAACGCCCCACGCATTAAGGCCCGCATTGTGGCGGAGCTGGCCAATGGCCCCACCACGCCGGAGGCCGATCATATCCTCCATGAGAACGGGGTTTATGTCATCCCGGATTTCCTGTGCAATGCAGGGGGGGTGACGGTCTCTTACTTTGAGATGGTCCAGAACGCCTACGGCTACTACTGGAGCGAGGCGGAGGTTCACCAGCGGCTGGACGAGAAGATGACCGCTGCCTTCCACGCCGTGCATGAGACCGCGCGGCGCTATAAGGTGCACAACCGGTTGGGCGCTTACATCGTGGCGATTGAACGGGTTGTGGAGGCGATGCGGTTGCGGGGTTGGGTGTGAACACTCCGGAGGGGATCTGGGTCACTCAGTGAAGTTGCTGGGAAGGAAGAAAGAAAACGGAGGTGGCAGCGGAGGAATCGCTGCCACCTCCGTTTGTAACCATTCAGCCGTTCTCACGCAACGCCAATCGGTGGTTTCCTTCTTTGGGGCCGAGCCGCGCGCCGAAGGCGCGCGGCTCGGCCC
>DATMAC010000036.1:0-7421 GCA_035573655.1 Thermoflexus sp.
GGAGGATGAAAATATTGTTGGGGGCGGAGCCGCGCGCCGAAGGCGCGCGGCTCCGCCCCCAAAACCCCAGAAGAAAACCAACTGCGTAACTAATACAAAAACGCCTCCAGGGCGTAAGGGGCCACGCGGGGGCCTTCCCCATCCGCACGATGCAGGCCGGCGCGAATGGCTTCCGCCTGGGCCCGGCGCTCCGCTGGGGAAAGCGGGCGGATCCCCATGGCCTCGGCCATGGCCCGATAGGGAGTGCCGGGGACTTCCACGAAGTCCGAAAGATAAACGAGATCGCCTCGGCCCAAGGACATCGCCTTCAGAACGGCCACGGTATCTTCAACGTGGTCTGCTGCGAAGCGATCTCCACCGACGCCGATCATGACGATCACCCCTACCTGAAGGCCGGCGCCCTTCAGACGCCGCACTGTTTCGATCATCTGCTCGGCGGTTGCCGGCTTGCGCAAGAAGGCCAGCAGTGGATCGTGCCCGCTCTCCAGGCCGATGTAAACCCGGCGCAAGCCCAGGGCGCGCAGCGCTTCGTAATCGCCCACGGTTTTCTTCAGCCCGGTGAAACCATCCAAAAACGCATAGATCCCCGCGAATCCGTGCCTCTCCTCGCCATCTGTTCGCAACGGGAAAACCCGCCTCAACCGCTCCAGCAGGGCCAGCAAGCGCGGCATGGGGATCGCCAGGGCGTTGGCACTGCCCAGGAAGATCGTCCGCCGCAGCGATAATCCCTCGCCGAAGAATGCGCGGATCGCCTCCAGGTGGGCCTCAAATTCCTCCGGCGATCGCACCCGGAAGGGAAGGGTTCGGTAGAAGCCGCAGAAAATGCACGTGTTGAATGGGCACCCGATGGTGGCCTGAACGACCAGCGAGAGATATTGGTCAGGGGGAAGGATCCCGATGGGCGCGTAGACCTCCGCAAACCGGCGCGCATCCGCCTCCAGGGCCTCGAAGTCCATTTGGGAAGCCCGTTGAAGTACCTGGAGGGCATCCAACCACGATCGCTCATCGGAAGGAGGGGTGATCCATCGGACAGGGCCGCTGGAGAGGATGGGCAGAAGCGATCGAAGCTGACGGGCGAGCCTGTCCTCCAAATCCCGAACTTCCTCCCGCGTTAACCACCGGCGTCGGGCCCCTTCCGGCGTCGCCTCGACGGCCTGAATCCGGTTATCCAACCCTCGGCGGTAAGTCACCCCACCGATGGTGGCACTCCAGAGCCGGCCGGCCCGATCATAGGCGAGAACATCTTGTCCATAAAGATGGAGGGCGAGCGCGCCCCGCTGCAGGTTCAACGTGATCAGGCCTTCCGCAGTCTCCAGGCGCATCATCGGACACTTCCCCCGTTACTGGGGCGTTTCACCCCTCAGGGTGCGGCACACGGGCCACCAGGATCTCCTCGGAATCCGCTTCTTTTGCGACCGTCAGGAAACCCGGCCTCGGACCGATGTCCCGGTAACCGCAATCCCCAGGGCCTAACTTTGGATCCCGTGCGAAGAGCGCGGATTGGCCGTAAAAGGCCAGATCGAAAAGGGTTCCCGTCATCATCGGATTGATCGCATAGACGAACCGTCCCTCCTGAACGGTCGCCGCCCATGCCCCCCGCAGCCAGTCCGCTTGCTGCTCGGGGGTCCAAGGTCCCGGGTTCGCCGAAGGCTGGACCAGGATCTCGGCCCCCAGGCGGGCCAGCCGATCCCGCACCGGGGATTCCGGGGCGAAGGCGTCCAGGCAGATCGCTATCCCAATCCGGCCGACCTCCGTAGCGAACACCTGAATCTGTTCCAGAGGGCCAGAGGTTAAATCCAGGCCCTGGGGGCCCTCCAGGTCGATCAGGGCGACCTTCCGTTGAAGGCCGAGTAGAGCGCCGTCTGGCCCAAAGAGCGCGGCCGTGTTGTAAACGGCGGGGCCCCGTGGGCGCAGGTGTTCGAGATGGAAGGGGGAAGAATGAGGGATCTCCGCCAGCGGAGCGGAGCCCGCGGCCACATAAACTTGATATTTCCGGGCAAGGGTGGAGAAGGTCCGTAGATACAGCTGGGCCAATCGCGGTTGGATGGCCAACAGCAGGGCGCGGGCCCAGCGGACCCGGTAACGGAGTCGATGGTAAAGAACAGGGAGAAAGCGCTGACGGATGGCGAGGGCCATCGCCGCGGCCATCGAAGGCTGTTCCGAGAGCGCTGGGGGAAGGACGGCCAACGCGCTCAGCAGTCCCACATCCTCGGGGAACGCGACCAGCGCGGGCTTCCCCGGATCCAGACCGGAGGTGGCCTGAGCCAGCAGCCCCTCGATCCGGGCGGCGAAAACGCTGGGAGAGCGGCCGTCCTGGGCGGACCAGCGCATCTGGATAGCGACAAGCTGAACCATGCGGGCCACGTTCCTCCCCCATGCCGCGGTCGCTATGCCATCTCTCGTCGCTTCGGTCTGGACTCACGTGGGCGATGAGGTCGCCGCGTTTCGATACAGGCCGTGGGCATAAATGTAGGCCTCCACCTCTGGAGGGACCAGGTAGCGGATGGAGCCGCCGCTCCGGATACGCCGGCGCAGATCATGGGAAGCGATGTCCAGAAAGGGCGCGTCCAGCCAGATCAGTCGTTTGCTGATCCCCGGCAATGCCTGTTCCAAAAGCGGCATATGAACCACGTACCCGGGTCGAGGCATCACGGCCAGCCAGGTCATCTGGATCAGACGATGGGGGTCCCGCCATCGGGGGAGATCTACCAGAGAATCGGATCCCATTAGGAAAAAGAACTCTGCCTCCGAATAGAGGGTCCGCAGGTAAACCAGGAGATCAACCGTATAATGAGGGCCCGGGCGATCGATATCGGCTCGGGAGATCTCAAAGAAGGGGTTGCCCGCGATGGCGAGGGCCAGCATATTCATGCGGTGCTCAATCGGCGTGACCTCCGCTGCCGGCTTATGGGGAGGCTGCGCCGCCGGGATAAATAACACCCGGTTCAGGCCCAACTGGATCCGGGCCTGCTCTGCCAGCACCAGATGTCCGTAATGAGGGGGATCAAAAGTTCCTCCCAGTAATCCTAGGCGATTCATTCAAAGCGCTCCGAATCCTTTGTTCTCAGTAAGGCCTTGAGCGCTGGTTGAACCCATCGTTATGAGCGCTTCCCGACATCAGCCCAATCCACCCACTCGAGCTCCACATCGCCGATATAGACCGTATCCCCGGGCCGGACCCCCGCCTGCTCCAAGGCCTCGATGACACCCAAGCGCTCCAACTCCCGGTGCAGTTTGAGCAAGCCTTCCTCGGAGTCGAGGCGGGCCATCCGCACGGCTTTTTCCGCTGCTGTCCCCACGACCCGCCATCCATTCCGCTCGCGGATCACCTGGATCGGCGTCTCACGCCGGACGAGGGGTGGTGTAGTCGGTTGTAGGGAGGGGAGGGGTGGGGCTTCCTGCAAGCGCTTCCAAGCCTCCCACATCAAGGCTCGGGTGCCCTGCTTCGCCGCTGCGGAGATCGGGTGTATCGAAAGGCCCTGGGCGGCGAAGGCCGCTTCCACCGCTGGCCATCGGGCTTGAACTTCGGGCAGATCCATCTTGTTGAAGGCGATGATCTCCGGTCGCTTCAGCAGGTCGGGGTTGTAATGACCCAGCTCAGCACGGATCGCCTGGTAATCCGCCATGGGGTCTGGGGAGAGCCCATCCAGCAAATGGATGAGGACGCGGGTGCGCTCGACGTGGCGTAGGAAAGTCAGCCCGAGGCCGGCTCCCTGATGGGCTCCCTCGATCAGGCCGGGCAGATCGGCCAGCACGAAGGAAGCGGTGTCATCCAGAACGACCACCCCCAGATGGGGATGCAGGGTCGTGAAGGGATAGTCCGCAATCTTCGGGCGGGCCGCCGTCACGGCGGCCAACAACGTGGACTTCCCGGCGTTGGGTTTGCCGATCAGCCCGACGTCAGCCAGGAGACGCAGCTCCAGGTGAAGGCGGCGGAACTCCCCAGGCTCCCCGCGTTCCGCGATTCGAGGGGCCTGATTCGTCGGGCTGACGAAAGCGGCGTTTCCCAGTCCCCCCCGCCCGCCCCGGGCCACGACCACCGTCTGTCCGGGTTCCGTTAAATCCGCCAGGAGCTCCCCGGTCTCTGCATCTCGGACCACGGTCCCGGGCGGCACGTCTAAGATGAGATCCTCCCCGCTGGCTCCCGTTTTCCGGCCTCCCCGCCCATGGCGGCCGTTCTCCGCTCGGAAGTGGCGGTGGCGGTAATAATAAGCTAGGGTGTTCAGATGGGGGTTCACCCGCAGGATCACATCCCCGCCCTTTCCTCCATCCCCCCCATCCGGGCCCCCCATGGGGACGTATTTCTCGCGTCGGAACGAGACACATCCGTCACCGCCGTCCCCAGCTTTCACTTCGATAATCACTTCGTCACAGAAAACCCATGGTTCGCCCATCGGAATCCTCCGTGTATCCTTTTCATTTTAAACCAGATCCAAAAGGATCACAGTGCCTCGGTTTCCTCTGGTGTCAGGAGGAGAAAGAATCTTACACACACTACTCAATAAGTGAGAATCCGTTATAGGACTGACGGTATGGGACGGGCACTGAAGTGCCCTACTACGAACAAGTTCTTGTTCGTAGTAGGGCACTTTTGCGCCCGTTTTCTTCCCGTAAACACCAGCAATACGCCTCCGGTTCTTACTGGCGTCGGATGGCGAGTAGAGCTTCCTGTGCACCATTCGGTGGATGGAGCTTGTTCTGGGTCTGGCGCATAGGGCAGGCCCTTCAGTGCCCGTTTTCTTCCCGCGAGCAGAGGGCCCTCGGGAAGGGTGAGTCTTCTGAGCGGGCCGGCTGCCCCTAACGATGTTGACCGTCCCTTACGCCCGCGATATGCTCAAAATTCAGAATGCAACGGACGGTGGAGCTGAGATGGACGGGGAGCACGGGTATCCCTGGCATTTGCCGCCGGCGTTAGCCTTGCACTTGGAAATCCTCCGTTATCCGATTCTGGCCCGCCGGATCCGCGAGCGGATGCGCCAGGAGCTATTCGCGCGTGGCATCATCACCCCTGAGGCTTTCGAGGCCGAGGTCCGGGAGAAGGCCCTGATCTCCCAGCGCCTGGAGGGATTGACGGATCCCTTCGGTCAGGAATCGGCGGAGGAATGGGAGGAACGGCTGGCTCAAATCCGGGACCAGCTCACGGAGTTCTATTTCGCTTACAACCTGCCCCACAGCCTGTTCGTGGAGATCGTCCGCTCCGTGTTGGAGGAGCGGGCGCCGGGGCATCGGCCGATCCTCTCTTTCAATCCTGAGCTCGCCCCGCTTGAGGCGCTCTTCGCCCAGGCGGAGGCCTATGAAGCGGCTCCTCCTGAGCAGCGCAAGGCGGTGCTCCCACACTTGAAAGAGATCCGCGTCGTCCTCATTAAGAGCATCATCAGCGATCAGCTGGCCTTCGTGGGGATCGCCCGGGAGCATTTCACCGCAGCGGATCTACGCGCGATCTATGAGCGGCGGATCGGCCAGGGGAAGATCGGAGGCAAGGCGGCCGGGATGATGCTGGCCTGGCGGGTCCTCCAGCAGCCGGATCCGGAGGATCCTTTCCCCCTGGCTGAGCGGGTGAGCATCCCGGAGTCCTGGTTCATCGGAGCCGATGTCTTCTATGAGTTTATGGAACGCAACGGGTTGCTTCCCTATCTGAACCAGAAATACAAGAGCGAGGAGGAAATCCGCGCGGAGTTCCCTGAAGTGCAGCATGCCTTCTTGGAGAGCCGCTTCCCAGCGTGGTTTGTGCAACGGCTGCGGGATCTCCTTCGGGAGATCGGTCCCCATCCATTGATTGTGCGCTCCTCGAGCCTTCTGGAGGACAACTTCGGGGCCTCCTTCGCGGGGAAGTATGAGAGCCATTTCTGCCCCAACCAGGGCTCCTTAGAAGAGAACCTGGAGGCGCTGCTGACGGCCATCAAGCGGGTTTACGCCAGCGTCTTCCACCCGGACCCGTTGATCTACCGGCGGCATGTGGGCTTGGTGGATTATGATGAGCGGATGGCGATCCTGCTCCAGAAGGTGGAGGGAGCCCGCTATGGGCGCTACTTTTTCCCGCCGGTTGCCGGAGTTGCCTACTCTCGCAATCCCTTCCGATGGAGCCCGCGTATCCGACGGGAGGATGGCTTTGTGCGCATGGTGATCGGGCTGGGCACCCGCGCGGTGGAACGGGTGGCCCATGATTACCCCCGAATGATCGCCCTCAGCCATCCCGGCCTACGACCCGAGAAGGATCCGCAGTCGATCGCCCGCTACGCCCAGCATTTCATTGATGTGATTGACTTAGAGGACAACAGCTTTCGGACGCTGCCGATCGCGGAGGTCTTGGAGGGGGATTATCCGGGCTTAGCCTATCTGGCATCAGTTCACAAGGGGGACTACCTTCAGCCGGTTCTTGGACGCAATGTGGATCCGCGCTCCCTTGTGATCACTTTCGACCGCCTACTCCAGGAGACGGACTTTGTCCCCCTGATGCGGGCTGTGCTACGTAAACTGGAGCGTTATTACGGACGACCGATCGACGTGGAGTTCGCTGTCCTCCTGGAAGGAGGACGACCGCCTCGCCCGATGCTCCGGCTCCTGCAATGCCGCCCTCAAACCGATCGGGAGCAGGCAGCCAGCCCGCGTGTTCCGAAGGATATCCCGGCGGAGGATATCCTATTCACTTCTTACCATATGGTGCCTTATGGGACCGTGTATGATATCCGTTACATTATCTATGTGGATCCGATGATCTATACTCGAATCCCCTCGCTGAGCACCCGCTTAGAGATCGCGCGGGTGATCGGGCGACTGAACCGGCGGCTGACGGGGGAACGGTTCATTTTGATCGGGCCCGGCCGCTGGGGGAGCGTGAATCCCTATCTGGGCGTGAAGGTGGGCTACGCGGACATTTATAATGCCCGGGCCCTGGTGGAGATCGGGCTGCGGGGGGCCCAGGGGACGCCCGAGCTCTCTTATGGAACGCATTTCTTCCGCGATCTGATCGAGGCCCAGATTTACCCGCTGGCCATCCTTCCAGAAGATGAGCGGGCGATCTTCCAAGCTGATTTCTTCATTCGGGCGCCCAATTGTTTGACGGCGCTGCTGCCAGAGGAGGCCCCTTATGAGCCCTATGTGAAGGTCATCGATGTCCCTCAGGCGACAGGGGGGCGATATCTGCACCTCGTGATGGATGGCGATCATGAGGAGGCGATGGCCTATCTGGGGCCGAGGCGAGGGGAATCATAGATCATCCAGCGGCGACCTTCAGGATCGCTGCCGCCCGTTCCCGAGCGGAGGATCTGAACTTTGGATCAACTCGCCCATTTCCACTCACTCGCCCTCGGCGTTTCGAATTCACAGCAAAGGTTTGCGGTAGCTATTCAGCCGTTCCCACGCAGCACCGATACCGGAGATCGATGGTTTCCTCCTGGGGGCTTTGGGGGCTGAGCCGCGCG
>DATMAC010000037.1:0-2260 GCA_035573655.1 Thermoflexus sp.
CCGCCCCGCCGCTCAGGGGGACCTCCACCACATCCAGCTCCGGGAAGGGATATTCCCCGAAGGCCTCCCCGAACCGGCGCAGCGCATTCGCCGCCGCCTCCAGGCCCTGCCCGAAGGCTTCTTCATCCGCCTGGGAGAAGAAGCCGCGCACCCGGAGGGAGGGAGCCGCTTCCAGTGTCCGCTCCTCCATCGGCCCGGCCACCAACACCACGTTGCGGGCGAAGGGCGCCACGACCTCCAGGACCCGCCGCCCGGCGATCTCTTGCTCCCCTCGCTCGACGCCGCTGATCGCGACCGCCGTCCCCGCCGGGACCTCCAGGCGGATCCAGTAGTGGGCAGCTTCCGCCTGATGGAGGTCCCCGTTCTCCCACGGGGGGTCCAGCAGGCAACGGCCGTTCTCCATCCGGGCGACCTCCGGATAGCCGTAGTAGACCACCATCCGGCCGTCCGGGTGCCGGCGCATCAGCCCGTATCCCGCCTCCCGGGTCCCCAGGGTCGTGGTGAAAAGGAGCGTCACCTCCACGGTGGGCCCGCTTCTCTCGGGGAGACGCAGGGTGAAGGCCGTGCGGTCGGCGCTCCACTGGGGGGTTACGGGGCGGCCGTCGACCTGGAGCCCGCCCACCTCCAGGCGGCTCCCGCCCATCGCCTTCGCGTTGGCGAAGGCCCGGAAACAGACCTCGGGGCCCTGGCGGGAAACCGTCACCGCCATCCGGCCCCGGAGTCTCCGAGCCTCCGGCTCCACGCGGAGGGCCATCCGGATGAGGGGACGGCCGTCCTCCGGATGCAACATGGCGCGGGCCTCCGGCCGCAGCCCCTCCGCCAATGCCTCCCAATCCGCCTCTGGGAGAGAGAACCCGTCCCCGGAGGACTCCGACGGGGGTTCAGGAGAAGCCTCGGGCGCGGATGTCGGGGTCGGCCGCGAGGGGGATCGCGTCGGCGGAGGAGTAGGATGGGGACGATCGGCGACGGCGGTAGGGGTCGCCGTCGGGGCCGGGGCAAAGATCCCCTGGAGGCGGGGGGCAGCTATTACTCCTAAGACGACCCCGCCTGCGCAGGCAAAAGCCAACAAGAAAAGCGCCAGACACCCTATCAGGACTCTGCGCATCATCCCAAGCCTCCGGACGAGGAATCATTCAAGGGATCGACTTGAAGGGCATCGCCTATCGCCTGCTGGATGTTCTGGATGTCGATCGCTCAAGCGACGACCCCCCACCCTGGCGAGGGAAAACGATCAACTCTCACTAAATTCAGGTCTCGACATCAATCACCCGGAACAATAACGGGATGCTCAGAGTGAACCGCAGCCCGGACAACAACGCCAGCCTGTAGGCGGGGGCCAAGCGAAAAGAATTTCCTTCAACCGCGGGGGCTCTTCGAACGGCTGGCCGGTCCGGAAGGGGAAAGATCTATCTTCCGCCCTTTTTACAACCCTCCCAGAAAGGAACGGACGAGGGCATGCAGGATTCGCGAGAGAATCACTGTGATCCCAATCCAGATCACCGCTGTGAGCCAGGGTGACCTCCTCGGCTATTTGCAACAGAGTAAGATCGAACGGCTGGTCATCATGGGATAGCTTATCGGGAAGTGAAGGTCGAGCAAGTGGAACGGCCCACCTGTTCGCCAGAATTGAACTTATTGAAGGATTACAAACGGGCGCGACATTTGTCGGGGATAAAATCCTATGAGCCTTTGAAGGCGTGGTGTTGGGGTGTATGGGATCATCGTTTACGACGTGGAAATGGATTGTCCTGAACCCATACCTATGCGCCCTTTTCCCCTCCATGCGCCGCCCTTGTCCTTCGCCTTCGCACCCCGCCCACCGCTTTCTTCACGAGCGCCGCGATCCTTGCTTCTTCGATCGGAGTTAACTCCTTCAACGCGAAGGCAACCGGCCACATGGCGCCCTCATCAAGGTTCGCCGCGTCGGTGAAGCCGAGCGTGGCGTATCGGCTGTTGAACTTCGCCGCAGCCTGGAAGAAGCAAACGACCTTGCCATCTGGATTGGCGTAAGCAGGCATCCCATACCATAGCCTCGGCCTGAGGGCAGGTGCGCTGGCTGTGATGATCGCATGGATCCGCTCGGCCATGGAGCGATCCGATTCCGGCAGCTCGGCGATCTTCGCGAGCACCGCGCTTTCCCCACTCATCCCACCCGTGCGCTCCGCCTTCTGCTCCTGGACGCGTTCCTTGATAGCCGCTCGCTCCTCGACCGTGAACCCCTCAAAGGCCTCGCTGACCGCAGGGGTTCGCTTGGCAGACT
>DATMAC010000038.1:0-8002 GCA_035573655.1 Thermoflexus sp.
GAATCGTTGCGAGAAAACTTTCCTTCACAACAGGGGGAATCCCATGGCGAGAGTGCTGGTGGTCGATGACGATCCGGATGCTCGGCGGCTGATCGGATTGGTGCTCCGTCGCGCAGGCCATGAGATCCTCTATGCGGAGAATGGCTTCCAGGCGCTGGAAGTCATGAGTCAGGAGCATCCGGACCTGATGATCCTGGATCTCATGATGCCTGGGATGGATGGCTATGAGGTCCTGGAGGCGATGCGCCATCGGACGGACCTGACGGGCATGCCGGTGATCGTGTTGACCGCGAAATCTCAGGTCACCCCCACCGCCGATCAAAAGCTCTTGAACGTTCACGCCTACCTCACCAAGCCGGTCCCCGTCGAAACCCTCCTGCAGACTGTGCAGGAGGTGCTGGAAGCGACCCACCCGCTTCAAGATCTGACCGGTCGGGCGATGGAGATCGCTTGTAGTGAGAGCTGGCCGGGTGGGGCAGGGGAGTTCTTAGCCCCAGCGCTGGCCGCCGCGCTGGCCGCCCACGCCCCCACACTCCTGGTCGATGTCGAGGGGATCGGACGGGGGGCGATGGTCTTCGATGTGGAGCCTCGCCTGAGGGCGGAGGATCTGGAAGCCGGCCGGGATCCCATTCACGGTCTGATCCCTATCCAGGAGCAGCTGCAGGTCTGGTCGGTTTATGGGATGCCCAACGTGGCGGTTGTGCAACAGGTGGCCAGGCGGTTGGTTGCCCAGGCGAGGTTTCTGGTCTGGCTGGTGGGGGATCCTGGTGGGCCCGTGGCCGCGCAGATCCTTCCCCGATGCCATCGGGTTTTCCTCACGTTTGAGAGCCATGAGCCCGGGTTGCGGAGGGCGCGGATCGTGCTCCGCCAATGGGAAGAGCTGGGGATTCGCCCCCCTCGGGTCGAGCTCGTTTGGGTACGGCGCTGGGTGGTTTCTGAACCGTGGACGGAGATCGAGATCCAGAACCGTCTGGGTGGCTGGCCCGTTCGGGTCTGGCCGGTGGATCCGGTGACGGCCCATCGGGCGCTGCAGGAGGGCCGTCCCATTCAGGCGATCGAGCCGGAAAGCCCCACGGCCAACCGGATTCAGGAATGGGTCGAGGAAATCCTTCAGTTGATGCAGAAGGAGGAGCCTTTATGAGCCGGCAGGACGCCCCATTGTCACCGGAGCATTACACCCGGCTTCGGGCCTGGTTGATTCAACAGCTTCAGAAGGGATCGGAGCCTCCCCCGGTGGGGATGACCCCCGAGAACTGGGCATGGGTTCGGGATCGGGTGACCCAGCTGTTGGCCTCCGCGCGCATCTCCCTGCCACCCGAGATATTGGATCGGCTGCTTGAGGAGGTGGGCGATGAAGTCGTCGGATACGGCCCCATCGGGCCGTTGGTGCGGGATCCTTCGATCACAGAGATCATGGTCAACGGTCCCTCGCAGATTTACGTGGAGCGAAACGGGAAGATCGTTGAGGTAGACGTGAGATTCCGGGATGATCAGCACGTAATGGAAGTGATTGAGCGGATCCTCAAGCCCCTGGGGCGCAAGGTGGATCGGACCTGGCCGATGGCCGATGCCCGCCTCCCGGATGGCTCCCGCGTGAACGTGATCATCCCGCCGTGCGCCTTGAACGGACCCACCATTACCATCCGGAAATTCCCAGCCCGGCGGCTGACGGTGGAGGATCTCATCCGCTTCGGGACCATGACCCCGGAGATGGCGGAGTTCCTAAGGGCCTGTGTCATCGCCCGCTTGAACATTGTGGTTTCCGGAGGGACCGGTTCGGGGAAGACCACGCTGTTGAACGTGCTTTCCGCGTTCATCCCTGAGGATGAGCGCATTGTCACCATTGAGGATGCCGCAGAGCTTCAGTTGCAACAACGTCACGTCGTGCGCTTGGAGGCAGCGCCCGCTCTGCCCGATGGGACGGGGAGGGTCACCATCCGCGACCTGGTGATCAACGCCCTGCGGATGCGGCCTGATCGGATCATCGTGGGGGAATGCCGAGGGCCGGAAGCCTTAGATATGCTCCAGGCGATGAACACCGGCCACGAGGGCTCCATGACCACGATTCACGCCAACAGCCCACGGGATGCGCTTTCCCGGCTGGAGACCATGGTGCTGATGGCCGGGATGGATCTCCCCCTCCGGGTTGTTCGCACCCAGATCGCCTCGGCGATCGATCTCATCGTGCAGCAGGAGCGGCTGCGGGATGGCTCTCGGAAGATCACGCGGATCACAGAGATCCAGGGGATGGAAGGGGATACCGTGGTGCTGCAGGACCTCTTCATTTTCCAGGCGAAAGCGATCGGGGAAGAGCAGGGGAAGGTGGAAGGGGTCCATCGGCCGACCGGGATCCGCCCCCATTTCATGTCCCGCCTGGAGGCCGCTGGCATCCGGCTTTCGCCCCAGATCTTTGGGGTGGGGACGTTGCCAGCGGGCCGGATGCGTTAGGTCAAGACCGAGATCGCGGGGCCGGTCACCTTCGGCGACCGGCCCCGCGATCATCCGCCGTCCGCCTTCCAGAGCGAGCCGCCGGGCTGAGGGAGGTCTCCCTACTTCAGCCGGGCGGCCAACGCCTGACGGATCTCCTCGACCTCCGCGTGACGCCCTAGCTGTTTCTTGGAGAACACCAGTTCTCCGTTCACCCGGACCTCAAAGACGCCCCCGCTGGATGGGATGAGCGTCCACGAGGCCACCTGTCCCTCGAATTCCTTCAGCAGTTCCTCGGTCAACCTGACCGCTCGGGGAAGGTACCCTCAGACCGCACAATACTCGATCTCCACCTGCAGCATTGCAAGCCTCCGTCGTGAGGATTGAAAAAGGCTTCTGAGGCTGTGGTGGACCTGACCGCCTCAGAGGCTCTCGCTGCCGGGATCACGGCACGTCATTATACGTCCACAGCCGATTGGCCAGGAAATTCCAGAAGAGGGCCACCCCCACCGCGATCACCTGGGCGAGGTTCACTCCCCACCGCATCCCGAATCGGGGGATCAACAGCCCAGAGACTGTCCCAAACACCGCCAGATTGATCCCCAGCCCTGCCGTGTTCACCATGAAGAACTGGGAGATCTGTTGCCAAATCGGTTTGGACCGAGAGTCCGGGTAAGTCCAGTAGCGATTCCACAGAAAATTGTTTAACACCGCAGCGGTGAAGGAGACGGCCTTGGCCCAGATCGGGATCCATCCGCCCAGGAAAATGAGACCGTTCAGGATTCCGGTGTCCACCACGAAACCAACCGTTCCCACCACGCAGAACTTCATGAAGCGCACGATCTCCCGGCGATACACTCGTAAAAGGTCCCCTAAAGCGGGCCGAACGAGCAGTCTTCTCTCCACGTCATTGCCTCCGTTCGCGATGTTTGAGGGGTTCGGAGGTCGGGGAGGCTCCTGGCTCCCGGCTCAGGATCTCCACCCATGCCCCATATAGCGCGATCAGCAGGGGCAAATTCGCCACGTAAAGATTATCGAAGAACTGGTGGATATGCAAATGCGCCCATGCGCCCATCAGCCCCGCGGCCAATCCCCTCCGCCATCCGGAACTCCGTCGCCATGCTTGCCAGGTCTGGAACCCGATCGCCATCCAGAGCACCAAGTAAAGCAGGAGACCGACCAGACCGGTCTCCGCGGCCATATTCAGGTAGATGTTATGCGCGTGGCCCAGGGGGTTCGGCCAGCGGATAAGGGCATAGCCGGGGTAGGCCGCGGCGTAATTCCCAAACCCGACCCCTAACCACGGATGAGCCCGCACCATTTCCACGGCGGCCTGCCAATGGGCCAACCGTTCAATGATCGCGAAGTTCGCCTCGTTCACCTCGGCCCCGCGCACATCGGCGATCTGAAGCTCTTCCGTTACGCCGGCCAGGCGGGCTCGGATTGGGGCGGGGATCTCCCCCATCGTCCACCAGAACGCACCCAACAGCATCGGGGTCGCCAGGGCGATGATCCGCCATCGTTTTCGGGAGGGCAGCATCCAGAGCAACGTCCCGCCGGCGATGGCGGCCCCCAGCCATGCCCCCCGAGACCACGAGGCGGCTATGGCCAAGAGAGCGAGGCCCCCGAGGCCCAGCGCGCCCAGCCCGATCAGCCGCTCCCGAACCGATCGCCGAGGGGTGCGAAGGAGCCCGACGGCGAGGCCCAGGGCCACCGGAGCGATCAGGCCCATCATCCCGGCGAAGGGGTTGGGCTGCTGGAACGTTCCGTAGGCTCGATAAAAAGGAAGGCCGGGGAGTCGAAAATGCTCCGGACCGCTCCCACGCAGGAAGGCCTGCCAGATTCCGACGCTGGCTTGGAGGGCTCCGGAGATCAAAGCAGCGCCAAGAAGAGCGCGCTGGGCACGTGGGGAAGCGCTGAGGACGATGATCACCACCGCTCCGATTTGCGCCCATTTGATCCACTCCGGAAGCCCTTCCTCCCAGGACAGGGCCCAAAGCATGGAGAGGAGGGCATAGCCCAGGAAGAGCCCGTAGGCCCAACCCCACCTCCAGCGGGGGAGAGGAAGCGATCGATGGGCCAACCCTCGCCACAGCCAGGCCAGGAGGGCCAGGCCCAGGAAGAGTTGGGCACTGTTCAGCGGAGGGCGCCAGAGCTCGTTCTCCAGCGGCGTCAGCGGCCCGGTGAGCAGCGCCGCCCCGAGGCCGGCTTCCGGGATCCGCAGGAGGATGGCCAGCCCGGCGAAGGCTGCGGTGGCCCCGAGGACGATCCCTGGCCGCCATATCAACAGCAGGCCCAGGCCGAAAGCCCCCAGCCCCCATAACAGCTCATAGCGGAATGATGCAACGCTCAACTGAAGGTTCCGGGCGTTCTGTCCCATGGATCGGTCGCCATCCCGATTCGTGGAATTTTCCATGGGTGGCACGCTGCGTAAGCGGCCTGCCACCCACGGAAAATTCCCTTCCCCGTCCTTTTCATCTCTGCAGCGCAGCAGATCCAACCCGTTATCGTGTCGCCCGGCCTCCTCCTCAACGGATCACCGGTTAGGGGATTTCAGCCGCTCCTCGAACCATCGGATCGTCCGCCGCAGCCCCTCCTCCAGAGGGATCTGGGGGCTCCACCCTAAGCGCTGGCGGGCCTTCGTGATATCCGGGCAGCGGCGTTGGGGATCCCCGGGGATCCGGCGATCCGGGAGGAAGCGGATCCCGGCCGGGTTCCCCGTGAGGCGGTTGATGATCTCCGCAAAGGTGAGGATGCTGACCTCCTCCGGGTTCCCCAGGTTCACCGGTTCGTGTTCGTCCACCTCGAGGAGCCGCACAATCCCTTCCACGAGATCATCGATGTAGCAAAAGCTGCGGGTCTGCGTGCCGTCGCCGTAGACCGTCAAGGGTTCCCTTCGTAAGGCCTGGCCGATGAAATTCGGCACCACCCGGCCGTCATCCAGCCGCATGCGGGGGCCGTAGGTGTTGAAGATGCGCACGATGCGGGTGTTCAGGCCGTGGACTCGATGGTAGGCCATGACCATGGCCTCCGCGAACCGCTTGGCCTCATCATAGACCCCGCGCGGGCCAATGGGGTTGACGTGGCCCCAGTAGGTTTCCGGTTGAGGGTGGACCTGAGGGTCCCCATAGACCTCGCTGGTGGAAGCCAGCATATAGCGGGCTCCCTTCACCCGAGCGAGGCCCAAGGTGTTATGGGTTCCCAAGGCCCCGACCTTCAGGGTCTGAATAGGATATTTCAGATAGTCCACAGGGCTGGCCGGCGAGGCGAAGTGAAGCACCGCATCCAGTGGCCCTTCCACATAGAGGAAATGGGTGACGTCGTGGCGGATAAACCGAAAACGTGGATGTCCGATCAGATGGGCGATGTTATCTGCAGTCCCAGTCAAGAAGTTATCCACTCCGATCACCTCATGGCCGTTAGCGAGAAAGCGATCACAGAGATGGGAACCGATGAAGCCAGCGGCGCCAGTGATCAGGATGCGCATAGGGCGTTTCACCTGGATGGGTTTTCAGGGCATTCCTTTGGACGCTTATAAGGGCAGGCACAAGGCCTGCCCCAGGGCACCCCATGTAGGGGCACCCCTTGTGGGTGCCCCTACATTATAAAGATCAGCCCCGCCCGTTGGGGCGGCTGCCGAAGCCGTTTGAAGTTTAGTAAAAACTTCAACTCTGCTGGTAGCGCTTCTCTCCCTCTCCCCACCATCTCAGGCGACTTCGCCGCGCGGGGAGGAGGGAAATCGTTATCACTTCTCCGCTAACTCATGGAGAGCCGCCAGCGCGCCAGGAGGATCAGCGCGATCGCTTCCAGTAAGGTGAGCCCGCCGATCCATACGGCGGCATCAAACCAGAATTTCTCCGGATACAGCCGGATCAACGTGTCGGTAGGCAGGAAAAGCCAGGTGTCTCCTTCGAAGAAAATCCGGTGGAACAGCGTGAACGCGGCATCAAAGCTGAACAGAAAGCCCAGCAGGATCCCCAAGACCAACCCGAGGGTTAGAAGGCCCCCCCAGTTCAGGCTTTGCCAGGCCAGCCGGTGGGTGGCGGGGGAAAACCAAAGGCATGCCCATGCGCCGATCAACACCAGGGCCAAGATCAAGCCGATCCGAAAAGCGATCCCCTGTAAGACACACACGTCCTGCATATGACGGATCTCCCGCTCGTTGAAGGCAGGTTGCCCATCGGCAAAGCGGACCTCCCGCAGGATGCTTGCCCCTGGCGGCTGCGTGACGGAGCGGAGGCCTGTGAGGGCCAATTCCAGCCTCTCCTTTGGGCTCATCCCATAGAGATCCGGCGGGAAATCGGGCCGCGCGTATTCTAAGCGGATGAACCAGTCATTCATCAGCAGCCGGACGTTCAGTAGAAGCAACACGGCCGGCAGTGAAAGGACGATCGCTGCGGAAAGCAGGCGAGACAGCATCGGAGCGTTCCTCCCTTAGAGTTACTCTTTGATCATCACCCCGAGTCCATCGAAGCCGATCCATGCCGCCAGCGAGGGACCATATGGGCGAACCACGAGCTCCCGGGCCTGCATCGCTTCCTGCAAACGCTGTGCAAACGCATGGGCTTCCTGAGGCGTGCGCGCCGGCCCGTAAAGGACCCCCACTCGTTCCGCTCGGGAGAACTCCGCCGCGAATTCAATGAGCTTTTCCAGGGCTTTCTCTGTGGAGCGGGCTTTTTCCAGGGGAAGCAGGGCGCCGTCCTCCATCATCAGGAATGGACGGATCCCCAGCATGGTTCCCAGAATGCGCTGGGTTTTGCTCAACAATCGGTTTCGCTCCAGGGCTTCGAGGCTCTCGGTAACGAAGACGGTGTAAATTCGCGAGAGCATCCCTCGTAGAAGCCGGACGATCTCATAGGCGGATTGGCCTTGGGCAGCCAGGCGCAGGGCCGCCTCCGCGATCCAACCCTGGCCGATCCCCAAGGTCTGGGTATCGATCACATGGACCGGGCACCGGCCCAGCACGGCCGAAGCCGCGGCGCGGGCTCGGGCCACCAGCGGGGAGAGCCGGCCAGAGTGCAAGACCGCGATGAGGGCCGAGGTGTTAGAAGCCAGCCGGGTGTAAAGCGCCCGAAGCTCCTCCTCCGTCGGCACCTCAAGGGTGAATCCCTTGGTTCGATCCGCGGGCGGCCATAGCTCCGGCGGGATCTCATCGATCCCCTCCCGGAAGGTTTGGTGGTCCACTCGGATGGTCAATGGGATCTGAACCAGAAGGTCGTTGGGCGGATCCGTTGTGCTCAGCAGCGCCGCGCTATCCACAAGCACCCGTATCGGCATGGATCGATTTCCCTCCCCCTGATCGCTAAGCTTTCGGGTAACCATAGCCGATTTGCGTCGATGGAAATCGCCCTCGTTGGGCCTTCGGCCAGCGGTTGGCCTTTTCCGACCGGGTTTCCCACGTCGGAGTGCATCAAAATGCCAGCATCTCAGACCCCCAAAACTCAGGAGGATAAAGCAGTCACCACTGGGGTTTGGGGGCGAGCCGGGCGCCGAAGGCGCCCGGCTCGCCCCCAAAATATCTTTTATCCCCCCTCCCCACGGCCCAAAAGGCCGTGGGGAGGGGGGATAAAGGGGA
>DATMAC010000039.1:0-2654 GCA_035573655.1 Thermoflexus sp.
GGGCGAGCCGCGCGCCGAAGGCGCGCGGCTCGCCCCCAAAAGCCCTCACGAGGGAACCGCCGACATCTGTATCTGTATAGGCATGGCGTGGGAACGGCTGAATCGTACGAAACCCATGGAGGTCGCCCATGATCCGAGCCCGCCGCTTCCGCCTGCATGGCCTGCAGGCCCCGGTGGAGATCCGGTTCGATGAATGGGGGGTTCCCCACATCGAGGCCCGCACACTGGCCGATCTGTTCTTCGCCCAAGGATTTGTCCACGGGCGCGACCGAGGTTGGCAGATGCGGTTCAATCGCTTGGTCGCCCTGGGCCGCCTGAGCGAGGTCTTCGGCCCGATGGGTCTGGAGATGGACCGCTTCGCCCGTGGGGTGGGATGGGCCGAACACGCCCGCTCCGGTTTGGAGCGGGTTCCCCCGGATCTGCGAAAGCTCCTCGAGGCTTATGCGGCGGGGGTGACCGCGGCCTTCCGCTGCGGCCCGACGGGGCCGGAGGACCGCCTGGTTCCGTTGCCGGATTTCCCCTGGACCGTCGAGCACAGCGCCGCTTGGGGGTTGGTGGTCGCCTGGGCGCTGTCGTGGAATTGGGACAGCGAGCTGTGCCGGGTGGCGATGGCCCGGGCGCTGGGGGAACGGGCGGCCGATCTCGAGCCGGAGGCGATCTTCGGCGAGACGGCGCTCTTTCCCGAAACTCTAAGAATCGAGCCGATGGCCGAGCGGTTGCTGCAGATGTATGCGACGCTGGCGCGCTGGCTCGGCCCGCGCGAGGGGATCGGCAGCAACAATTGGGTGGTGGCCGGCTCCCGCACGGCCACCGGCCAACCGATTCTGGCCAACGATCCGCATCTTCCCCTCTCCCTTCCCAATATTTGGTATGAGCAGCATCTGGTGTGTGAGCCGGAGGGGTTCGCGGTGGCCGGCGTGACGACGCCGGGCCTCCCCGGCGTGGTCCTGGGGCACAACGAGTGGATCGCCTGGGGAGCCACGGCCGTGATCGCGGACACCCAGGACTGGTTCATCGAGCGTTTCGACCCGGAAAATCCCCTCCGTTACGAGACGCCGGAGGGATGGGCCTGGGCGGAGGTCCGGGAAATCGAGATCCGGGTGCGGGGGAGGCGGGCGCCAGAACGGTTTCGGATGCGGATCACCCGCCACGGCCCGGTGCTGACGGATCTGTTGCCGGAGTATGAGCCCGAAGGGATCGATTGGCCTCGGGTGGGCCTGGCATTGGCGTGGGCGGGCGCCCAAGCGGAGACATGGTTCGAGGCCTTGCTGGGGTTGAATCGAGCCCGTGACTGGGAGACCTTTCGGGAGGCGCTGCGCCGCTGGCCGACGCCGGTTCTCAACTTCGTCTACGCCGACCGCGCAGGCCATATCGGTTATCAGATGGCCGGGCGGATCCCCATCCGACGCCGAGGCCACGGCCTCCTCCCGGCGCCTGGTTGGAGCGGGGAGTTCGATTGGATCGGGGAGATCCCCTTTGAGGAACTCCCCTCGGTCTTTGATCCGCCCCAGGGGATCCTCGTGACGGCCAACCATCGCATCGTCGGCCCAGGCTATCCGTATTTCATCAGCGCGGAGTGGATGCCGGATCATCGGGCGCGGCGGATCCAGGAGCGTCTGGCCGCGACGCCGAACCTCACCGCCGCCGATTGCCTGACGATCCAGACGGACGTGGTCTCCTTGGCGGCTTTAGAGTGGAAGCCGTGGCTGGTTCGGATCGAACCGAAGGATGCCGACGAGGCGTGGCTGTTGGCTCAGGTCAAGGCGTGGGATGGCCGGATGGATCCAAAGGGGGTGGCGCCGACGGTGGTGGCGGCGGTGGAATGGGTGCTGTTGCGGCAGCTGCTGGCGCCTCGGCTCGGGTCTGCCTGGCGGCGATATCTGGGGGAATCCCTGAACGCCTTCCTTCCGGGACATTCGTTTTACCGGACCGCCCCCCATGCCCTTCGGGAGATCCTGCGGCGCGGGGATCCCTTCTGGCTGGGCGGGCGCACGGCCCTCGATTGGGTGGCTGAGGCCTTCCGGGAAGCCGTCCGCGATCTGCGGCATCGGTTGGGGAAGGACCCGACCCGGTGGGTGTGGGGGCGAGTGCACCGGGTGACGCTGCGGCATGCGCTGGGCCATGTGCCGGCGCTGGCGCCGTTCTTCAACCGGGGCCCCTTCCCTCTGGGCGGCGATGGCGACACGCCGTTGCAAGCGGGTTTCCAGGGGAACCAGTTCGGCGGGGCGCTGGGGGCACTCCCCTCGTGGCGGTTCGTGGCCGATTTGAGCGACTGGGATCGCTGCCTGGCGGTGCTAGCCGGCGGCCAGGGCGGCTCCCCGATCTCCCGGCACTACTGTGACCAATTCCCCCTGTGGCTGGAAGGGCGCGCCCGGCCCATGTACTGGCGCCAGGAAACCGTCCGCGCCCACACCCAGCGGATGTGGCAGCTGGAACCGTTTGTAGGGGCGGGCCTTGCGTCTGCCCCGTGATTAGGGCGTCTATGGAAGGGCGCCCACAAGGGGCGCCCCTACAAGGGGAGATGCGAACATCGTTTGTAGGGGCAGGCCTTGTGCCTGCCCGGTTACAGGGGGATGCGAACGCCATTTGTAGGGGCGGGCCTTGTGCCCGCCCGGTTATAGGGGCATCCCCTTGTAGGGGCACCCACAAGGGGT
>DATMAC010000040.1:0-6851 GCA_035573655.1 Thermoflexus sp.
GCAATCCCTGTTCCCCGCTCCGGAGCGCGCGGCCGGTTGGTCCCTCCCACCCATCACGCCCGATCCCCTGGCCGACCTGGTGCTGGCCCGCCGCGGCGCGGCCCTGGGGGAACTGGTGTCCTCCGTGTTGCCGGGGCCGGAGGAGATCCCCCAAGAGGTCGTGGAGTTGCGGGCTTTGGTTTGGCCGATCCGGATGGTGGTCGAGGTCCTGCCCCGGCTGAGCGACGCAGCGGTTCCCGGCGCCTCCGAGGCGGCCCAAGCGGCGCTGGAGGCCGTGGCCCGCTGGTTGAAGGAGACGATCCAGGCCCTCCCCCTGGAGGTGGCCACGGACTGGTTGAAGGCCTGGGACGCTGAGCTTCCGCCACCCGACCGCACTCTGGCGCTGCGGCCTTTCCTGGTCGACTTCTACCGGGCCTGGCTGGAGCGGATCCCGAGGGAAGAGGTGGTGGAGCAGGCTCGGCTTTTAAACAAGTTAGGGGCCGCCCTTTCCGCCTTAGGCCGGCGGGAGGAGGCGTTGGCGGCCACCCAAGAAGCGGTGGGGATCTACCGCCAACTGGCCGCCACAACTCCCCAAGCCTTCCTCTCTGACTTGGCCGCCAGCCTCCACAACCTGGGTATTTGGCTTTCCGAATTGGGCCGGCGGGAGGAGGCATTGGCCGCGGCCCAAGAGGCAGTGGCGATCTGCCGGCAGCTGGCTCAGACCCACCCTCATGCCTTTCTCCCCGACCTGGCGAGGAGTCTCAACAACTTGGGCGACCGGCTTTTCGAACTGGGTCGGCGGGAGGAGGCGTTGGCGGCATATGAGGAAGCGGTGCGGGTGTTGGCGCCGTTCTTTCTGAAACTTCCCGCTGCCTTTGCTGACCGGATGTCTTCCATGGTTTGGGATTACATCGACGCCTGTCGGGCCTTAGGCCGGGAGCCGGACGAGGAGTTGCTGGGGCCGATCAGGGCCTTGCTGGGCGGTGACTGAAGTCGCCCGCTGGGGGCCTGCGGCCATCGGTCGGCCTTCGCCGACCGGAGGCGCGTCGGCGAAGGCCGACGCTGGGCGCACAGCGCCTCAAAGGGCCGATTTCCAATCGGCGGAATCGGAAACCCCTGACACAGCTCTCACCCTCCTTCGCTGGGCTTCAGGTTATCCTCCACCTTATTTAGAGCAACCCGAACCTCTTGACGATTATTCGATCAATTACTACAATAATGGTGATGATAACACGTGTTAGCAAACCATAATGAAGCATCGATCTCCTACAGCGAAGGATGTCGCACGTCTGGCGGGGGTCTCCCGGACCACGGTCTCGTTGGTCCTGAACCGGGTGCCGGATGCTCGGATCAGCGCGGAGACCCGGCAGCGGGTGCTGGAAGCGGCGGCCCGCCTGAACTACCGCCCTCACGCCGCCGCTCGGCATCTGGTGCGCGGGCGTTCGGAGGTGATCGCCTTCGTCATGCGTCAGACCCCCGATCAGATCTTCGCGGATGCCTTCCTCCCGGAGGTGCTCCGGGGTCTGGGTGAGGTGCTTCGCGAGGCCAACTGGCATCTGTTGATCTTCCCCCTCTCCCCGGATCAGCCCCCAGAGGAAACCACGCTGCTGCTCCAGGAGCGACGGGTGGACGGGATGATCCTCTCCGGACCCCGCTTTGAAGACCGGGAGTGGCTGGAACGCTGGGGGCAGGAGACCCCGGTCGTCCTCCTCGGGCACCTCGCGGGCAGCTCGCTTCCCTCCGTGGACGTGGACAATGTGCAGGCGGCGGCCATGGCCACACGCCACCTTCTGCAATTGGGTCATCGACGGATCGGGCTGATCACCAACGCCCCGCTCTCGTACACGGCCAGTTACGAACGTTGGCTCGGCTACCGCCAGGCCTTGGAGGAGGCCGGCCTCCCCTACGACGAAACCCTGGTCGCCTTCGGGGCCTTCACCCCGGCCAGCGGGGCGGCCGCGATGGAGCGCCTGCTGAAGCTCCCCAACCCGCCGACCGCCGTCTTCGTGGCCAGCGATGTCGTCGCCTTCGGCGCCCTTCAGACCATCCGTCGCTACGGCCTGCGGGTCCCTCAGGACCTGGCGCTGATGGGCTTCGATGATGTGCCCCTTTCGGCCTATTTAGATCCCCCGCTGAGCACCGTGCGCCTGCCGGCGCAGGATCTCGGGCGGGAGGCAGGCCAACTCTTGCTTCGGTGGATCCAGGAGGGAAGGCCTCCCACCACAACGATCCGGCTGGCCACCGGGCTGATCATCCGCCAATCCTGTGGCGCAGGAGGTGGAACATGAAGCGAATCGGGCTTGCGCTGATCGTCCTGATGCTGGCCGCGAGCGCCTGCGTGCCGGCGGCTACGCCAACCCCGGAGCGTATCGTGGAGACCCGGGTCGTTGAGCGAACGGTGGAAGTCGAAAAGCCCGTTGAGGTCACCAAGGTGATCCCCACCCTCACGGTCATCGGCCCGTGGGCGGGCGCCGAGATGGAGCAATTCCTCCCCGTTTTGAAGGCCGCAGAGCAGAAGCTGGGGGTCCAGATCCGCTATCGGATTTACCGAGCCGAAGATCTCTCCCAGGTCCTGCCTCCTCAGTTCGAGGCCAAGCAGGCGCCCGGCGACGTGATCTTCATGTGGGACTGGTGGATCCGGGAGAACAAGGATCACGCGGTGGACCTCACGGACCTGTGGCAGAAGGAAGCCAACCAGTTCGTGCTCCAGCCCACCGCGGTGGATGGTCGGATCTACGCGGTTCCTTACGTGCTCTTTGTGAAGCCTGGCTTCTGGTATAAGAAGTCCTTCTTCCAGAAGCACAACCTCCAGCCGCCGACCACCTGGGAGGAGTTCCTGGCCCTCCTGGACAAGATCTCCAAGATCCCCGGGATCAAGAAGGCGATCATCAGCGGCGATGGGGTCGGTTGGCCCCTGAGCGACATCACGGAGCACTTCCTGATCACCTTCGGCGGGCCGGAGCTGCAGGAGAACCTCATCGCCGGCAAGGTCCGCTTCACAGATCCCCAGGTCCGCGCCATCTTCGCCGAGCGGCTGGTCCCCCTGCTCGGGAAATACTTCAGCGACCCTGTGGAGTGGACCCAGGCCATTGACCTTTGGTGGAACGAGGAGTATGGCCTGTTCTTCATGGGGAACTGGCTGACGGGGATGGTGAAGGATCCGAACGACCTGGGTGTCTTCACCCTGCCCGGGGCCCGGGGGGTGGTGGGCGGCACCGACTGGGCCTTCATCCCCAAATACAGCGAGAACGTGGAGGCGGCCAAGCAGCTCATCGCCTTCATGATCAGCAAGGAGGGGATGGAGATCCGGGCCAAGCAGGGCGGCAAGCTCGCCAGCCGCAAGGACATCTCCCCCGATGTCTACCCGCCGGCTGACCGGGCCTTGGCGGAGGCCCTGGCCAAGGTCGAGCGACCCAACGTGCCCGATTTGGACGATACGGTGGGTGGGGACTGGCAGCGCCAGTTCTGGGATCAGCTGAAGCTCCTCTGGGTCCGCCCGCAGGCGCTGGATAGCGTGCTCCGCACCCTGGATGCCCGCTTCCCCACCCGATAGATCGAAGGGAAACGTCGGGCGCCGAGGCCTTTGAGGAGGGCAAGCGCGGTGTGGGGGACGGCGGCTGAGCCGCTCGTCCCCCACACCGACCCAACATCAGTGGGAGAAGAAGGCCATGCGATCACAGCGGTGGTGGAGGCGGATCGGACGCTGGGTCAGCTTTCTGGGATTCGCTGGGCCTGCTTTGCTCCTGATCCTCTTCCTCATCATCCTCCCCGCTTTGCAAACCATCGCCCTCAGCTTCACCGACAAGCAGGGAGCCTTCGTGGGCCTGCGGAACTTCGTCCAGATCCTCTCCGACCCGGATACCCTCAATCTCTCCGGCTTCCCGCCCGACCCGCCCCCCTGGGGGTCCATCGTTCACAACGCCGTGTGGATCCTGATCCATCTCCCCCTCACGGTGGGATTGGGCCTCGGCCTGGCCGTGTTGCTGGAACGAGCCCGCGGGGCCACGTTTCTGAAATCCATCATCTTCCTGGGGATGGTCACGCCGATGATCGTGGGCGGGGTGATCATCCGATTCCTGTTCGATGAGAACGCCGGGATCGTGACGGCGATCCTGCGGGCCGTGGGGTTGACCGATTTGGGGCGGAGCTGGACGGCCTATCCGGAGACGGCGTTGCCGGCGCTCATCCTGGGCTCCGTCTGGCTCTGGGTGGGCTTCAGCATGATCCTGTACAGCGCCGGCCTGGCGACCATCCCCCGGGATTATTACGAGGCCGCCGCGGTGGACGGGGCGGGCCCCCTTCAGCAGTTCTGGTATATCACCATCCCCAGCCTCCGCCCGGTCACCATGGTGATCGTGGCGATGACGATCCTGTGGGAATTGAAGATCTTCGACATCGTCTACACGGCGACCCTGGGCGGGCCAGGCGGGGCCACGATGGTCCTGGCCCTCCAGATGTATTTCTACGCCTTCCGGGCCTTGGAGTTCCAGCGGGCGGCGGCGGTGGCGACCTTATTGACCCTCTTCACGCTGGTGGTAGGCCTCTGGTTCGTGCGGACGATGCGATCCGCGGAGTGAACGGCCATGCGGCGATGGGTACGCGACTTGGTGGTGAACGCTTTGGCGTGGGGGGTGGGGCTGGTCTGGATCATCCCCTTCATCGGCATCCTGATGAGCGCCCTCCGTCCCCAGAGCGAATTGATCCATGGATGGTGGCAGTTTTCCTCCTTCACGATCTCCCTGGATAACTTCCTCAAGGCCTGGAACCATCCCACCGCCCCGATCGGGCAGGGGATCCGCAACTCCCTGCTCGTGGTGATCCCGGCCACGATCCTGCCGCTCTTCATCGGGGCCATGGCCGCCTATGCGCTGCTGCGTTTCCCCTTCCCCCTGCGCGATCCCCTCTTCCTGTTGATCGTGTTGCTGATGGCCATCCCTCAGCAGATGGTGGCGGTGCCCCTGTTCCGGCTCCTGCGGGATCTGGGGCTGATCAACAGCTACCTCGGGCTGATCTTGGTGCACACGGCCTGGGCGCTGCCTTGGGTCATCCTCTTTTTGCGGAACTATTTCTCCACCCTACCTCCGGAGATCGAAGAGGCAGCTAGCCTGGATGGCGCGAACCGGTTCCAAATCTTCACGCGGATTGTGCTGCCCCTGAGCCTGCCCGGCCTGGCCTCGGCGGCCGCCTTGCAGCTCACCTGGGCCTGGAACGATTTCTTCATGGCGTTGATCCTGATCTACGACCCGGACAAACTGGTGGCCACCCAGCGCATCCCACTCCTGCGAGGCCAGTATCACATCGACTGGGGCGTGCTGACGGCGGCTTCCATCTTGACCATGAGTGTGCCGATCCTGGTGTTCGCGCTGCTCCAGCGCTATTACATCCGAGGGCTCATCGGGTGGACATTAAAGTAGGGCCTCATTGCTTCCATGAACGCAAACCGATCAGGAGCACACGCGATGCAAGCGGTCCCGGTTTCCCCCCGATCGTTGGAAGCGCTACGCCCGCTGGTTGGGGATGAGATCCTTCAGACGCTTCGGGAGCTGGCAGCGCCCCTGCGCGGCCTGCGCGTGCTGCATGTGAACGCCACCGCGTTCGGCGGAGGGGTGGCGGAGATCTTGGCCACCCACATCCCCCTGCTGCGGGATCTGGGCCTGGAGGCGGAGTGGCGGGTGATCCATGGGGACGATGCCTTCTTCCGGGTCACCAAAGCGATGCACAACGGCCTCCAGGGGATGGATATCCCCTTCACCCCGGAGATGCAGACGATCTGGCAGGAAGGCAACCGCCGGAACGCGGCCTTCCTGGAGAAGGATTACGACGTCATCTTCATCCACGACCCTCAGCCCGCGGGCATCCCGTTGTTGAGGGAACGCCGCGGGGCCCGCCTCTGGATCTGGCGTTGTCATATCGACACCAGCGCCCCGAACCCGGCCTTCTGGTCGTTCTTGCTCCCTTATCTCTCCGCTTACGACGCGGCGATCTTCACCATGGCGGAATACGTGGGACCGGGTTTCCCGATCCCCCGGGTCGCGATCATCCCACCCACCATCGATCCGCTCTCTCCCAAAAACGCGCCGATGGATCCGGAGGAGGCCCGGTCCATCGTCGCCCGGTTCGGGATCGATGTGAACCGGCCGCTGCTCCTGCAGGTCTCCCGCTTCGATCCTTGGAAGGATCCCCTTGGGGTGATCGATGCCTATCGACTGGTCAAGCGGGAGCGCCCCGAGGTTCAGCTGGCCCTGGTCGGATCCATGGCCCACGACGACCCCGAGGGCTGGTTTTACTACGATCGCACCCTACGGCATGCGGGGGAAGATCCGGACCTCCATGTGTTGCATAACTTCCACGGCGTGGGGGCTTGGGAGGTGAACGCCTTCCAGCGGGTCGCCGATGTGGTGATTCAGAAATCCCTGCGGGAGGGGTTCGGGCTTACAGTCACTGAGGCCCTGTGGAAGGGGAAGCCGGTCATCGGCGGCCGGGTGGGGGGGATCCCCCTGCAGGTCCTGGATGGGGAGACCGGGTTCCTGGTTCACAGCGTGGAGGAGTGCGCGGCGAAGGCGCTGGAGCTGCTGGCCCATCCGGAGCGAGCCCGGGCGATGGGGGAGCGCGGTCGGGAGCACGTGCGGCGGAATTTCCTCTGCACCCGCGGTCTACGGGATGAGCTGGCGCTGCTTCGATCCCTGTTGGGATTGGGATAGGAGCATCCACGAGGGATGCTCTATCCGTGTCGGGCGCAGACCAAGCCTCCATCAACCGAATCGTGCGCGAAGGGTCCCTCCCCATCATCGCACGCCAAATTTGATTTTTCGTTTTGGTCCCCTGGGGGGTTTGGGGGCGAGCCGGGCGCCGAAGGCGCGCGGCTCGCCCCC
>DATMAC010000041.1:0-4742 GCA_035573655.1 Thermoflexus sp.
GGCGGTTCAGGGAGGGGAACCGCCCCGAGGGGGGGATCTCCCGGGTCTTGATGATGAGGTCCTGGGGCCCCCGAGGGGCCTGCAGGTAGGTGGAGAACAGGTACTGGCCCACCCCCACCGCGATGAAGTTCAGCATGATCGTGGAGATGACCTCGTGGACCCCTCGCCAGATCTTCAGCAGGGCTGGGACGAGGGACCACAGGGCGCCACCGATCATCCCGGCCAGCGTAGCCACAGCGATATGGAGCCCTGGGGGGAGCGGGAGGAGGCTGGCCACGAACACCGCGCTGATGGCTCCCACATACATCTGGCCCTCCGCCCCGATGTTGAAAAGGCCTGCCCGCACCCCTAGAGCAAAGGTGAGGGCGGTGAGCATCAGCGGGGTGGCGAAGGCCAGGGTCTCAAGGATGTCGTGGGCGGTGCCGAAGGCGCCCCGAAAGAGGGCCTGGTAGGCCTTCAAAGGATCATACCGGAAGGGCAGCATCAAGAGGCCTCCGGCGACCAGCCCGATCAGGATGGCCAGCGCGGATTCCAGCAATGGCCGTGCGCGGCCCATCACTTCTGCTCCTGGGGAAGGATGCCTCCCATCAGCATGCCGATCTCCGTTCGACTGAAGGCTTCCGCAGGACCTACACCGAGGAACTTGCCTTCATACATCACGGCGATCCGATCGCTCAGTTCCAAGATCTCATCCAGATCCGCGGAGATCAAAAGCACTGCCCTCCCTTGATCTCGCATCCGGATCAGCAACTCCCGGATGTAAGCCGTGGAGGCCACATCCAGACCCCTTGTGGGGTGAACCGCAAGGATCAGCCGGGGCTCCTTGCTGAGCTCCCGCCCGACCACCAGCTTCTGCTGATTGCCTCCGCTCAGGTGGCGAACGGTCGCTCGCACCCCTGGGGTGAGCACCTGGAACCGCTGCACCAGTTCGGCTGCGAAGGCGAGGATCCGGGGCCAATCCAGACGACCCCACCCCCGGAGGAAGAGGGGCTCCCATTGCCGACTCAGGATGCTGTTCTCTGCCACATCGAAGTGGAGGGCCAGCCCGAACCGCAGGCGGTCCTCAGGGATATGGCTGATCCCCTGCCGGTAAGCCTCGATAGGGGCGAGCGGTGGTAACGGCTTCCCATCCAGGAGGATCTCTCCCCGCCGGATCGGCCGCAGCCCGCCCAGGGCCTGGGCCAGCTCGCTCTGGCCGTTTCCTTCCACCCCCGCGATCCCGAAGATCTCCCCGGCCCGCACCTCGAAGGAGACACCCTTCACCGCCGGCATCCCCAGGTCGCCTATCACCTCGAGATCCCGCACGACCAAGATGGGCTCACCCGGTGGGCGGGGCGAGCGGCTCACGCGCGGGACAATCGCGTGACCGACCATGCGCTCGGCCAGCAGCTCAGGGGTGGCCTCGCTTGCCTGCATCTCTCCGGTTACTATGCCGTTCCGCAACACCACGATCCGATCGCAGATCTCCAGCACCTCCCGGAGCTTATGGGTGATGAAGACGATGGAACGGCCGCCCTCCTTCAGACGCCTCATAAATTTGAAGAGCTCGTCTACCTCCAGAGGGGTGAGGGCCGAGGTAGGCTCGTCCAGGATCAACACCCTCGTCCCTCGATACAGCACCTTTAGGATCTCCACCCGTTGCTGGACACCGATGGGGAGCAGCTCCACCGGGACATCCAGAGGGATAGATAATCCCACTTCCTCAAGCAAGCGCTCCACGCGGGGACGGGCTTGTTCTTTCCGAAGCCAGAGGGCCGAACCTTCCTGGCCCAGGAGGATGTTCTCCAGAGCGGTGTAGGGAGGGACCAGGGTGAAGATCTGATGGACCATGCCGATGCCTGCCCGAAGGGCATCTGAGGGGTTCCGGAAACGAACCGAGCGCCCCTCCAGCCGGATCTCCCCCTGTGTAGGGGGGAGGAGGCCGGAGAGGATTTTCATTAAAGTGGTTTTCCCGGCACCGTTCTCCCCCAGAAGCCCCACGATCTCTCCCCGATAGAGACGGAAATCCACCCCTCGTAGCGCTACCGTCCCATCGGGATAGACTTTATGAATCCCCCTCATTTCAATGAAAGGTTCCATCGGCGATCCGAAACGCAGAGGATCGAATTAGGAGCCATCCTGCGCTCGGAGGGTGTGGAGAGCTCTCCCCACGCCTTCGAACACCCCCCTATTCTTGTGGAAAAGGGGTGCGGGCGGCTCCCTGGCCGGCCCGCACCCGATTCACGGGTTCACTTCAGGAGCACCGGTGAAAGATCACCCCAGCTCCTCCCGCCACTTCTTGATCTCCTCCTCCGTCATCACCATGGGGACCTGGACCTCACCGTTGCGGATCATCCGCTCCAGCTCCGCCACGGCCTCCCAGATCCAGGCAGGCTGGGCGTCCCGCATGGCCTTCACCCGACGGCGGATCTCATCCGGGGAAGCGGGGAGCACTTTCTTCCCGGTCAGCTTCTCCGCCGTCTCCCCCATTCGGATGAACTCGTCCAGATCCGCCAGGGTGCTGACGGAGATCCCTTCCATCAGCTCGCCGTCCACCCGGGTGCCGATGCCCAGGACCAGGACGCCTTTGTTCCGCTGCACGATGTCCCGGAACTTCTTATCCAGGACCAGCTTGGTGGCATAGTAAACACCTTTGTCGACGCGCTTCATCATGCTGGCGATGACGAAGCCCGGATTGATCCAGTCCTGGTTGGCATCGACGCCGATCCAGAAAGGTGGGCCGCTCTGAAGACCCTTGGCGCGGGCGATCTCCTCCACAGCCTGGTTGATGCCCAGGCCCAGCGGCCCGGCGATGTTGTAGACCGCCACGGCGTCCCGGGCATACATCGCCTTGGCGGCTTCGTAGCCCTTGGTGATGTCGCTGAAAGTGCCCGTGTAGGTCCAGAGCACGAAGTCCTTCGTGTAGGGGAAGGCCTTGTCCGGCTTGTTCCGGGCCAGCCACTCCGTGGTCCAGCGCGCGCCCCACTTGTAGCCGATCTCGAACTTCCAGAGGACTGGGATCTCGATGCCGAACACACCGCCGATGTGCGGCTTCTTGTATTCGGCAGCCAGGAAGGTGGCCAAGGCGCCAACCAGGGCGCTCCCCTTATGCTCCTCGTAGACCACATCCATCAGATTGGGGAGCGGATACTCATTGGGGTATTTCTGTTGGATGATGGACTGAGCGAAGGTGTCGATGCCGACGAAGTTTTTATCGGGGAATTTACGGGCGACTTCCGCGAGGGCATCGCTCAGCAGGAAACCCACCCCTACGATGAGCTGCACATCGGGATCCCGGGCGGCGGTGGTCAGGTTAGGGACGTAATCGGCTTCCACCTTGCTGATCACTTCGACAACTTCAATCCCGAAGTCCCGCTTGGCATCGTCGCCGCCCTTAAAGGCCATGTCGTTAAAGCTGAGATCCCCCCGCCCACCGATGTCGGAGACGATGGCGATCTTGATGGGCTTAGGAGTCGGTGCCGCCGGTGTAGGAGCAGGCCCTGCCGGAGCACAAGCCCCCAGAACCAACCCCAGGAGCCCCAGCGCCGTCAGAAAGGCACGCCCACGGCCCATGGCAGCGCTCCTTTCTTTTAAAGGGCAAAACCGCGCACCAAATTAACGCCTCATGTTTCATTATCTATGGACTTCGGTTTCTGTCAAACGACCCGCCGTCACCGGCGCCAGGGGAGCCGCAGGCCGCCGCGGGGCTCGGGGCGGGAGGAGGCCGCCTGGGCGATGGCCGGAAAGAACTCCGCCAGCATGCCTCGCAGGGCCTCGGTGAACGAAGCCGTCTCCGCCGCGTATCGGCCCTGGGTGAGGGCCTGGAGCGCCGCCAGGAACTCCACCCCCAGCCTCAGGTTGGCCTGGGCGCGGGCGACGTCCACATCCAGCAGCGGCAGGACGCGAACGGGAAGCGCCCGGGGCAGCCGCTGACGAAGGATGGCCTCCACATGATCTCGCAGGCGGCTCACCAGGAGATCCCCGCTCTCCGCACGCACCTTGTTGAACACCACGCGGATCCGCTCGAAGGCGGCAGGCCCGGCCATCCGATACACCGCCGCCAGCCAGGAGGCCCCAGCGATCAACCCGGTATCCTCCGGCTCCAGGACGATGAACAGCACATCCGCGATGTTGAGGGCGCGAAGGGAGAGGGGGCTCAACAAGTTGTTGCCGGAGTCCAGGATCACCGTGTAGCCCTCGCTCGCCGCCCGTCGCACCCCGAACTCCAGCCAGTCCGCCGCCCGGGCCATCAGCGGGCCGGAGCGCTCCCCCAGGATCTGGTCCACCACCAGGACCCCCGCCGTCAGGCGAAGGTCCCAGCGCACACCCTTCGGGGAAGGCACGGAGGTCCAGAAAGTCGGCACGTGAGCGCCCGGCTGGAAGATCCCCGGGGACGCCACCGGGGGCGGCCCGGCCGCGGCGAGGTCCACCACGGAATAAACGGTGCTCTCCTCCCCCAGACGGAAGAAATCCACCATGTTGCCCCGGGTGTCGGATTCCGCGTCGAACACCCAGATAGGGACGCCCAGGGCGGCAAGCCGGTTGGCGATGGAACCGGCGATCCCGGTGAGGGTCCCCAGCACCACGACCTTCATGGCGCACCTCCGCTCGGCTTCGTCGGCAGGGTGGAGGAGATCGGGAGGAAGAAGGCCGGCGGCCCCGCCTCCGCCCGCCCGGATCGGACCCACTCCTGCAGGTCCCCCTCGGAGAAGGCGGAGGAAGGTAGAATCTCCGCCCGGGCGCACGGCGGGGCCAACAGCAGA
>DATMAC010000042.1:0-5474 GCA_035573655.1 Thermoflexus sp.
CATAAAATGATAAAATATGAGCGAGCGGGTTAACCACAGGTTGCAGCCGCTCTTGCTCCGCTTCACTCCGCAACGCAGCTGGATCTCATCGTTGGGCGTGAACACCACACAATACGAGCAACGGGAGACAACCTTGGAATACTTCAACTTGTTTCTAGACGCGGTCAACATCGTTCGGCGCTACAAATTTCTCTGGTTGTTTGGCTTGTTTGCTGTGATGTCCAGTGGAGATTTCAGCTGTGTCCGTGTTGGGCCGAAGTGCGCCTTGCCGCACGTGGTGGTTATGCCTACATGGAAGTATTCGCCAATGACCTGAATCGCCTTAGAGAGTCTTTTACCCACGATGGCGATCAGTCCGTAATCGCTTTAGCCATCACGGTGTTTGTTGGTATTGCTCTGCTACTCGTCAGTCTGGTGGCGCAAGCCAGCTTGGTGTCGACAACAGGACGAGCACTTCAAAATCAGGACACTGACTTGCGCCAGTCTATCCGTGAAGGAATCGGTTTCCTGAGACCGTTCTTGGCGATTACCTTGATGCTCTACGGGCCATACTTTCTCATCTCCTTGTTCTTGGGTCAAGCTCTCTTCGTCACAAACTTCACTGGGGTTCCCTTCATCCTTGCAATAGCAGTGTTCTATCCACTGGGCATTGTTCTTACAGCCGTACACTTGCTCGCCCAACGCAGTCTCATTTTGCAATCCTTAGGCGTTTGGTCCAGCATTGTCAATGGATGGCAATTCCTTTGGCGGTATCTTGGCAGGCTAATAGTCATCACGCTTATCTTGATTGTTATCGCATTGCTCTATAGCTTCGTGCTCAATCTCATATTACCGCCGATTTCAGTAACATCCATGCTCTCCATACTGTTTGCTTGGCTACAAACAGGCAAGCTCACTTCGGGACAAATTCTATACATTACTGGTATGGGGTTACTAGATCTCGTACCGAATGCTCCAATCAATGCTTATCAATCTATCGTGATAACGCTTGCTTACTTTAGATTTTCAGAACTTGGGCGAGCCAAAAAGAATAAGCGATGGTAGGGATGCGTCCAACCCGCGCTTGCATCTGGTGCTGCGCTGCTGCGCTTTGCAGCGCGGGTGAAGCGCAACTCGTTATGCCGCCCGAAGAATCAGGGTCTTAGAGGGTGTCTGAAAAAATATGCAAGAAGCCACGTAACGATTCTGCCATTCTCGCGCAACGCCAATCCAGGTATCAGGGGTTTCCTTTGGGGGCTTTTGGGAGCCGAGCCGCGCGCCGAAGGCACCCGGCTCTATCTCAAAAACCCTGCCAGGAGATCAACCGTGTAACTCCTATCTATGTTGGGTGGAGGAAATATCTATGGAAATCCTTATCGCGAACTCAGACACAGAAATAGCTGCCTGTTACTATGTAATGCGCGAGCTTCGTCCACATATCACGGAAGAATCGTTTGTTGCGAAAGTGCGAGTGCTGGAGAAATCGGGTTATATGTTGGCGTATTTGAAGGAGTCCGGACGTCCTGTTGCTGTTGCGGGGTTTCGGATCGGTGAGAATTTGGCATGGGGTCGCTTTCTATACGTCGATGACCTCGTCACTCTATCCAGTCATAGGTCCCGTGGTTTCGGCTCCGCTCTTCTGTCCTGGCTCACTGATTTCGCTGAGAAGGAAGGTTGTGCTCAGTTACACCTCGATTCAGGGGTTCAAAGAAAGGATGCGCATCGGTTCTATGAACGCGAGGGATTGCAATTGACCAGTTACCATTTTTCCAAGCTCTTAGCATCTGACATGGCATTCGATAGGGACGCGCCAAAAACGGGGCGCCCCTCAACTTTACGTCGGGCGGCGCTGCATCATGCTATAGCGGGTCCGGAGGTGTTGGGAATGACTGGCGAAGCGGACCTCAAGCGCTTACTGACAACCATGCGGCCTGTCTTGCACGAGGTGCCCTATGTTTTTTGCTCAGTTAGTCAGGATACTTATGATAAACTGCCGTTTGAACCACTCGCGACATTTCGTGAGCACGAAGGGATTACTATCATCGTAACCCAACAGCAAGCAATGGATAACGGATTGCCATTTGATATGGTATGGGCTTGTATCACACTGTCCGTACAATCATCGTTGTCTGCGGTTGGTTTCCTAGCTGAGATTACCGGCAGGCTGGCACGGGCAGGCATTAGCGTTAACGTCGTTTCCGCCTACTATCACGATCACCTGTTTGTTCCATGGGAACGTCGATGGCAGGCGATGGACGAACTTAGCGCGTTGAGTCAGTCACAATAAGTAGAAACGTGCTGCCCAGCCCACGCTTCCACCTGACACCCCTCCGCTGCGCCGCGCGGCGCAGCTGAAGTGCCAACTGTTGCGCCCCACACGCTGTCACCCGTGTGGGAGGAGGAACCGGCATGAAAGTTCTCATCACACTCTACGATGGCTTCACCGAATACGAGTATGCCATTCCAGTGATGGCTCTACACTACTACCAGGTCCCATTTGAGGTGGTCGGACTGAATCACACCGAGATTATAGGAGGGACCGGCTTGAGGGCCATCACGACCCGAACCGTGAGTCAAGTTGATGCTGAGCAATATGACGCTCTCTTGCTTCCAGGAATGGACCGAGAAAAGCGCGACCAAGTGCTGCGCGATGAAAGCCTTATTTCCTTGATTCAAGAATTCGATCGAGCGAAGAAGATCATCGCGGCAGTATGTGCTGCTCCTGTGATCTTGGGGGCAGCAGGTGTCTTGCAAGGGAGGCGATTTTGTTCCGATGTTCGAAGCCATCCAGCGTTCGCAGGTGGAATTCGAAGTTCCGAACCCGCCGTAAGGGATGGGCACATTCTAACTGGCTTAGGAGCACGTATATTCCATTTCACAGCGCTGTTGTTGGAAACGTTGATCGGCGGTGAGAAAGCGGCAGAATATCGGCGTTGGGCTGGGATATAGTCCCCGTAACTCCATTGTGCCGCTCACCTTGGTGCATTGAGCTGACATCACCTGTGGCGCTGCGGCTCCAGCGCACGTCGTTGACGGACTTCATCCGACACCCGTGCGAAGGCGGATAGCCTTTTTCTCCCTTCCTATTTCTTTCCTATGGCCCTAAGAGCTGTGGGGAGGATTTTGAAAGCGAGCCGGACACCCAAGGTGTCCGGCTCGCTTTCAAACCCTCAGAAGACTGAACCCGTGGCAGAAGCGGTGATCTTCCGCAACCCTGAAGACCTCTGAGGTTCATCCGCCTCAGCGAGAGACTACCCCACCCGGGCCAGCGCTTGATCGAGGTCCGCCAGGAGATCCTCGACGTCCTCGATCCCCAAGGAGAGGCGGACCAGATTATCTGTGATGCCGATGGCGAGGCGATCCTCCGGCTCCATCTCGTAGTAAGACATGAGCGCCGGCTGTTCCACCAGGCTCTCCACCCCGCCCAAGCTGGGGGCGATATACGGGATCTGCAGGGCGTCGATGAAGCGCGAGGTGCCCTCTCGGTCGGCGGCGACCTCGAAGGTGACCACCCCACCGAAGCCGCGCATCAACCGGCGGGCCACCGGGTGATCGGGATGGGAGGGGAGGCCCGGATACCAAACCCGGCGGATCTTCGGATGGGCGCTGAGGAACTCCGCCACCCGCATGCCGTTCTCGTTCTGCCGTTGCACCCGCAGGGCCAGGGTCTTCAGGCCCCGCAGCACCAAGTAGGCGGCGTGGGGGTCCAGGATGCCCCCGAGCATGGCCTGCATCTCCCGCAAGCCGGCGATCAGATCGGCCGGCCCGGCCACCACCCCGGCCATCACGTCGTTGTGGCCGCACAGATACTTGGTCGCACTGTGGACCACCAGGTCGATCCCGTAGTCCAAGGGGCGCAGGTTCAGCGGCGTGGCGAACGTGCTGTCCACGACCGTCCGGATGCGATGGCGACGGGCGATCTCCGCCAGCCGCTCGAGATCGATCACGCGAAGGTAGGGGTTGGTGGGGGTTTCGGTGAAGATCAGGCGGGTGTTGGGGCGGATCGACGCCTCCAGCGCCTCAAAATCGTTGATCGGCACCACCGTCGCTTCCACCCCGAAGCGGCGGAGGAACTGAAGGATGAACTGGCGGGTGCGCCGGTAGGCGTCCTCGGTGACGATGAGGTGGGCGCCGCTGCGCAGGAAGGCGAGGAGGATGGCGGTGACCGCGGCCATTCCCGTGGAGAAGGCAGCGGCCGCCTCCGCCCCCTCCAGGGCGGCGACCCGAGCCTCCAGGGCGGCCACGGTGGGGTTCCCGTAGCGGCCGTAATCCACCCGGCCACCTGCCTCCCCCCACATCTTCGCCTCTTGGAAGGCGATCAAATCGGCGGTGTTCTGGAACGCGTAGGTGGCCGTCTGGACGATGGGGGGAACCACCGCGTGGTAAGGGTTGTGGCGCGGCCCACCCCCGTGGACGGCGAGCGTGGAAGGCCCGCGCGTCTCCGTCCGGGTTTGGCATCCGGTCTCCGTCTGCACGTCCATCGCCGGCACCTCCTTCGCTCTTTTCTGGGATCCAAGCGGCTGACGGTATATCCTCGTCACCGTTACGGCGGAGCAAGGAGAGGCCTGCAAGGTAAACAAAAAGGCCCCTTCTGGGGAAAGGGGCCTTGGGGTCAGGCCACCCTTATCTCCCAGAAGCGCGGCGAACGCTTCTGCCGGATTTGGCACCTTACCCGCACGGCCGTTCGCCGGTCGGCCGCCAGATTGCGGCGGGCAGGTTGCCGGGGCTTCATCGGGCCGGGTCCCTCCGCCCACTCTCGATAAGAGCGGCGCGTCTATTCAGTTGTCCGAAAGAACCTTTCGTCTTCGTAGGCGCCCGCGGCGGGGAGGAAGCTGCTTCTCTCACCGATCTCCGCCGCGCGGCCCACCTGAAATTTCGTATGTGTGCGAGCCCCACACTGGATGCGGATGTCTCTCATCGGAGCGGGGTCAGTTCTTCTTCGCGGACCAGCTCGGCCGCATAAGCGATGGCGGCCTGGACATCCTCAAGCGTTAGGGTGTGAACTCACCACATCTCAGGATGTCCAGGGATTGGCCTGCTGGCGGAAGGCAATCCCCGCGGCCACACGGGTTTCTGGATCACGCAGCCTGGCCCCTCTCGTCTCAAAGTTAAATGAAAAGGCCCCTTCTGGGGAAAGGGGCCTTGGGGTCAGGCCACCCTTATCTCCCAGAAGCGCGGCGAACGCTTCTGCCGGATTTGGCACCTTACCCGCACGGCCGTTCGCCGATCGGCCGTCGATTTCGGCGGGCAGGTTGCCGGGGCTTCATCGGGCCGGGTCCCTCCGCCCACTCTCGATAAGAGCGGCGCGTCTATTCAGTTGTGACCGGGTCGCGCTTTCGCTGGAGCGACTTTTCGCTCCTCGATTTAGCGAAATTATATCGAAAAGCTCAGCCCCATGCAAATCCCTGACCTGAGGTTCGGACATCCGTTGGGGCAGGGGGTTTCTCACCCCTTAAAAGAAGGATGGACCCCTCCCCCCTTTCTCCCCCCTCCCC
>DATMAC010000043.1:0-5166 GCA_035573655.1 Thermoflexus sp.
TTCTCCCCCCTCCCCACGGCCCAAAGGGCCGTGGGGAGGGGGGATGAAGGGGGGTGGGCCCTTCTGCGTCCATAGAGAGCTCCGAACGGAATCAAACCGGGCGGAACCGTTCCGAAGCCACCGGGGCCAGCCCATTTTTCCCAATGAATGGCCGTTTAGGGGATATCCATACCCCAGGGCAAGTTTTCAAATGCCCTCTGGAGAGAGATGGAGGGACGGCTCTTAAGTGATGTATGCTACAATCAAAATAGGCCCCACTATCCGGGAGCCTCTTTATTCTTCGCCTGGGACCTGGGGGTGGACGATGGAAATCACTTTAACCATCAACGGTGAGCGACGGACGTTTCCCATTACCCCATCCACACGCCTCCTGGATTTATTGCGCCGCGCTGGATACTATGGGGTGAAGCACGGTTGCGACGATGGCTCATGTGGGATGTGCACGGTTCTCCTCGATGGCACCCCCATCCTCTCCTGCGTGACCCTGGCAGCCAAGGTGGATGGCCGTTCCATTCTCACGGTCGAAGGGTTAGGGCGGGTGCCGGAGCTGGGCTGGCGACGGACGGAGGGCCTGCATCCCATCCAAGAGGCCTTCGTCGAGACCGGAGCGATCCAGTGCGGTTTCTGCACCCCCGCTTTCGTGCTGGCCGCCAAAGCCCTCCTGGATCGCAATCCGAACCCCACGGAAGAAGAAGTCCGCGAGGCCTTCAGCGGGATCCTCTGCCGCTGCACGGGCTATCTGAAGCCCGTCCAGGCGGTGCTGCGGGCGGCCGCTCGGATGCGTGGGGAGCCCGTCCCCCCCATCGAGGAGGAAGCCCGATGGATGATCATCCCCCCGGAGGTTTCGCTCTCCCCGGGCGAGCTGTTCCCGGCGGGGGAGATCGCACCTCCGGAGCCTGGAGGGGGTGCCGGTCTTCAAACTCGCACGATCGTCTTGCCCACCATCGTCTTGCCTCAGCCGGTCCCGGAGACCCGGGTCGTGGGGAAGCCGGAGAAGAAAGTGGACGCGCTCCGTCTGGTGCAGGGAAAGCCCGCCTTCACCGATGACTTCGAGATCCGCGGCATGTTGCACGCCAAAGTCCTCAAGAGCCCGGTCCCCCACGCGCGCATCAAACGGATCGATGTGAGCCGGGCTCGGGCGCTGCCCGGGGTGGTGGCGGTTCTGACGTATCAGGATATCCCCCGCGTGGTCTACTCCACGGCCGGACAATCGGATCCCATCCCCGGGCCGCTGGACACGTTCTCGCTGGATTCGAAGGTCCGCTTCGTTGGGGATCGGGTGGCCTTCGTGGCGGCGGAGACCCCGGAGATCGCCGAGAAGGCGCTGGAGCTGATCGAGGTGGAATATGAGGAGCTGCCGGCCGTCCTGGACCCCCGTGATGCCATGAAGCCCGGAGCGCCGGTCATCCACGATGAGCCGGAATACGTGCCCTTCAACGGCTCGGATCCCTCTCGGAACTTGGCCGCCCAGATCCACATTGAGATCGGCGAGGTGGACAAAGGCTTTGAGGAAGCCGATTACATTTTTGAGGGCGAATATGTCGTTCCCAAGGTCCAGCAATCCAGCTTGGAAACCCATGTGGTGATCACCTACTGGGATGAGGACGACCGCTTGGTGATCCGCACCTCCACGCAGGTTCCCTTCCATGTGCGGCGGATCCTGGCGCCGGTGCTGGGCCTTCCGCCCAAGCGGATCCGGGTGATCAAGCCGCGGATCGGCGGCGGCTTCGGCGGCAAGCAGGAGGTCTTGATCGAGGACATCGCCGCGCATCTGACCATCGCCACCGGCCGCCCGGTTCGGCTGGAGTGGACCCGGGAGGAGGAGTTCACCGCGGCCCGCTCCCGCCACCCGATGCGCATCCGTATGCGCACCGGCGTGAAACGGGATGGGACCATCGTGGCGAACGAGATGTTCGTCCTTTCGGACACAGGGGCTTACGGCAGCCACGCCCTGACGGTGGCTGGCAACACCGGCCACAAGGCGATGGCCCTGTATCCCGCGTGGGATGAGAAGGGCGAGCCGCGGATCCGCTTCCACGCCGATGTGGTCTACACCAACACCCCACCGTCGGGCGCCTTCCGGGGCTATGGGGTTCCTCAAGGCTTCTTCGCCGTTGAGGTCCATATGGAGCGGATCGCTCGCGCGCTGGGGCTGGACCCCTTGGAGTTCCGCCTGAAGAACGCCCTGCGGGCGGGCCAGGAGCATCCCTTCAGCCGGGCGTGGAGCGAGGGGCGGGAGCCGCGCCCGGAGATCGTGCACACCTGTGGGCTGCCGGAGTGCGTGCGCTACGGCGCCGCCTATGTAGGTTGGCATGAAAAATTCGGGAACCCGGATTGGCACCGGGTGCCGGGGAAGCCCCATCTGCGCCGAGGGATCGGGGTGGCCTGCGTCATGCAGGGGACAGCCATCCCTTACCTGGACATGGGCGCGGCCAGCATCAAGATGAACGACGATGGATCTTTCAACCTCTTGATCGGTGCCACGGATCTGGGCACCGGCTCCGATACGGTCATCGCCCAGATGGTGGCGGAGGTGCTGGGATGCCCAGTGGAGGACATCATCGTTTACTCCTCGGATACGGATTTCACCCCCTTCGATAAGGGCGCTTACGCCTCTTCGACGACCTATATCTCCGGCGCGGCAGCGGTGAAGGCGGCCGAGCAGGTGGCGGAGCAAATTAAAGAAGTGGCGGCGGCCTTGCTCAGCGAGCGGGGCGCCCCGGTCTCTCCAGGGGAGCTGCGCTTGGCAGATCGCCGGGTCTGGGCGCCGGACGGCCGGAGCGTGACCCTGGAGGAGGTGGCGCTTTCCTCGCTGCACCATCGGGACCAGCGCCAGATCATGGCGGTGGCCTCCTATGTCTCGCCCGTCTCCCCACCGCCCTTCGCCGCCCAGTTCGCCGAGGTGACGGTGGACATCGAAACCGGGGAGGTGCGGGTGGACCGGCTGGTGATGGCGGTGGACGCCGGGCGGATCGTCAACCCCTTGACGGCGTCCGGCCAGGTGGAAGGCGGGATGGTTCAAGCGCTGGGCTATGCGGTCTCCGAGGAGATGGTGTTCGACGAGCGGGGCCGCGTGGTCAACCCGCGCTTCGGCCCGTATAAGATCTTCCAGGCCCATGAGGTGCCCGAACTCGGGGTGATTTTCGTCGAGACCATCGAGCCGACCCATCCCTTCGGCGTCAAGGCCGTCGCGGAGATCCCGATGGACGGCGTGGCCCCGGCGGTGGTCAATGCGATCTACGACGCGGTCGGTGTATGGATCACCGAGATCCCGGCCACGCCCGAACGGGTTTGGCGAGTGCTCCGGGACCTCGCAAGCCGGTCGGCTGGATGATCGATCTGCGAAACGATGCAGGGAGGTGAGACGCCATGCGCAACGCTGCGCCGACGGAGCCGGAGGCGGTAGCAGGGGCATCCCTTCAGGCCCCCACCCGAGTGCTGCTGCTCATGTCGGACACCGGGGGAGGACATCGGAGCGTCTCGGAAGCTCTCGCCGAAGGCCTGCGAGCTCTATACGGGACGGCGGTCGAACCTCGGATCGTGGACGCTTTCATTCAATATGCGCCCTTCCCCTTGAACCGATCTCCTGCGCTTTACCCTTATATGGTGAAACCGGCGATCGTGCCCTTTTATGCTCGAGCCTGGCATTTCGCCAACCACCCCCGTCGGGCTCGGCAGCTGGTCTATCTGTTCTGGCCGTGGGTGCGTCAGCGGATCACCCGCTTGTTCGCCGAGAACCCGGCCGATGTCATCGTCTCGGTTCATCCCCTGTTTAACGATGTCACCTTGCGTTACTGGATGAAAGCGCCCCGCCGGGTTCCCTTTGTGATCGTGATCTGCGACATCGGCACGATCCATGCCCTCTGGTGTGCGAACGCGGACCTGGTGATCGCACCCCACGAGGGCGCGCGGCGCCGCGCGATCGCCTGTGGGGTGCCGCCGGAGCGGATTGTGGTGACCGGCTTCCCGATCCGGCTCCGCTTCCGGGAGGTGCGGAACGCACCGAAGGATTTCTGGCGGAGGCAGTTGGGCTGGGCGCCCGATCTCCCCACGGTGCTGGTGATGGGCGGCGGGGAGGGCATGGGGAAGGTCTTCGAGAACGCGCGGGCGGTGGCCGAATCCGGCCTTCCGATCCAGATGGCTGTGGTAGCTGGCCGGAACGAGCGGCTGCGGCGCCGCCTGGAGGCTGTGGAGTGGCCGATCCCCACCTACATTTACGGCTTTGTGCGGACGATCCCCGAGATGATGGCCGCCGCCGATCTCATCGTGACCAAGGCCGGGCCCAACACGATCGCCGAGGCCCTGGCGGTGGGCCGGCCGATGATCTTGACCCACTATCTGCCGGGTCAGGAGGAGGGGAACGTGGATTACGTGGTGAACGGCGGAGCCGGGGCCTACGCGCCGGAGCCGGAGCAGGTGAAGGAGATCGTACGGGAGTGGCTCAGCCGGCCGGAGCTTCTCGATCGTCTGTCTCAACAGGCTGCCGCCATGGGGTATCCCGACGCGGCGCTGGACGCTGCCCGGTGGATTTGGGAGATCGCACAACAGCACAAAGGTCATGCGCACCCTTGAGGCAAACATCTTCTTGGAAAGGGGGCAAGCCGAGATGCGTTGGGAGGTCAGCCACCGGCCTTCGTACTCTTTGCTGAAGGTTCAGCTGCAACCGGGCGAGGAGATCGGCGCCGAGCCGGGTGCGATGGTGATGATGACCGGCCCGATCGCGATCGACACGGGGATGAGGGGCGGCTTGCTTTCATCGCTTCTCCGTTCGGCGTTCGGGGGTGAGTCCGTTTTCCTCAATACGTTTCGCGCCCAGGGGCCGGCGGAGATCTGGCTGGCACCCTCCGTTCCCGGGGACATTCACTACTTGCCCTTGGATGGGAAGGGTTACGTGTTGCAGGATACGGCCTATCTCGCCCATCACGGAGATGTCCAGCTCGATGTCGCGTGGAGAGGGTTCAAGGGGTGGCTCACGGAAGGCGAATTGGTCTGGCTGCGGGCCCGCGGCCGCGGCGGCGTTTGGGTCACCGCTTTCGGCGCCATCGAGGAGGTTCAGGTCCCGCCGGGCGAAACCGCCATCGTGGACAACTTCCACTTCGTGGCGATGGAAGAGGGAACCTCCTACAAGATCCGAACGGCGGGCGGGCTCAAGTCGATCCTGTTCGG
>DATMAC010000044.1:0-9955 GCA_035573655.1 Thermoflexus sp.
GGTTTACAATCCGCGATGGGAACGGGGGGAAGACGCGGGTAGGCTGGCCGAGAAGCCCAACAGCGCACCCAAGAGGAGCGCTGCGATCGCCTCCCATAGAGGAAGGGGAATGCCCGACACCAGCGAGAACAGCCAGGCCACACTGACACCCAGGATCGCCCCGCTGAGGATCAGCAGCGGACGAACCCATCGGGCACGAGCGATCTCCGGCGTAGGTTCGGGAAGCTGGGCCATCGGTTCAATCCTGCGCTTTCAGTTAAAAGAATTTGGGGCAGGTAGAGCCACCGAACCGCCCCTATCCCGAAATTCCCCATATGGAGGAAACCGGCAAGTTCATTCAACCTCGCGCTGTGGGCTTATATAGAATGGGGCGGGGAAGCCGCCTGGAGTGGCTTCCCCGCCCTCCAAAGAGTCTTAGGGGGAAAGCTTGGGGATGGGCTCCCCATGGCGCCCCCGGCGCGACTCGAACGCGCAACCACTGGATCCGAAGTCCAGCGCTCTATCCAGTTGAGCTACGGGGGCACAAGGGAGGGCGACGGGGATCGAACCCGCGACCTCCTGATCCACAGTCAGGCGCTCTAACCGCTGAGCTACGCCCTCCGTGCTGCTTTCAATTTTACCGCAGTCCCTATGCCGATGCAATCCGGGCCTGCTGTGTGGACTCCTGGCCCTACGCTATGATGGAAGAGCTGTAATTGTTCCATGCGCTCCTTTGCGCTGATGAGAAATCGGCCGATTGAGGCGCTCCCGCGCTGCATGTCCGCCGATCCCTCTCCCCCCCGGCCCAAAGGGCCGTGGAGAGGGGGATCCAGGGGGTGGGGCCCTTCCCGACTTACAGAGCAGGTCGTTACCCAGAGCAAGTTTTCAGACACTCTCTGATAGTCTACATAACGCTCAAACAGAGTGGGAGGGTTATAGCCTACCATGCGCCATCTGGTGATCATTCCGACTTACAATGAGCGGGAGAACATTGAGGCATTGATCCAGGCGCTTCTGGATCTCCCCCTCCCCCTGGAGGTCGTAGTGGTAGACGACCATTCGCCCGACGGGACGGGGGAGTTGGTGAGGGCGATGGCGGCCAGGGATCCTCGGATTCACGGGATCCACCGGCCAGCCAAATTGGGGCTGGGGACCGCCTATGTGGCCGGGTTCCGTTTCGGGTTGGCCCGTGGTTATGCGCGCATCCTGACAATGGATGCGGATTTTTCCCATGATCCTGCACACGTGCCGGCCCTGATCGAGAGAAGCAAGGAGGCCGATTTGGTGATCGGCTCCCGTTACATTCCGGGCGGGGAAGTGGTGGACAGCCCATGGTATCGGCGGCTGCTGAGCCGAGGGGCCAACACCTTCGCCCGAACGCTGCTGGGATTAACCCCGCGGGATGTCACCGCGGGCTTTCGCTGTTATCGCCCCCAGGTTCTGGAGGCCATTGCCCCCGAGACCATACGCGCGGAAGGGTATGCGTTCCTGATCGAGATCACCTACCGAGTGCAACGGGCGGGTTTTCGGATCGCCGAAGTGCCCATCCGGTTCAAGGACCGCCGCTACGGGCGCTCCAAAGTTTCCCGGCGGGAGATCGGACGGGCCCTGTGGACGGTCCTCCGGCTCTCCGCCGATCGATTGCGGGCCCTGTGAAGATCCCCAGATCTCAGGAGGCGGCGCGGTGGAGTTCGTTGTCTGTAATCTCTGTGGCTCCTCTCGGACCCGCTTGCGCTTCCCCAGCACGCTCTCGCGCCGGAGGGATCGGGGCGCGGACTTCCGATGCACCAGCAATGGCTACGGAATCCATCCGCCGATTGTTCAATGCCTGGATTGCGGACTGGTCTACGCCAATCCTCGCTATGAAGCAGCGGAGATCACGGAGACCTACCGGGCGATCGAGGACCCTTTGTACTTGCTGGAGCGGGAAGGGCGGGTGTTAACGTTCGAACGACATCTCCGGCCCATCGAGCGGCTGATCGGCCCAGGGCGCGGCCGGCGCCTCCTGGATGTCGGTTGCCATATCGGGGTATTTCTGGAGATCGCTGCCGCCCACGGCTGGGATGCCTGGGGTGTGGAGCCCTCCCGCTGGGCCGTCGAGATCGCCCGCTCCAGAGGGCTTCAGGTCATTGAGGGCACGCTCCGGGAGGCAGCTTTCCCGGACGCCTGGTTTGATGTGGTCACGATGTGGGATGTCATCGAGCACCTCAGCGATCCCATGGGGGAACTTCGGGAGGTTTATCGGATTCTGAAGCCCGGCGGCTGGGTGGTGATCCATACGATGGATATCGAAAGCCCCTTCGCTCAGCTCCTGGGCTCCCGGTGGCCCTGGTTGATGGAGATGCATCTTTATTACTTCTCCCCTCGCACATTGGGGAATATGCTGGAACGCGTGGGATTCCAGGTTCATCACACCGCTGCGGAAGGCCGGTATCTGCGCCTGGGCTATCTGGCCACTCGGGTCCGGGCCCTCTTCCCACGCCTGGGTGCCCTTCTGGTCTGGCTGGTCCAGCGCGCCCATCTGGAAGGACGTCCGGTTTACATCAACCTGGGAGACCTGTTTACGGCGTACGCTTGGAAGCCAAGGGGCTCGTCTGAGGGAGGATAGCGATCCACCACTAGCCGTCCTTCCAGCGAGCTTTGGGCCCCTCCCGGCGATGGCATGCCGATCCCATCTCATCAGAGAGGGCAGTTGCCCTTCTGTAGTGGGATGTTTAGAATTAGGGCTGGATCCTCGCTGGAGGAGGCTGCGATGAACATCCCCCCCGATCTGCGCTACACCGAGACCGATGAATGGGTCCGCCTGGAAGGCGAGGAAGCGATATGCGGCGTTACGGATTACGCCCAGAGTCAGCTCTCCGATGTGGTGTATGTGGAACTCCCCGAGGTCGGCCGCACGTTCCAGAAAGGTGAGGTCTTCGGGACCATTGAATCGGTGAAAGCGGCGGCTGATCTTTATATGCCGATGAGCGGGACCATCACGGCGGTGAACAAGGAGCTAGTCGATAACCCGGAGTGGGTCAACCAGGATCCCTACGGGCGAGCCTGGCTGATCCGGTTCCGTCCCAGCAACCCAGCGGAATATGAAACCCTGATGGACGCGGAGGCCTATCGGGCTCATTGTGAGGCCCGCGCGCATTGAGAGCCCTTTGGGCACGGGCCCATAGGCTTCATAAGGGTTGGGACGTTTGTTGTAGCCGGCAGATGGTCCATCTGGCTCCTGGCCCCGCCCATTCCCCTCAAGCCTGTTTCCTCACACTTGTGGAGCTCCGAGGGGCGGGGCCAGGCTTGTGGGATGGGACATCCAACCAAGCGGTCGATTGGGGGAGGCGCCAATGCGCTTTATTCCGCACACCGAAGAAGAGCGTCGTGAGATGCTCCGGGTCATCGGCGTGGAACGGATCGAGGACCTCTTCGCCGATGTGCCGGAAGCGTACCGCTTTCCTCCGCTGAATCTGCCCCCACCCTTGACTGAGCTGGAGGCCCGCTGGGAGCTTGAGGCCCTGGCCGAGGCCAACACCCACACCGGTCAGTATGCTTGCTTCTTGGGTGCGGGCGCCTATCGCCATTTCATCCCGGCGGTAGTGGACGAACTGCTGCGCCGGGGGGAGTTCTACACCGCTTACACCCCCTACCAACCCGAGGTCAGTCAAGGGACCCTCCAGGCGATGTTCGAGTTTCAATCCATGATCTGCGCCCTCACCGGGATGGAGGTATCCAACGCCAGCCATTACGATGGATCCTCCGCCCTTGCGGAGGCCGTGCTGATGGCGCTGCGGCTGACCCGCGGGGAGCGGCCGAAGGTGCTCCTGTTCCCGACCATCCATCCCGAATACCGGGCGGTGGTCCGCACCTACGTTCAACATCTGGATGTTCGCCTGGAAGGGGATACGGGGTGGACCCTTTCCCAACTGAGGCAGCCTCTGGGCCTTCTGGAGGAGCTGGAGGCCCGTCTGGATGCGGAGACGGCCGCCCTGGTGATCCCGTATCCGGATTTCCTGGGCCGGGTGCTTCCTCCGGCCCGCCTGCGAGAGACAGCGGATCGAGTTCATCAAGCGGGCGCGCTCCTCATTGCGGTGGTCAACCCCATCGCCCTGGCCCTCTTTGAGCCTCCGGGGAGCTGGGGAGCGGACATCGTGGTGGGTGAGGGACAACCCCTGGGGATCCCCCTGAGTTTCGGCGGGCCCTATTTAGGGATCATGGCCACCCGGATGGCGTTCGTGCGCCAGCTGCCGGGGCGCATCGTGGGGGAGACCGTGGACCTGGAGGGCCGCCGGGGATATGTGCTGACCCTTTCGACCCGCGAGCAACACATCCGCCGGGAGAAGGCCACCAGCAACATCACGACCAACGTCGGCCTCATGGCCTTGGCCGCCACGATTTACCTTTCCGTGATGGGCAAGCACGGGCTCCGCCAGGTGGCCGCTCTCTGTTACCATAAGGCTCACTACCTGGCGGAGCGGATCGCCTCCCTTCCAGGCTACGAAGTCTGGCGGGAGCATCCTTTCTTCCACGAATTCGTAGTCCGCACCCCACGTCCGGTCCCCGAGATCAACCGGATCCTTTACGAGGACTACCAGATCCTGGGCGGGTACGATCTCGGCCAGGCGGATCCGGAACTGTCGGGTCACATGTTGCTGTGCACGACGGAGATGAACACGCGGGAGGAGATTGAGGCGCTGGTCGAGGCGTTGGAGGAGATCGGAGCGCCTGCCTAAGGAGTTGAAAAGGGCAGGGGACGCGAAAGGCCGCTTTTGTCCATCGCCATGATTAGCACGAACCCAGGTGATCGTTGGCTGACTAACTTTCCTCCGATGGGATGGAGGTGCCTGATGCCCGAGCCCTTGATCTTTGAATACTCCGTCCCTGGCCGGCGAGGCGTGGAGATGCCTGAACCGGATGTCCCGCAAACCCCCTTCCCGGAGGGGTTCCTTCGCGAGGACCTTCCGCTCCCCGAAGTCAGCGAGGTCGATGTGGTCCGACATTTCCTTCGGCTCTCCCAGATGAACTTCGGGGTGGATAAAGGCTTTTACCCTTTGGGCTCCTGCACGATGAAATACAACCCCAAGATCAACGAGGAAATGGCCCGGCTTCCCGGCTTCGCCCAGCTTCACCCTTATCAGGATCCGGAGACCGTGCAGGGTGCCCTGGCGCTGATGTACCATCTGCAGGAGTTCCTCAAGGAGATCGGAGGATTCGCGGCGGTCTCCCTCCAACCGGCGGCGGGCGCTCAGGGCGAGCTGGCGGGCATCCTGATGATTCGGGCGTATCATCAGGATCGCGGGGAGGGGAAAAAGCGAATCAAGATGCTGGTCCCCGACTCCGCCCACGGCACGAACCCGGCCTCCTCGGCCATGGCCGGCCTGCGGGTGGTCAACATTCCGTCCGATCGGCGGGGCAACATCGACTTAGACGCGCTGCGCAAAGAGTGCGATGAAACAGTCGCTGGGCTGATGGTCACCAACCCGAACACCCTGGGCCTCTTCGATGAGAATTTAGTGGAGGCCATCGAGCTGGTCCATCGCTGTGGGGGGCTGATCTATGGGGATGGGGCGAATATGAACGCCTTGATGGGGATCTGCAAGCCGGGCGCGATGGGCTTCGATGTGATGCATTACAACCTGCATAAGACCTTCAGCACCCCTCACGGCGGCGGTGGCCCGGGGGCAGGCCCCGTCGCGGCGAACGAGCGGCTGGCGCCCTACCTGCCCGGGCCCATCGTGGCCATCGACCAGGAACGAACGGTGCGTCCGGACGAGCCGTTTTATACGTTCGTATGGCCGGAGCGGAGCATCGGCCGGGTGCGGGCCTTCCACGGCCATTTCGGGGTCTTCATCCGGGCCTACACTTACATTCGGATGTACGGCCCACGCCTGCGTGAGGTCTCCGAAGCGGCGGTCCTGAACGCCAACTACCTACTGGCGCTGTTACGCGATCTCTACCCGGTGCCTTATGACCGCCTTTGCAAGCATGAGTTTGTGATCATGGGGAAAGTGTCCGGCACGCCGGTGCGGGCGTTGGACATCTCGAAGCGGCTGATCGATTACGGCTTCCATCCCCCCACGAATTACTTCCCCTTGATCGTGCCGGAAGCCTTAATGATCGAGCCGACGGAGACCGAGAGCAAAGCGACCCTGGATGCCTTCGCGGAAGCGATGCGTCGGATCGCGGAGGAGGCACGTCAGGATCCCCAACGGGTGCAGCAGGCACCCCATACCGCACCGGTACGGCGATTGGACGAGGTGCGGGCGGCCCGGGCGCTGGTCTTGCGCTATATCCCCACTGCGGAGCCGCACCCGGCCCAGGCGTGACCGATTCGCCCATAGCTGGCCTGCGGGAACTCCGTTCGAAGGCCGCGTCCCTTTGGGGCTTCGTTTTGGATCCATAGAGGAGACAAGGGGTGAGCCAGGCGCCTTTGGCAGCCCGGCTCACCCCTTTCTTTTCCCTCCCCGCGGCCCTTTGGGCCGCGGGGAGGAGGAGCCGTTTTTAATCCTGCCCTTCTCACGCGATGTCAACCCAGGCATCCAGGGTTTCCGTCGGGGGACTTTTGGGGCTGAGCCGCGTGCCGAAGACGTGCGGCTCAGCCCCAAAAAATTATTTTGGGGTGGGGCTCCTCCCCACTTACAGGACGGGTAGTTACCCAGAGCGAGTTTTCAGCCACTCTCTTAAACAACCTGACGTTGAGAACGGAGGAAAGGCATGGCCTCCGGAGGCGTGGTGGGAACCGCGTGACCCCTCCCGCGGAGGAGATTATGGGCGAGTACGAGCTGGCCCAGAGCGAAGAGAAGGCCGAAGATCAGCAGAGCCGCCCCGTAGGCTGTCCCTCCCCCAGGCCATGGATAGGCCCGTCGAGGCGTCCCCGCAGCCCCTGCCACCAGCATGGTGTAAAACATCCCCAAGGTGGAGAGAAAGGTCAAACCCCCGTGCAGGTATCCCTGCCGGGCTTCCAGGACCCATCCCCGCAGTGTCGGATGATGGTGATAAAGCATCCCCAACCAAATCATTCCGACGGCGATCAGGATCGTCATGGTATGGGCAGTGACGTAGAGGGTGCCGTGTAGCTGAAGGTTCCAAGCCCGTGTGGCGAGCTGAAGGGCGACGAAGCCGTCCATCAGATAAAGCAGGAAGCCACCGAGGACCAGGAGGACAGCCGGCTGAGGCCGAAGCCCATCCCGCCAGAGGGTCGCGCCGATATTGAAGGCGGTGAAGGCTGCGGCAAAACCGGTGAGCCAGGAAGCGGATTGGGCAAGCAGGGGAAAAGCCGGCGAGGAGGTGGAGATCATCGTGTAGAGGTGGTGACCGAAGGCCGGTATCGCCGAAAGGGAATAGAGCCCCACCGCCAGCACGCCCATGTGTGGGCTATACAGTCGGGGCGTGGTTGCGCGGGTGTAAAGAGGGACCAAGGCGTAGACAGCGGCCAAGGCCATGATCCCCATGGCCTCCATTAGATTGTGAGCGAAGAGCCAGAATGCGAGATTAAAAGGCCAGGGGTCCACTTCCGGGGAAAGCTCGACGGCCCCCCCCCTGGGAAGAACCCGGAACCAGGTGGGGAGCTGTTCGGGGCGGAGGAGGCCGAGAACGATCAGAAACAGTACAGCCGCCAGCAAGAAAACCGGAAGCCCCAAGATGGGCATTAACCCGATGTAAGCGCTCATCCCCAGCATCCCCGGGTCGCTCCATAGCCGGCGCCATTGCGCTCGAGAGGGGAAGAGCCGGCCGAACATCTCCCGGGCCAGAGCGACAGGGTAGAGATATAGGACAGCCAGGAGGAGCAAAGCGATCCCGACGAAGGCCAGAATGAGCGCTTCACGGCCCCATAAACCCCGAGCCACGCCGGACGTTGGCAGGGGATACATGAGCGTGTAACTTGGGGCGAAGCCTAACAGGTTGGCCAACGCCAGCAAGATCAGGCCTCCATTGAGGATCCCAAGCAGGAGACGGGGAAGCAGGGGATGGGAGGGGTGGGCGCCCTCCTCCATGCAGGAGCGGGCCTGGGTCAGGCTCAATCCGACCATCAGCTGGAAAAGCCCCCCGAAGACGAAGGCCACCCCATGTCCGGTCAGGGCGATGGTGTAGAGACGGGCAGCGATCCCGCCGGGGGCGAACGTTTGGAGGGCTGGCAGGAGCAATCCGAAGCTCCCGCCTAAGGCGGACCAGATCAGCCCCGCGACGATGAACCACCAGGGCGTTCGATCCAGATATCGCATGGGTTCACCTCCCTTCCACTAGGAGTTCGGTATACATCCGGCCATGGCCGACGCCGCAGTATTCCAAGCAGCGCACGGTGTAGCGACCAGGTTGATGGAAGACGAAGCGGGCCTGCTCCTCATGACCGGGCATCGCCATGATGGTGAAAAGCAGCTGGCCGCGGGGATCGTAGACGCCAAAGGAGTGAATCGTATCCAGGCTCTGCACCCGGAAAACCACGGGCCTCTCGACAGGAATCGAGCGAGGGATGATGCGATAGTTCCAGGTCCAGGCCTCGACGGTAACCACCGTTTCCTCGTCTCCTGTGGGGCGTTCCGCCTGGGCCCAGCGCAGGCTACTCAAATTGATGGTGATCCCAAGCAAGGCAACCCCGCCCAACCAGAGCCCGCGCACGAACCAGGCCCCGGGGCGCTCTCCCCGTGGTCCACGCCACGCTTGCCATAGAAGCAGTAGGAACCCGAGAAGAAGCAAGAACGAGATCGCCAGAGCGCTCCCTAAAGCTCCATATGAGCTTGCTAGAGTCATCATCCACCTCCTGAGGCGCATGGTGTGGAACGCCGGTTCCATGTAAAGGCCGCCATCTGGAGGCCGATAGGGATGCTCCGGAAGGTCAGCGAACGATCTAAGGCAGCTCGCGGATAGACGTTAGAGATACAGTTCCCGCCAGGACCGTCCTGGCGCCGGAGACAAAGCCATTGAGGAAGCAGCTAAAGCCCCATGCTCAGGTACAGGTCCTGGAGGCAAGCGGATAAGGGAGGAAGATGTCTTATCGGAGGCAAGCGGGGGTAGAAGGAGGTCGGTTCCGCTCAGCGGGGCGCGCGTCCCAAGCGGGCGGCCACCTTCCGCCCCCGCTCAGGACAGATACAGGTGTTCATCGAGGACATGAAATCCACCCGCTGCGCAATCCGCCGTTGCGGAGCGCCCCTTGCGTCAGCCGGTGGGATCGGACGCTGGCTGCTCATTAGCCTTCCATCGCTTCGGAGGTTTGAAGCCATATATAACATCGAGGATGGCTTTTGTCAAGTTGGGCGGGACATGGTTTTATTAATGACAGGCATGGCAAGTCTATTGCAGCCCGCGGGGCGTGAGGGATCAGCAGCCCCTCAGCCGCCCAAGGGAAACTGCTGGAGTATGCATTCGGTCATCCTGGTCAGGAGCCCTCGTTCCTCCGAGCCTGAGGGTCTGAGTGACCGAAGGGGGGAAGCGCTCCGGAGTGGGGAGGCCCCAGCGGTTAGGCGGCCTTGTCGGTTCAGGGCGATTGTTCAAAAATCGGCAACACGGTGGCAAGACGGAATTGCCCTGCGGAGTCTCTGTTTTTCTTTTTCACCTTAGCCCAACACCATAGCCAGGTTGGCTCCACCGGTTCAGGGTGATTGTTGACAACGAGGAGGGAATCCAGTATAGTTATAAAACGCGGAAAGGCCCAGGGCGACCTGACCCGGACCCCGGGTTGCCTTCATCGCCTGGCTCCGAGTCTTGACAAATGCCCGGGGTCGTGTTATAAAATAAAGTGCGCAAGCGCGGGCGCACCTTAACAACTGAATTGTGGCAGGAAGTCCGGGAACGTCCGGCGGCAGTCTTGCGGTTGGATCTTACACCCCGGGAGGTCAACCTCCTGGGGATGAAAGAGCCGACGGAGAGTTTGATCCTGGCTCAGGGTGAACGCTGGCGGCGTGCCTAACACATGCAAGTCGAGCGGAGAGGGGGTAGGCGTAAGCCGAGCCCTCTTAGCGGCAAACGGGTGAGTAACACGTGGATGACCTGCCCC
>DATMAC010000045.1:0-4841 GCA_035573655.1 Thermoflexus sp.
AGTTTCGATAGCCATCGGGGATATCGATCTCAGCCGGCGGGCTGGTCCCATCCAGGCGCCGGGCACGAACCTGAAGCGTGAGCCCCACCTCCTTGGCCCATAAAACCTTGTGGCCGGTTGCGGCGTACCACTTCCCCTTAAAGTCTGGATGGAGCCCAGCCCACAGGGTGCCTTCCGGGTTGCGATACCAGGTATCGGTGAAAGCAGCAGTATTGGGGTGCGAGGGGCGATCGCTGGCGAAGGGGGTCACCGGGCAATCCGCTGCTGGGGAAGAGCTGGCGGAAGGCGCTGGGACGGCCGTTGCGGTGGCCATCGCCGGAGGAGCTGGAGTGGTGGGCGGTGGGGTTAGGCTCGTCGGTCGGCTTCCCACAACCGTACACGCAACAAGCCCCAAAGCAACCAGATATAGCCATACAGCGAGATAACGGGCCATCAGATTCCCTCCTCAGTCTGACCAGAAGACTGTCGGGTGGAAATCGGGGCGACCGGCTGGCTGAGTGTTTCCCCACAGACCGACTATCGAACAGGCGGTGTTAAGGGCAAGGCACATTCGGCCCCACTTCTATAGACAACGCGGATGATGTGCAAGCTCGGTACGTGTTGCTAGCTCGAGAGCACTTACTACTGTGGCACTCGAAGCAGTGCCATATTTGGCCATTGTAACAACATGTCCATGCCCAGCCACTCACGCATTCACAGCCGGGCGGGCAATCAGTATCGTACAGTAGGTTGCAGCAAGCGACCTGGCGCGAAGCCTTTGCTGAGGGGGTATTGAGTCCCACCAACCCCAACACCAACCCGAACGCGGCGCCCGTCATCCGTACCAAAAAGGTACGGCGGCTAATCTGTTCCGCCATCACCTCGGCTATCTTTTTCGCTGACATAGCTCCCTCCTTTACGAAAGTTTTGTTTCTTGCGTCGATTCCATCGGGTCTTCTCCTGGCATTAACCACTCGCTTAGGCTAAGCCGGGGCACGAACTGCGGAACACCGTAGCGCAATACCCGCCATTGGTTATCCAGAAGCACCGCTGTTGGTGTCCACTTTACCCGAAAGCTGTTAGCGATTGCACCGTTTTCATCCAGCAGAGTCAAAATCCCCGGAAGATGATCCTTTGCTAAGCGGGCGCAGTCCTGAGCCCTTCCTTGGCACAGCGCCACCAACCGCGCTTTCACCCGCCGACGGAAAGCTTCCAATTCCTCCGCCACGTCTTTACAGGCCGGACAATGTGGAGCAACAAAGACCAGGAGCGTAGGTTGCCCCTGCAACGCCTCGCTCCGGATCATCATCCCACTCAGCACCTCTGGCGTCTCAAAGGTAGGAGCCTTCGTCCCACTCTCTAAGAGATCGCCTTCCTCTGCCGGAAGCGCTTGCCCTCCTGTCCCCTCTGATCCGGCTCCCATCCGACGTACCACCTCTAATAGAACGAGGGTATGGAAGATAACTAATGCCCACAGCGCAATGTAACTCACATAAAAGAGCCCTGTATCCGGCAACGGAATCCTCCGCTAAAGCCGCCATGGATGGAGCCGAAGGAGGTCTGGCACTGCCAGGATCCACATCCCCGCTACCAAGACAAAGAGCGCCAGAGTTCCCTTCAGTACGCTGTCGGCGACTGATGCCGAGACAGTTGCATTGGATGATCCACCCAGCAGGATCACGAGGGCCCCAGATAGTAAGAGACCGATGCGAGCCAGCGTCCGCCAGGAGATCCGCTCAGTCAAGGCGGCTCCAAAACAGTAGCAGCTCAAGTCCCGGTGGCGGAGCACGTTCAAGCCCACAGCTAAGAAGAAACTGAATAGCAATGCCAACGACACCCTAACACCGATGTCTACCCATCGGCCACTTAAGAAAGTGAAGGCCACAAAACCCTCCAAGGGAACCAGGATCAGGCCGTAAGCAATGGCCAATGGGGCCGGGAGAACTTGATAGGCCACCACCCCCTTTAGGAAGCCACGCAGATGGCAGAGTTTACCGATTGTCGAGAACAAGAAAACTAACCCTATAGCTATTCGAACGCTGTCAAGCCCCAGATGTACCAGGCTCATCCCGCTTTTCCTCCCAAGCTTGTGAACCGACCGCAACCATAGGTGGCTCCGCTTGACCCCCTACGAGGGTGGACCAGTCCTGAAACCCATCCCAGTTTAGGTTGTTGCTGACCGCCCAAATCCGCCATTGGGTAGACCAGATCTCCGGTCGCCCAGCGCGAAGGGCGGTAAAAGCAAAAGCCCGATTGGCAGCCACAATGTGAGACGTTACAAAGGTCCCAAAATCAAGGAACCCTTGCTCTCCTTCCCAAATGGAGAGAATGAAAAAGGTATGGATGTCCTGGAGGAGGAAGGCAGTCCGCTTGAGGTAAGGGATGAGACGGGCCTGACGTTTAACATGAAGATAAGCTAAGACCATCAGCGGCAATGCCCATGGATGGCGCAGCCGAATTCGGGTCAGTACACAGTACAGTGGAGCCGCAACCGGTTTATAGCCAATCAGGTTGATCAAGCGCCCCTGCCCGTTCTGCATGGTTTTTCTCTTCTTCCGTGTTTCGTGTTAATACACTGGGGGTAACGATGACCTCTCAGTAACTGCCCTTCCCTCCAACCAAACTTGCGGATGTCGCCCCGATTGACTCTGGCACGCTCAGTTGGAAACATCGGGTAAGCGTGGTGGAATCGGGCTGGCGCGTTGAGTCAAGCCCTCCTTCCATCTTTGGAAGCTGAGCTTTGAAGGGGAGCCGTATGGCGAAAGATGAGAGCCGTTATGGGATCGTCGCCCAAATGGCTTACCGCTTGGCCCAACCGGTCTGGCCACCCTATTCCCATCCGAAGCGCCCTCATCTTGACATCCTCCCCCAATGGGCGGCCTGAGTGCTGTTAACCGCTCTTAAGCTTATCGGGATATGGAGGATTGGCTATTGGCTATGGACCGGGTTTGCGCTGTGCTGACGTGGAAGCAGGTGCCTGACCTCACCACCCTGTGGCTTGCTCACCAGCGACGGTTGCGCATGAACGTCCTGAACCCGATGTTGCGCGTGTTGCTGGACGCGATGGAAATTCGGGAAGAAATGATCGCGGGAGATCGCACCGGATATCCCCTACCTCGCCACGTTCAGTTCACAAAAATCCACGAGGTCTTAGGGGGTTGCCCCCTCAGGATCCCCCTTCCCAGCCTCCAGCTGCTCCAGGAATTTGAGCAGCCGCGCCCACAGGCTTTGAAACGTCGGCTGCATCCAATGAATTTCCTACACGCCATCGCCCTCATCATCCTGTACCCACGCTTTGAGGCGCCCAATTTCGCTCCTTCACCTTAAAGCCGATATGAGCCAAAGACTTTTTCTACCCTCTTATCTTAGCACCTTGCTTTTCGCTTGTCTTCCTCATTTTTTGAGGAATTTCTAATCTTTCCCTCCTCATTTTTTGAGGACCCCCTCCTCCAGAAGCGGCGGATCCTCCAGATGCAGCAGGGGGGCAACCCAGGGATCGTCCAGCCGCCCCCTTCGCACCCACTCCCGCACCGCCACCCGGTCTGGCAGCCCCAGGCGCCTCAAAATCTCCCCCAAATGGGTCCGCACCGACGTCGGCCGGCAGCCCAGCGCCCCCGCGATCTCCTTGTCGCTCCAGCCCCGGGCGATCCCCAGCGCCACCGCCCGCTGGCGGGGGGACAACCCTGCCCAAGGCTCTCCCCACCGCGCCCACCATCGCTCCGCCCATCGCCGCTCCGCCGGGGTCCAGGTGAGCTCCCCCGCCAGGAAGGCCCGCAGGCGCGCCCGCAGGGTAGCCTGGGGAAGGAGAATGCTCAACGCCGCACAGGCGCCCGCCCGCGCGGCTCAGGCCAGGACCGCCGGATGGAGGTCCTCCACCAGAAGGACCGCCGCCAGGTCCGGATGGACGGAGCGGAGAGCGGCCAGCCCACGCGGGCCGGAGGCATCGGGCAGAACAAAGTCAACCAGGAGATGGGTGGGGGGATGGCGCGCCAGCCAATGGGTCGCCTCCGCCGCGGTGTGGGCAATCCAGGCCGGGGGCCCGCTGAGATCGGCGAGCAAGGTCTGCAGGCCGAGGGCGCGCAGGGCGCAGCGGCAAACCAGGGCTACCGCCATCGCCGTTCTCCTCCAGCGAATGGATCATCCATTCCTCCATAAGGAATACCCCGGAAGGCCGACAAAGGTTGGGGGTCGATGCGGGGTTCCCGGAAGCCGGTGCCTCGCAGGGTGGGGATCGGGCACTGGAATCCGCGCCGCATACTTAAAGAAGCGCGGGCTGTCCAAGTGGGACACCATCCACACCTTCATTGAACGCATCCCGAGCCTGCGGTCTGCTGTGGGAATTACGGGCTTCGGACCCATGGATTTCCACAGGTCGATTTCCCACTCCCTCTGGCCGGGTAGGAACCCGTGCTCCTCGGCCCAGCGCACGGCTTCCAGCAACCCACATCAGCACGGATCGGCCGGGGTTACCGATTCATGATCCACGAGGTATCCGTTCCTGCTTCAGAGAAAACCCGCGCGCCGGGCATCATGACGCATCCATCACTTTGGATTCCATGCAATCGCATAAGGGGGGCTGACCTCGACGGCCAGCGGATGGAGCGAAGCGGTTTCCAGGTCATAGATCGCCAGAGCGGGCAATTGGCCCGCCTGCCTTTCGATGAGGATCACCAACCGATGGCGATCCGGCGCCCAGCTCTGCTCCTCTCCCAGGAGTCCATACACCTTGAGCTGAGAGACGCGATAGGCCGGCGGATCGCCTTCCACCAAAAAAACGCCCGCGAGGCCAGCCTTGCCCGCCAGATAGACCCCATCGGGGGACCATTGCAGCCGTTCGCTCGGGCTCCGCACGGATTGGGATG
>DATMAC010000046.1:0-3421 GCA_035573655.1 Thermoflexus sp.
GGGGAGGGGGGAGAAAGGGGGGTGGGGTCCTCCCCCACTTACAGTCAGAGCAAATTTTCAGACACTCTCTGAGGCAGGCGGAGGGAGGATTCACCGGATGCGGGCGATCGGCGTGGATCTGGCGTGGTCTCCTCGGAATCCGACGGCCGCCGTGGTTCTCTGCTGGGAGGAGGATCACTGGGAGCTCAGCGCGTGGGCCGATCACCTGGGTTCCGATGCGGAGATCCTGGAATTCCTGGCGCCTTATCGAGAGGGCCCCTGTATCATCGGGATCGATGCGCCTCTGATCGTCCCGAACGAGGAGGGATCGCGGCCATGCGATCGGCAGATCGCCTCCCGGTTCGGGCGCTACCACGCGGGTGGCTACCTGGTCAACCGGCGCTGGCTGCGCGCCTTCGGCGGCCTGCGGGGGGAGGCGCTGGCCCACCGCTTGAGCGCATGGGGGTTCGCGCTGCAACCCCCATCCGTCCCTCGGGCCCCCACGCGCACAGTCATCGAGATCTTCCCCCATCCGGCGGCGATCACCCTGTTTGGCCTCCGGCGGATCATCCGCTATAAACGATTGAGCCAGGATCTCTGGAGGCGCGGCCTGCGCCGCTGGCATCGCCAACTGCTCACGCTCGAGAGATCCCATCCGCCGGTGCGCTGGCCGGACGCCTGGCGCTCCCCCCCGCGGGGGCTCCGGACCCGACGGGCATTGAAGGCGTGGGAGGATCGACTGGATGCCGCTTTCTGCGCCTACATCGCGGGTTATGTCTGGTTCCATGGGCCGGCGGGCTATGAGCAGATCGGGGATCTGGAAACCGGCTATGTGATTGTCCCGCGCCGCGTTTCCTGAGCGAGGAAGACATCCTGCTGGACAGCACGTGGAGCGGATCCGATGGGCGGGAAATGGCCTGGCTGTGATGAGCCGCTGCCCGAGATGGTACGGCGCGGCTTGGAACAGTTCAATGCCGGGGAGTATTTCGAGCAACATGAAACCCTGGAGCAGGCCTGGCGCGCGGAGATGCGCCCGGTCCGGGAGATCTACCAGGGGATCCTGCAGATCGGCGTGGCCTGCTATCAGATCGAGCGCGGCAATTACGCGGGCGCGGTGAAGATGCTGCGCCGCGGCCTGGCCCATCTCGCGGGGGCCCCCGATCGCTGCCAGGGGATCGATGTGGCCCGTCTGCGGGAGGAAGCCCGCCGCCTGTTGGACCAGCTGGAGGCGCTCGGACCTCATGGGCTTCACCGAATCGATCGACGATGGTTCCCTCAGGTGATATTCGAATGAGGGGGAAGGCCGAGCATCCTGAGAGGTAACGATTCAGCCGTTCTCACGCCACGCCAATACGGATATGGTAGGCGGTTTCCTTCTGAAGGCTTTGGTGGCCGAGCCGCGCGCCGAAGGCGCGCGGCTCGGCCACCAATCCTGTTGAACGCTCCCTTCAATATTCCACATTCCACCTAAGGAGGCTCTATGAAAGCGGTGGTGATGCGACGGCGGGGCGGGCCGGAGGTCCTGCAGGTGGAGGAGGTGCCCACCCCCACCCCGGGACCGGGGGAGGTGCTGGTACGCGTATACGCCTGCGGCCTGAACCATCTGGATCTCTACACCCGTGCGGGCGCCCAGGGGCGCAAAGCGAAGCTTCCCCATATCCTGGGCCTGGAGCCGGCCGGACAGATCGCGGCGCTCGGAGAAGGGGTGACCGGATGGTCGATCGGGGATCGGGTGTTGGTGGGTGCCTTCATCGTGTGCGGGGAGTGCGAGTTTTGCCGGGCGGGGATGGATAACCTGTGCCAGCGGCGGAAGATCATCGGGGTGGACCGCTGGGGCGGCTACGCCGAATATGTGGTGGCCCCCGCAGCCAATCTAATGCCGCTGGGGCCGAACATCTCCTACGAGACGGCGGCAGCGGTCCAAGCGGCTTTCGGAACGGCGTGGCACATGCTGGTGAGCCGAGCCCGTATCCGACCGGGGGAGACCGTGCTGGTGTTAGCGGCCGGCAGCGGCATCGGCACCGCGGCCATCCAGATCGCCAAGCACTTCGGATGCCGCGTCATCGCCACCGCGAGCAGCGATGAGAAGCTGGAGAAAGCCCGCGCGTTGGGCGCCGATGTGTTGATCAACTACCGGGAACACCCCCGGTTCAGCCTGAAAGTCATGGAGGCCACCGGAGGACGTGGGGCGGATATCGTCTTCGAGCATGTGGGATCGGACACGTGGAAAGAGAGCGTCGCCTCCCTGGCCTTTCGAGGCCGCCTGGTGTTCTGCGGCTCGACGACCGGCCGATGGGGGGAGACCGATCTCTGGGGGGTTTTTTACAAGGAGGCCGAGATCCTCGGATCCTTTGGGGCCACTCGAGCGGATTTCCAAGCCGTGATGGAGCGGGTGGAACAGGGGATCTTCCGCCCGGTCATCGATCGGATCTTCCCGATGGAGGAAGCGGCGGAAGCCCATCGCTATCTGGAGGATCGTCGGGTCTTCGGGAAGGTGATCCTGCGGATCCCGTAAGAACGGTCGGCCTGCGCCGACCGGATCATACGTCGGCGTAGGCCGACGCCCGACGCTTATACGTCGATTGAAATCGCCCGCTTTCGGCCTCCGGCCAACGGTCGGCCTGCGCCGACCGGATCATACGTCGGCGTAGGCCGACGCCCGGCGCGAAGCGCCCAAGGAGGCCGATTTCCAATCGGCACAAAGGGCCGGGCTGAAGCGCGGCGTTCCGTTAATGTCGATGCCCCTCGAGGAGGAGGCCCAGGCGCTGGGTCAGGTGGGCGAGGATCGCCTCCTGAACCGCCTCCAGCGGCTGGGAGGCGTCCACGATCACCCAGCGGGCGGGGTCCGCCGCCGCCATCGCCCGGTAGCCTTCCCGCACCCGTTGATGAAACGAGAGGGCCAGGGCATCCAAACGGGTCCAGGCCTCCCCCGAGGCCCGACGGCGTGCCAGGCCCAGCTCCACCTCGATATCCAGCAGGAACGTGAGGTCTGGCTCCAGCCCTCCGGTCGCGAACCGGTTCAGGCGGCGCAGCTCCTCGAGATCCAGCCCCCGCCCGTATCCTTGATAGGCGAGCGTGGAATCCGCATAGCGGTCGCTGACGACGATGCCGCCCTTGGCGAGAAACGGCCGGATCACCTGCTCCACCAGCTGGGCCCGGGCGGCGCAAAACAAAAGCGCCTCCGCCCGGGCCGTCATATCTGCGTGCTCATGGGCATGAAGGATACCTCGGATCGCCTCCCCGATAGGCGTTCCCCCAGGCTCGCGGGTGAGGAGCACCGGATATCCTTTCTTCTGAAGAAATTCGCTCAACCAGCGAGCCATCGTTGTCTTGCCGCTTCCCTCAGGGCCTTCAAAGGTGATCAGAAGACCGCGCATGATGGAACTCGCCCGTTTACATCTAAGATCAGTTTGAAGCCCACCCCCAAATCACATCTATTCGT
>DATMAC010000047.1:0-3932 GCA_035573655.1 Thermoflexus sp.
TTTCTGGGGCTGGGCCGGGGGCCGAAGGCCCCCGGCCCAGCCCCAGAAAAAATTTGGGGGAGGGGTCATCCCGCTCTTCACCGAGAAGGGGTGATGAACCCCTTGTCCCAACGGATGCCCGAACCTCAGTTCGGAAGAGTACTGGCAGATGGTACTCGCTCCAACGCATGGGGATGATCTTTCCACCGAGCATTTCGGTGAGGCATGGCCGTGGGGTGGGGTAGGGGCGCCCCTTATGGGCGCTCTTTACAGGCAGGCACCAGATCTACAGGGGCAGGCACAAGGCCTGCCCTTACATCCTTTTGTCACAGGGGTCATGCTGGGATGAGACATTAATGGTAGGGGCACCCATTGTGGGTGCCCCTACATCGTCCTGTTTACTTGCGCCGTCCCCTGCGCGCCGGCTTCTCTTCCGGCAACGAGGCCCGTGTTTCGGTATCGTAAGCCAGCAGATCGTTCGCGTCGATGATCAGATACTCCACACCGTTCACCTTCACTTCGTTCCCTGAATACTTGGGGAACAACACACGATCACCGACTCGCACCTTAATGGACTCGTCGTCGCCGACGGCGACCACAACCCCAATCTGGGGTTTCTCCTTCGCCGTCTCGGGGATGATCAGGCCGCTGGGGGTGCGGCTTTCCTGCTCCACCGGTCGGATGACCACCCGGGTGCCCAGCGGCTGCCATGGAAAACGCGCTTCGCTCATCGTTGCTCCCTCCTTTGGAAGGTCTTCTCATTATGAAAGATATCCATGGGGACAGATGTGGCGACGCTTGGTCCTCAGCGCCCCGGCCGAGCTCTGGGAACCGTACCGGAAGATGAGCGCGAGGCGCTCGTTACTTTTTCTTCAACCCCAGCAGAGCGTCGATCTGGGGCCGGTTGAAGCCGATCACCATTTTACCACCGATATCTAACACCGGCACGCCCATCTGTCCGGTTCGGCGCACCAGATCCCGGGCCGCTGCGGTATCCCGGCTGACATCGATTTCTTTGAAGGGCACGCCGCGTTGTCGGAGATATTCCTTAGCGGCCCGACACCATGGACAGTTGGGCGTGGTGAAAATCAGCACCCGAGGCCACTTGCTCGTCCCCGCCATCGTCCTTCCTCCGACAACAGGAGTTACCCATATTAATTTAGATGCCGTATCCGCATTTCCGTAACAGCCGGGTTCAGCGCTTCTTCCACGATTTTGTCCCTTCGGAGCTGGGCGAGCCGGGCGCCTTTGGCGCGCGGCTCCGCCTCCGGAGCCCCCAGGGAGAAACCGCCGATATCCGTATGAGCATTGCGCCAGGACGGTTACATCGTTACCAACTATCCCATGGCCCGAAGGGCCGTGGGAAGGAGATCCAAGGGTGGGGTGATTTGCTCCCTTTACCGGAGAGCGAGCGCGGAAGCACTACACCGAGGGCCCGTGAGGGGAGGGGGGAACCCTGAGGGGAGCCGCCTGCGGCACCTTCCCAAACTCCATCGCTTTTTGACAACCCACCGGGTCCGAATGTAAAGTCTCCAAAGGGATTGTTTCCCGGGGGAGTCTGCGGGTCAGCAGGCTGAGAGGGCGCCTTCACGGGGGAAGGAGCGAAAAGGCGGGGTGAACGGCCTCGATTTGCTTTTCCCCTGTGCCCGGCGCCGACCCTTTGAACCTGATCCGGGTCATACCGGCGGAGGGAAGGGGACACCATGGATCCTCAGACGACGTCACCTCATTACCTCATCGTCCTCAAAATGCTGTCCCTCTCCCTCCAAGCCCGGCGAATTCCACATAAATGGTCGTGTGAGAGGTAGCGGATAGGATCGCTCTTCCCCAGATGGTCTTCCCTTACGGTGCTTTCGGGCTGCTGAAGGGGAGAACGAAAGTCTGACGCCGGGTTCAGATTGGATGAGCGAGACAAGGATCGTCCTGATTGTGGCGGGTGGTGAGGTCGATCGGGAGGTTCTGCGTCGAGCCGTCTCCCAGGCGCGATGGATCCTCGCTGCGGACGGGGGAGCCGCTCACCTGCGGGCCATCGGCGTGCCTCCCCATCAGGTGATCGGGGATCTCGACTCCATGGATCCGCATACGCTGGCCTGGCTGGAGCAGATGGGGGTGCCGATCGAACGTCATCCCGTCGATAAAGACGCCACGGATTTGGAGCTGGCCATGGAACGCGCTCGAGAGCTGGGCGGGCCCATTCGGGTGCTGGGCGCCTGGGGCTCGCGGCTGGATCAGTCCGTGGCCTCCCTCTTGTTGCTGGCCCATCCCCGATGGGCTGGATGGGATATCCGCTTCCTGGGGACGGATCGAGAGGCCTTTGTGATCCGGGGGGAAGGGTGGATCGAAGGAGAGCCTGGTGATCGGGTCTCCCTCATTCCCCTCACGGGCGATGCGGAGGGCGTCACCCTGGAGGGTCTGTTCTACCCGCTGCAGGATGGGATCTTGCCGTTTGGGGCCACGTTGGGGATCAGCAACCGTCTCATCGCCCCTCGGGCCCGCGTTCGAGTCCGTCGGGGCCTTCTCCTGGTGATCCACGAGCGAGGGGAGCCCCAGTGAAGCGAGCGGGGTGCGAGGGTGGGCCTCGATTGGCCCCTGAGCGCCCGACGAGCGACGAACGGTGCAACCGCTACATCGGAGGAGGTGTGCGAATGGGACGTCGATATCGATGGTTGTGGGGATGGATGCTGGCGGCCCTGATCGGGGCCTGCACCACGCCGGTGGTCACTCCGACGCCGACGCGGATCCCGACCGCGACGGGGGGCGCGCCGACCGTTTCCCCTGCTCCAGCTACATCCACGGCGCTCCCTGCGGGCCCGCGGGAGCTGGTGCTGATGACCCACGATAGCTTCAGCGTCAGTGAGGAGGTGCTCCGCGAGTTCGAGCAACGCTACAACGCCCGGGTTCAGATCCTCAAGGCCGGCGATGCAGGAGCTGCCCTCAACAAGGCCATCCTGGCCAAGGGGGCACCCTTGGCGGATGTCTTCTTCGGCGTGGATAACACGTTCTTCAGCCGGGCGATCCGAGAGGATCTCTTCGATCCGTATCGTCCCCAAGGTCTCGAGGAGATCCCCCAGGAGTTCATCTTGGATCCCGAGCATCGGCTGATTCCTATCGACTATGGGGATGTTTGTTTGAACTACGATAAGAAATATTTCCGAGAGAAGGGGCTGAAGCCGCCGGAATCGCTGGAGGATCTGATGCGGCCTGAATACAAGGGGCTGCTGGTGGTGGAGAACCCGGCCACCTCGTCGCCAGGCTTGGCCTTCATGCTGGCTACGATCGCCCATTTCGGCGAGGAGCGTTGGCTGGATTACTGGCGAGCGTTGAAGGCGAACGACGTGAAGATCACGGAGGGCTGGGAGGACGCTTACTACAAAGAATTCAGCGGGGCGACGGGCAGCCCGGGAACCCGGCCGATTGTGGTGAGCTATGCCACCAGCCCAGCGGCGGAGGTATATTTCAGCGAGGGGAAGCTCTCCGAGCCGCCCACCGGAAATGTGCTGGGGAAGGACGCCTGCTTCCGGCAGATCGAGTTCGCGGGCATCCTGAAGGGGGCGAGGAACCGGGAGCTGGCAGAACGATGGATGGATTATATGATCAGCCTGCGTTTCCAGGAGGATATCCCGCTCCAGATGTTTGTTTTTCCCGTTCACCCCAAGGCCAAGCTCCCCGACTTTTTCCAGAAGTTCGCTGAGGTCCCGGCGGAACCCGCCCGCCTGGATCCAGCGAAGATCGATGCGAACCGCGAGCGCTGGATCCAGGAATGGACGGATCTGATGTTGCGGTAAGCGCAGGGCTTTGGGTTGATTGGATCTCGGGGCTTTAGGGGCTGGGGTCGTGCTTCTTCCACATTTGTTTTGGGGATATACTAGACCGGGAAGGGGCTAGCTCCTTCTCCTTCCCCACGGCCGAGGACCGTAGGGAGGAAAAATTTTGGGGGCGGGCCGGGCGCCGAA
>DATMAC010000048.1:0-2695 GCA_035573655.1 Thermoflexus sp.
CGGCGCTGCCCCCAAAAGGTTTTTTCTCCCCCCTCCCCACGGCCCAAAGGGCCGTGGGGAGGGGGGATCCAGGGGGGTGGGGCCCTCCCGCCCTCTAAGAGAGCTCCGAACGGTCCGAAGCCCCCCGGTCCGCTCGTTTTCCCCATACATGGCCGTTTGAGAGATGCCCAAGCCCCTCATCGCCGTATCCCAGAGCGAGTTTTCGAAGACCCTTTGAGAAGCTCACGCTGGATCTCCATGGCCGCTTGGCGGGCGTAGCGCGTCAGGGACTCCCCGTTCGTCAGCGCGGGGTAGATCTGGGTCAGGTTCGCCAGGAACAAACCTGAAATCGGGGGCGCCAGGGGAGGGATGCGCCGCCATTGGCCGCGATGGAACAACGGTTCGACGTAGCGCTCCCGGTGCACCCGGGCATGGCGGACCCATTCCGGCCGGAACGCCGGGAACATCCGCTGGAGATGCTCCAGCCATGCCTCCAGGATCTCCGAGTCGCTCCGCTGAAGCCACGGCGAATCCCAGGTCACATACTTGGGCAGATAAACCAGATGGTACCCGCCCACATCCGCCGGGTCGATGTAATGGGTCGTCTCGATGACGCCGGTGAAGGGCACCGAGTCGTCGGCGATGTAGATGGTCCAATAGTCGGTGAGCGGGCGATCCAGGGCCAGGAGGACGCACACGATGCCCAGGTAGCGCCAGGAGCGCAGATCCTCCACCCATGGGCCCTCCACGCCGGGGAGCAGGCGTGGAACCAGCGGCGGGTGTAAGGTGATCACGGCCGCCTCGCACGGCTCCACCGCCCCGTCCACCCGCACCCCGATCACCCGGCCCTCTTCGATCACCACCTCCTGAACCGGGGTGCGGATCCGGATCTCGCCGCCTGCGGCTTCCACGGCCCGCGCCATCGCCCGGATCATCGTCATATGCCCGCCCCGCAGGTAGCCGGCCATCTCCTGCTGGGAAACCCCCCGGCGGGTGGATCGGGTCCGGATCAGACGGGCCCAGATGTACGTAGCGGGCAGGTCCTCAAAGCGGCCGTCGAACTTGGCCCGCAGCATCGGCCGCCACAGGTGATGGAACGCCCGCCGGCCGCCCCATCGAACCAGCCATTCCTCCACATCGATCGTCTCCAGCCGCCGCCAATCCCGGTGCAGATACGCCGCCAGGATGGTCAGGCCCAAGCGGAGGCGATCGACGGTTCGCAAAAGGGGGAAAGCCAGGAAATCCCGCAGCGTCGTCATCGGATACAGGCGCCCTTCGTGGAAGAACGCCGAGCCGGTGGGCCGGAAGCGGAGCTGATCGGCGATCCCCAGCTCCGCCGCCAGCGCCTGCATATGGACGTCGCTGGAGAGGATCGTATGGTAGAAGCGGTCCACCTCCACCTCGCCCAGGCGGATGGTCCCCGCCAGGCCGCCGATTTGATCGCTGGCCTCGTAGAGGACCACCCGATGCTCGGCCCGGCTCAGGAAGTAGGCCAAGCTCACGCCGACGATCCCACCGCCGACGATGGCGATGCGCACGGGGTCGAGCCCTCCGGGCTCAAGGGGCCCGTTGGAGACGGCATGAGGGGTCGAATGGGCTCGCAGCGCGGGTCGCATTTCACCCTCACCCCTTTCGAGCCAGCGGGCGGAAAGGGCTCGATCGAGAGAGCCGGCCCGGGCGGATCAGGCGGGCCATCAAACGCAGATGGTTCATCACGGTGCGCAGGATCTTCATCTTGGAGCGGCCGAAACGGCGGACGCGCAGGGTGGTGGGGTACTCCGCCACGCGGAATCCCTGACGGATGGCCTTGGCCATGATCTCCGCCACCGCGACGTAACCGTCCGCTTCGATGGAAATCCCCTCAAGGACCCGGCGCCGATAAGCGCGGAAGAGGGCCGTGTAGGTGCGGACCGGGGAACGCAGGATCAAGCGATAGAGGAAGGAAGCCCCGAAGCTGAAGAGCTGTCGCCACAGGGGCACGCCTTCGATGCCGCCGCCGGGGTGATAGGGGGAGGCGGTGACCAAATCCACGTCCTCCGACATGAAACGGAGCATGGCCAGGATCTCTTCGAAGGGGTAGGTGCCATCGCTGTCGGTGGTGATCACGATCTCCCCTCGGGCGGCCTGGAATCCGGTGCGCAGGGCCGCCCCCAGGCCGAGGTTCCGGGGATGGGGGAGGATCCGGACGAAGGGCCAGTCCGCGAAGGCCGCCCGCAGAAGATCCCCGGTGCCGTCGGTGCTCCCATCATCGACGAAGAGGAGCTCCACCTCCCCATCCGCCATCAGCCGCGCGATCACCGGCTGCAGCGCCTCCCGCAGATGGGGGACGCCTTCCGCCTCGTTGTAGCACGGGATGATCAGTGTGTATCGGACGGACGCTGACAAAGGGGCCCTCCTCGGTTACGCTGGATCCAGCGCGGATGGACGTGCGGCGGGCCATCCCGGTGGATCCGTTGTGGGGGGAACCCACCCACGGGGTGACGCCAGCTCCCGGTGCACGGCCTCCCAACGCTCCAGCTCCGCCAGCAGCGACCGCAGGCGGAGCCCTTCCTCATCCTCTCCTTCCGCGATCAGGCGGTGGAGCTCGCTGCGGAGTCTCCGCATCTTCTCTTCAACCCATCGCTGATCCATTCACACCCTCCTCGGTGACGATTTTCCTTTGATGGGGGTTACGCCGTTCGGAGCCCACGAGAGCAGGCGGAAGGACCCCACCCCC
>DATMAC010000049.1:0-11888 GCA_035573655.1 Thermoflexus sp.
ATCCCCCCTCCCCACGGCCCAAAGGGCCGTGGGGAGGGGGGATCCAGGGGGGTGGGGCCCTTCCCCGTCGAACTAGGGTAGGTCCTCACCCAGAGCAAGTGTTCAGACACTCTCCATGGTTGGAGCGATCCAGGACAGCTCCAACCTCGAAGGAGCGAAGTCCTCAAGTCGCTTTCATCCTCCTCCCCACGGCCTCTTGGGCCGTGGGGAGGAGGATGAAAGGGCCGGGCCCTTCTTCCTCCATTGACGCCTTTGAGCGGCGTAACTCTTTAAAAACCGAATAGGGGGTGCGCGATGAGCCAGGAGATCACGATCAGCGTGATCAAAGCGGATATCGGCGGCATGGTGGGCCATTCGGGGATCCACACGGACCTGGTGGCCCTGGCCCGTCAGCATTTGGAGGACGCCCAGCGTCGGGGCGTGATCGTCGATTATTATGTGACCTGGTGCGGCGACGATCTCCAGCTGATCATGACTCATCGCCACGGCGTCGACAGTCCCATCGTCCATGGCCTGGCTTGGGAGACCTTCGAGCGCTGCACCGCTAAGGCCAAGGAGCTGAAGCTCTATGGAGCCGGGCAGGATCTGATCGCCGATGCTTTCTCGGGAAACGTGCGGGGGATGGGGCCGGGGGTGGCCGAGATGTCCTTCGTGGAGCGCCCCTCGGAGCCGATCATCGTCTTCATGGCGGATAAGACCTCGGCCGGGGCGTGGAATCTCCCGCTCTTCCGGATGTTCGCTGATCCCTTTAACACCGCCGGCCTAGTGATCTCCCCTGCCATGCACGACGGCTTTCGCTTCGAGGTCCACGATGTCAAAGGCCATAAGCGGATCTTCTTCAATTGCCCCGAGGAGATGTATGACCTGCTGGTCTTTATCGGGGCGCCGGGGCGTTATATGATCAAGGCGGTCTACACCAAGAAGGGGGAGATCGCCGCGGTCTCCTCAACGGAACGGCTCTCCCTGATCGCGGGGCATTACGTGGGGAAGGATGACCCGGTCTGCATCGTGCGGGCGCAGGGGATCTTCCCCGCCGTGGGGGAGATCCTGGAACCCTTCACGACGCCCCACATTGTGGAGGGCTGGATGCGCGGCTCCCACTACGGGCCGCTGATGCCGGTCCCCTTGCAATACGCCAAGTGCACCCGCTTCGACGGCCCGCCTCGGGTGGTGGCCCTGGGCTTCCAACTGGCCGACGGCCGGTTGGTCGGCCCGCGGGATATGTTCGACGATCCGGCCTTCGATGAGGCGCGGCGGCTGTGCAATGTGATCGCCGATCATTTCCGACGCCACGGTCCCTTCGAGCCTCACCGCCTGCCGATGGAGGAAATGGAATACACGACGCTTCCGGAGGTCGCTGAACGGCTGGTCGGACGGTGGGAGCCCCTGCCGGAGCTCCAGCCCGCCATCGCGGGAGGGGATGGCAGCGCAGCTGAGGCGGACTAGCCTTAGCGAAGAAAACGCAAGGGAGGTGGGGCGGATCATTCCCGCCCCACCTCTTTCTGTCGTTTCCACTCGGGGCCGGAGGTCGTTCCTTCAGCGTCTTCCCATCCCTCCATCAGCGAGAGGCTTTGACTTTGGAATGGTCGTTGCCCCATAGTCACTTGCCCACCTCCCCCGTATCTTGGTAGCGGATCTGAGGCCGTCGATGACCTCTCAGTTCTACCTTGAGCAGCGGGAAGGATGCTCGAGGACTCGTTTCCCGGTATCAGTGGAGGGAACCACCGCGCGCATATCCCTTGACAATGGACTTGCCTCGCATATAATTGCCGGTAAGGCCGGGAAGAGAAGGCAGATGGGTGACGGGAAGTCCGGTGGAAAACCGGCGCTGCCCCGCAGCGGTAACCGGGGACGAAAGCCGCTAGGTGCGGCCCCCCCTGATCGCCGCACGACACGCCACTGGGAGGGATCCCTCCTGGGAAGGCGCGGTGAGTAGGTGGATCCGGGAGCCCGAAGACCGGCCCATCGCCCCAGCCCTGCCTATCGCCTCGCGGGAGGGCGATAGGACGAAGGAATCCACGTGGGGACCCACCATGGGGCCCCGGCCGGCTGTTTCCCGCACGATCTGATCCCCTATCAGGAGGAGATCATGGGCGTGCGGACGAGCGTCCATGGCGTGGAGGCTCTCCAGCGCTGGCTTCATGCGTCCGGCCTCCCTGAGCCTTTACAGGCGCAGATTTCTGCCGAAGCGCTCGAGGGCATGTTGGACCGGCTGGATCCGCTCCAAGCTTTAGAGGGATTGATCCTGCTCGCCGCCCAGCGCATTGTGGAGGATCCGATTTGGGAGCGGGCAGCCGCGGTCCTGTTGCGACGGCGTATTCTTCTGGAGGCCACCGGATCCGAGGATCTCGATTACGCCCGCTGGTTCCCTCAGTATATCCACGACGGCGTGGCCCGCGGGGTCCTGCATCCGGAGTTGCTCCGCTTCGATCTCGAGCGCCTGGCCCGTGCCCTCGATCCGAGCCGGGATGCCCTGCTTCCCTACGCGGGACTGCTCACCCTCTATGACCGTTACCTCGTGCGGGACCCGGAAACTCGGCAGGTGCTGGAGCCGCCTCAGGCCATGTGGATGCGGGTGGCGATGGGATTGGCGCTGGCCGAAGACGACCGCGAGGGTTGGGCCCTGCGTTTCTACGAACGGATCAGCACCTTGCGCTACCTGCCCAGCACACCAACCCTTTTCAATAGCGGAACTCCCCATCATCAGTTAGCCTCGTGCTATCTCTACGAGGTTTACGACAGTCTGGACCATATCCTGGAAGCCGCGGCTGCTTTCGGGATGCTGGCGAAATACGCCGGAGGGATTGGAGCTTCGGTGACCCGCCTTCGAGCGGTCGGCGCTCCGGTGCGGGGCATTAACGGCCGCAGCGGCGGCCTTGTTCCCTTCATGCATCTCTATGACGCCCTCATCCACGCCATCAACCAGGGGGGACGACGGCGGGGAACCATGGCCGTCTACCTGGAGCCGTGGCACCTGGAGATCGAGGCTTTCCTGGACCTGCGCCGCAATACGGGGGACCCCTACCAGCGTACTCCTTCTCTGGACACTGCCCTCTGGATCCCCGACGTGTTCATGGAGCGGGTGATCAGCGACGCCGACTGGTATCTCTTCGACCCAATGTATACCGGCGACCTGGTCGATTTGTATGGGGAAGCATTTCGCCAGCGCTACGAAGCCTATATCGAGCAAGCGGAGCGTGGGCAGATCCCCCGCCGGGCGTGGCGGAAGGTGCGGGCGCGGGAGCTTTACCGGAAGATCTTAGCGGCCCTGATGGAGACGGGTCACCCCTGGATCACCTTCAAAGACAGCGCCAACCTGCGTAGCATGCTGCGCCATGCCGGCGTCATTCATTCCCTCAACTTGTGTACCGAGGTTGCTCTTCCCACGAACCGCGATGAGATCGCGGTGTGCAACCTGGCCAGCGTCAACCTGGTCCGCCACCTCCGCCCCGACGGCGGGTTGGATGAAGCGGAGCTGGCCCGAACGGTGGAGATCGCTGTGCGCGGGCTGGACAACGCGATCGATCTGAACCTCTATCCCGACGAACGGGCTCGGCGCAGCAACCTCTTGAACCGTCCGGTGGGGTTGGGCCTGATGGGCTTTGCGGAGCTGTTGGCCCGCTGGGGTCTCTCCTTCAATGATCCAGAAGCAGCGGAACATGCCGATCACATTGTGGAGTTCCTTTCCTATCACGCAATCCGCTCCAGCGTCACCTTGGCTCGGGAACGGGGTCCCTTCCCGCGCTTCGAGGGCAGCGAATGGTCCAAGGGCCGTTTCCCCTTTGAAACCGTAGAGGACTTAGAGCGAAGCCGGGGGATGCCCGTCCTGGTGGATCGTCGTCAACGGCTTGATTGGGAGAGCTTGCGGGGGGAGGTGCGCCGGGGGATCCGTAACGGTACGGTGATGGCCATCGCCCCCACCGCGACGATCGCCCTGATCGCAGGAACCAGCCCGAGCATGGATCCCTATTTCAGCAACCTGTTCGTCCGCTCCACCCTCTCCGGACGTTTCATGGAATTTAACCCGGTCTTGGTCGAGGTCCTGAAGGAGTTGGGGCTTTGGGCGCAGGTGCGGGAGCGGTTGGTGGAGACTCAAGGGGATGTAATGCCCGTTGAGGAGATCCCGGAGCCTGTGCGTCGGCGCTTTCCCACTGCCTTTCAGATCCAGCCGGAGGCGCTGTTGGCAGCCACGGCTCGAGCCCAGAAGTGGGTGGATATGGGCATCAGCCGCAGCCTTTATTTCACCGTCCAGACCCCCGCGGAGCTGGAGGAGGTTTATCAAAAGGCCTGGGAGATGGGCCTGAAGGCGACCTATTACTGCTACGTGATGCCTCGGATGCGGGTCGAGCCTGCGACGGTGCGGGTGAACAAGGCCGTGGAGCGCCCGCGCTGGGTTGAAGCGATGGAGGCTGAGTTGCAGGCCGATGCCACATGTGCCGTGGATGGCGCTTGTGAAGCCTGCCAGTAGTGCCTCATCCAGATCGGCTTTCTCGTTTTGGTCCTCCGGGGGGTGGGTGGCGAGCCGGGCACCTTCGGCGCCCGGCTCGCCACCAGAATATCTTTTCTCCTCTCTCCCCACGGCCCAAGGGACCGTGGGGAGAGAGGAGAAAGGGGAAGGGCCGTTGGCCTCACCATCCCTCAGCGTGCGGCTCAGCTCCCAAACCCTCGAAGAAAACTGACTGCGTTGATGAAGCAGCACCGTCGGCTGGGCGGCCTGCCATGGTTAGGGCAAACCTCTTCGCAGCGCGCAGGTCTCGACCGGAAATCCGGAAAGGAGGCCCGCCATCAGAATGCGATTCCCATCATAGTTAAGGAGGTGTGCCTATGCGATCTGCCCAAGGGTTGATCGGTGGCGACCCGGTGGAACCCCTGCGGTTGTTCCCATTGCGCTACCCGTGGGCTTACGCTCACGTCCAGCAGGCCAAGCGCAACACCTGGTTTCCCGAGGAAGCCCCGCTCCACGACGATGTCCAGGATTGGCACGAGCGGCTGAGCGCGGAGGAACGGCGAGCCGTGGAGATCCTTCTCGGGTTCTTCAATCCTATGGAATCGTTGGTGACCAACAACTTGCTCCTCGCCCTTTATCCTCACCTCACCGCCCCTGAGATCCGGCTCTACCTCGCCCGCCAGGCATGGGAGGAAGCGAATCACACGATGGCCTTTGAATATGTGATTAAGACGTTGCCGGTGGATCGGGAACGGGTGTTCGGAATGCTGGAGGGCCATCCGGCGGTGGCCGCGAAGGCGGCATTCCAGCGCCAGCTCGCGCAAGAGATCCTGGCGCCGGGCCTGGACCTGAGCACGCGGGAGGGTCGGCAGCGACTGTTACGCAACCTGGTGGGCTTCTTCGTTGTGCTGGAGGGCATCTTTTTCTACTCGGGGTTCGCCTTCGCCTTGTCTTTCCGGCGGCGTAACCTGCTGCGGGGCTTGAACACGATTATCGACTGGGTGTTGAAGGATGAGAGCCTCCACCTATCGTTTGGCGTTCATCTCATCCTGACTTTCCTCCAGGAATATCCCGAGGTACGAACGCCGGAGTTGGCAGAGATTTTACGGGGGATGATTCTCGAGGCGGTGGCTTTGGAGGAAGCATACAACCGGGCTCTCCTGCCCCAGCCGATCCTGGGTCTCAACGCAGAGTCCCTGAACGCTTACGTGCGCTATGTGGCGGACCGGCGCCTGGAGGAATTGGGGTTGGGCGCCCAGTTTCACACTCCCAATCCCTTCCGGTGGCTGGCCATTGAGATCGATCTCCCGGAGCAGGTGAACTTCTTTGAGGCGCGCAATGTGAGCTATGAGATCGGACGGCCTCGAGCGTGAGGGTTCGGCTCACTGGTCAACCCGCTTTCGACCCACATCTATCTCTTCGGAGTTACGCCGTTGGTTTTCCAGCAGGGAGCTTTGGGGGCGGAACGGGATGCTAAAGGCGCGCCGCTCCGCCCTCAAACATTTCCCCCTGGGAAGATCCATCCGCTGGGGCGAGTTGGATCCTCCAGTCTAACCTGGGGGCCTGTTCGCCCTGGCGATCGGGGATGGCCGAACGGATGGCGTGGGATCCCCGTTTGCCCTCTGTCTCTACCCCGGTTACACTCATTGAGAACCATCCAATTCCACACCGGATGCGAGGTCGAGAGGGGGCATTGACCATGGGGATCCCCCTAGAACGATCCAGAGCGCTCGGAGGGCTATCGCGAGGAAAGCGGTGGATCCTCCTTCCGCTGATATGGGGCCTTGGGCTCTTGGTCCTTCTGGGCTTGGGGCTAACGTGGCACGGCCTCGCCGCCGTCACTCGTCCTCAACAGGAAGCTTCCTCGATTTGCTTTTACACGGATCCCCTGGATAGCCGGGTTCGTTGTGTCTCCCGCTTCTTTCCCCAGGGTGCGGCCACGATTACCGATCGCGTCTCCCTACGCCTTCAAGCCCTGGCCGCCGGACCAACCGCTGAGGAGCGGGCCTCCGGCCTGTGGTCCCCGCTGCCCGCCGGGTCCCGGGTGGCCAGCTTCCAGTGGTCGGGGAGCGTGCTCACCGTTTACCTGGAGCTGCCTGCCCCATATCTGGAGCGCGCAAGCGAAGGGGATCCGGCCTTAAGCCCGTGGGCAGTGGATCAGGCCGTCTATCTCTTCCTGCGACATCTGGAGCCTTTCGGGGTCCAGAACGTGCAGCTGATGGCCCGGAACCCGGTGGACGGCCGGTTCTATGCGCTCTCGTGGTTCCTGGGGGAACCTCCCCCGGTGAACAAGCCGGCGGAGCTGGCGAAGGCCAGTGGGGAGCCTCTGGCGCCGATGAGCGCCGCCGGCCAGCCGCCGGGGTATAGCCGCCCCCAGGCCCAAGGCTTCCTCAGCGGGAAAGCCATCTACCTCAGCGCCGGCCATGGCTGGTATTGGTACGCTCCCGGCAACCGCTGGCTGACCCAACGAGGGAACACCAACGGGATCGTGGAGGACCTCAACAACGCGGAGGTCGTCAACCAGTTTTTGATTCAGTATCTCTACAATGCTGGTGCGGATGTCTGGCCGGTCCGGGAGCGGGATATGAACCTTTGGGAGGGGATCGCTGACAACGACAACCCCCAAGTCTATCAAGAACAGGGAGCGTGGTCTCCCGGAACCCTCCCGGGTTATAACGGCGGCACCTACCGCACGGCTTTGACGGCCCTGGGCACGGCCACCGCGCAGGCCATCTGGACCTTGACGCCACCGCGGGATGGCGTATATGCGGTTTACGTCTGGTACACCAGCGGTTCCAATCGGAGCACCGATGCGCAATTTTTGATCGAGCACGCAGGTGGGCGCACGGAGGTCCGGATCAACCAACAGGGCCATGGCTACACGTGGCGCTATCTCGGCTCCTTTCCATTCCGGGGCGGGCAGCCTGCCCGGGTGATCCTCACCAACCGGACCGATCGCTCGGAGAACCTGAATCACGTGGTGGTGGCGGATGCGGTTCGGATCGGCGGGGGGATGGGGACGGTGACCGGCGATGGGCCACCTCCGAGCCCGGGGCCGAGCGGACGGCCTCGCTGGGAGGAGGCAGCTCGCTATTGGGCGAAATACCAGGGTGCTCCGCCTTCGGTTTACGATCCCTTTCAGTGCTCCACCTACAGTGCGTGCGGGGACCAAATCGATGATGTGACTGCCCGCCCCCGCTATGCGGAGTGGGAACGCGAACCCTTCGATGATCCGGTGTATTTCTCGTTCCACACCAATGGTTATAACGGGACGATTCGAGGAACAGAATCCTATGTCTATGATAACAGTGATCCGAACTACCGGCGTGCGCCCGGGACCCTGGAACTCCAGGACGCGGTGCACACCCAGGTGATCCAGGACATCCGAGCCGGATGGGATCCGAATTGGATCGACCGGGGGAAGAAGCAGGCCAACTTAGGGGAATTGCGCCTGCTCTCCACGATGCCGGGCGTCCTGCTGGAGGCGGCCTTCCACGACAACCCACAGGACGCGGCCGCGCTGAGGGATCCCCGGTTCGCGCTGTTAGTGGCCCGCGCGATTTACAAGGGAATCGTGCGCTACTACGCCCAGCGGGATGGCCGTTCGCCGGTCTTTCTTCCGGAGCCACCCCAAGCGCCGGTCGCCCGCCAGACCGGGCCTGGCCAGGTGACCCTCTCCTGGCAGCCCTCCCCCAGCGATGGCGGCAGGCTCCTGGGCCATCCGGCCACGGCCTATAAGGTCTACACCAGCACCGACGGCTTCGCCTGGAGTGATGGAGTGGTCGTCAACAGCACATCCTATACGCTCTCCGGCCTGCCGGAGGGCACCATGCTGTTCTTCCGCGTGACCGGTCTGAACGCAGGTGGCGAATCCTTCCCCACTCCGGTGGTCGGGGTGCGCGTGGGGCCGTGGGGCGCGCCGCGCGTGCTGCTGGTGGACGGCTTCGATCGTTTAGACGCGGCCATGCGCCCCATCGAGAACCTCGGGGGAAGCCTGGGGACGGTGACGCGCATGCCGATCGCCCGCATGAACAGCTTCGATGCCATCGCGGGGGTGGGACGCGGGCTTTCCACGCCGTTCGACGGGGCTACGGATGAGGGGGTCTCCATTGGGGCCGTGGACTTGCAGGCCTATCCGGTGGTGATCTGGCTGCTGGGGGAGGAGGGAGTTTCGGTGCCTACATTGGAGGATGGAGCGCGGGCGAAGTTGCGGGATTTCTTGGCCCAGGGGGGGCGGCTGATCTTGAGCGGCTCGAACGTTGGCCAGGACCTCAGCCAGCGGGATCCAAGCTTCCTGAGCGATCTGTTGCGGGCAGGCTTTCTCGCCGACGACGCGGGCACCCGGACCGTCCGCCCGACCTCGGGGGGCTTGCTGGATGGCATCGGTGAGCTGACCCTCGACGATGGGACAATGGGGAGCCACCGGGTGACCACCCCGGAAGTGTTGGCTCCCGGGCGGGAGGCTCAGATCCTGATGCAGTATCCGGATGGACGGGGGGCGGCCACCCTCTACGGTGCGCCGTGCCCGCAGGTCGTGGTCTTCGGCTTCCCTTTGGAAAGCGCCTGGCCGATGAGTGCCCGGTCGGCGCTTCTCTCCCGGCTGTTGAATGCCATGATGGCGTGTGGGGCGCCTCTCGAGACGACCATCACGGCTCCGGCGCCGAACGCGCTGCTCAATCAGATCCCGGTGATCGCCGGCACGGCTTCCCCTGCGGACATCGCTGGGGTTCAGGTGGCGCTACAACGGACGGCGGATCAACAGTGGTGGACGGGGACCGGATGGGGCGCGGGGCCGGTCTGGCTGACTGCAGCGGGGCGGCTCTCCTGGTCCTGGACCCCGCCTTCGGATCTGGCGGATGGGACGTATGGGGTGCTGGCCCGGGCGGTGCGGGGAACAGCGGTGGATCCTACGCCAGCCGCTGTGACCTTTACGTTAGACCGCACGCCGCCCGGGGTGCCCACGCTGATCACCCCCACCGTGACGGCCACCTATACGCCCCCCATCCGATTCGAGTGGGCGCCCACCGGATCGGAGGTCCCGGCTGGATATGTGCTGATCATCAACAGCAGCCGCTTCACCGTGACCGCCAACGTCTTCCTGGCCAACCTAGCTCCGGGAGCCTATCAATGGACGGTGGCGGCGTTCGACGCCGCCGGCAACCTCTCCGGGACGCCGTCCCCGGTGCTGTTTTATGTCGCGGCGGGGGCTCGAGGTTCCACCGTTTACTTGCCGCTCGTTCTGCGGGGAACGAATGAAGGAGGATCTCCGCCGCCCCCCGCGTGTGAAGAGCGATTGCGCAACGGGGGGTTCGAAACGGATCTGGCCGGGACGTGGGAGATCTTGAACCCCAGCGCCCCCATCGCGCGGGTGCAGAGCCCGGTGTATGAGGGCCAATGGGCTGTCCGTCTGGGCGACCTCCAGGCGGCTTCCGCTTCCTATGCAACCCTCTGGCAGCGGGTGAACTTGGACGGGCGTCAGGCGACGCTCACCTTATGGCGTCTTCCTCAAATTCAGGAAAGCGAGGATCGTTTTTACATTGGCTTCCGGAACGCCCGCAACGAGTGGGTACCCTTGCTGGTCGATCGGGCGAACACCGGGACGTGGGGGGCGGTTACGCTGGATTTGACGCCCTATGTGGGGCAAATCGTTACACTCACCATTGGCGTTTACAATAATGGGAGGGGGTTGGGCAGCGCTGCAGTGGTCGATGGGGTGAGCCTACAAGTTTGCCGTTAAACGTAGTCGGAGTTACGCGGTGGATTTCTTCGTGGGGGTTTTTTGGGCGGAGCCGGACGCCTTCGGCGTCCGGCTCCGCCCAAAAAAGGTTTTGATCCTCTCCCCCCACGGCCCTTTGGGACGTGGGGGGAGAGGATCCAGGGGGTGGGACCCTTCCGCCTCCCCTCGCGGGCCCGAACGGCGTAATTCCTAACTTATTCTACCGAATTGAGATCCGATGAGGGCACAGACGATCTGGTTGCTCATTTTGCTCAGCGCAACGGTGATCGCGCTGCTATCCACGCCGGTGGCCCGAGCGGTGGCTTTACGGATTGGGATGGTCGATCGTCCCGCTCCGCGCAAACTCCACACGCGCCCGATCCCGTTGCTGGGCGGTGCAGCGCTTTACCTGGCCGTCCTGATCGCCCTGTTGGTGTTTGAGGATCGCTACAACCTTCCCCAATTGGTAGGGGTTTTGGTGGGAGCCACGGCGATCTCCTTTTTGGGGATCTGGGATGACCGTTGGGGGCTGCGCCCGCTGATCAAACTCATGGGCCAGATCGCCGTTGCGGGGATCGTGATGGCCACAGGGGTGATGGTCTCTCTCTTCCCCTGGCCGGTTCTTAATGTCCTCGTCACATTACTCTGGCTGGTAGGGATCACCAATGCGTTTAATTTGATCGACAATATGGACGGCCTCTCCGGGGGGATCGGTGCCGTCTCGGCGGCGTTTTTCCTGCTTCTGGCGGCTTTAAACGGCCAGTATCTGGTGGGTGCTCTCTCGGCCGCCGTGTTGGGCGCATGTATCGGCTTCCTGCGCTATAACTTCAATCCGGCCTCGATTTTTATGGGAGATGCGGGGAGCATGTTCCTTGGCTTCCTAATGGCCGTGCTGGGGATCAAGTTGCGCTTCCCCCATAACGTCGCTTTCGTCACCTGGATGGTTCCGGTGTTGGTCCTGGGGATTCCGATCTTCGACACCGTGTTGGTGGTCCTCTCGCGCCTGCGTCGGGGCTTGAACCCGCTCACTTCGCCGGGAAAAGATCATCTCTCCCATCGACTGGCGCGGGCCGGGATGACCTATCGGGAGGCCGTTCTCACGCTCTATCTAGCCCAGGCGGCGCTGGGGGCCCTGGCGTTGTTCATCGCCATGGCCGGGGCGGTGGAGAGCTACCTCATCGGAGGCCTCGTGGGCGGGACGGCGCTCTGGGCCCTCTGGCGCCTGGAGCGACCACCGTTCTGGGGAAGCTCATGACATGCGGAAAACCTGGATCGGCCTGGCCGCCGGCTTGCTCCTTCTGGTGGGGCTTTTGATAGGGCTCGCTCAGCTTCGACCCGCAGCCCGCCAGCCTCCCCCGCCGGGGACGGCCCGGGTGATCCTGTTCACTCGTTCTCCGATCCCCGGTCTCACGCCTGTGCCTTCTTTCACCCCCACCCCAACGCCCATTGCGCAACGGGCTGTGGTGACGGGAACCGGGGGGGTGGGCTTGCGGCTTCGGGAAGGGCCTGGGCTGCTCTATGCGGTCGTCACCGTGCTGGCCGAGGGGAGTTCTGTTTGGGTTTTCCCGGAATCGGTGGATGCGGATGGTCTGCGCTGGCGTCGGGTTCGGACGGAGGATGGAGCCATGGAGGGGTGGGTGGCGGAATCCTATCTGAGCCTTCCAGAGCCTGAAGCTCCGTAGGGCAACGGATTTCGTTGCGGCGGTTTCGCCGCCGCAACGAAAT
>DATMAC010000050.1:0-7540 GCA_035573655.1 Thermoflexus sp.
AGCATCAGGCCGGCCCCGTGGCTGGAAGCCATCAGGGTCGACCAAGCCACAAGATCCCGGAACCCCACCCGCAAGCCCACCCAATGAGGGTGCCGGGCGCGGACCCCTCGATAGATCCCGATGGCTAGCAGGATCAGAGCAGCCCCCCCGCGCAACATGCCAAGGGGCAGGAGGCCCTGGAGGAGGACAGCCAGGAGGGCCACCAGGCCGACTGCAAGGAGATGGCCAAGTGCGATGGAAACCAGGGCCTGCAGGAGCGCCCGCCGCCGACGCTCCTGCAGGCCCAAGGCGAGGGCGAAGAGCCATCCCATCCCCGGGTTCAGGCCGTGATATGCCCCCAACCCGAAGAGTGCAAGCCACGGCGCCACGCTGGCTCCCTCCCCCATGGCTCATGGATAGCAGAAGGAGTCCGAGGAGGCATCTCCGCCCTCCAGCCGGACCTGATGGGGCCGGTAATCGCCGAACTCCACGAAGAACGCCGGATCCACCGTTAACCCGCCGTCCGGGCCTACGTCCAGCTTAGCCAGCCACCCCCGGATGCCATCCGGATAGAAGATTGGGTCCCAAGGCAGGTAAAGGGAGTTCGTCACATATACCCGGCGGCCGTCCCGGCTGACCTCCACCATCTGCGGCCCTCCGTTCAGAGGCCGCGCCGGATCCCTTGGATGCGGCGCGCGGGCGACGATCCCCCCCAGGCGCACCAACCCCGTCAGCTTCGGGTGGAAGGGGTCAGAGACATCGTATTGGCGGAGCTCCCCCGTGCCCCAGCACGACACATATAAGAACCGATCGTCCAGCGAGAGGTTGATGTCGGTCACCAATGGGGGGATGACTTTAAAGTCCTTTAAGATCGGCGGGAGCTTCTCGGGATCCGCCGGCTCCGCCGGGATCTCGATCACCTTACGGACAGACCAAGCCCCGTTCTCCCCATGCCAAAGCCAGACCGAGGCGGACAGGTCTTTGAGGGAGAGGACCACCCCTGCAAAGCCATAGGCCTTCGTGGGGTCGTGGGCCGGCCGGAGCTCCAGAACCATCTGATGCTCCGCCCCAAGATCCAGGACCTGCATATGCTTGCGACGCCGCAGATCCCAGATGTGGAGCCGGTGGCCGTAGCGGCCATTGAGCAGGGCCTCCACATCCACCCCGTTCTCTACCATGCGGGGTGTGCCCCATTCGCTGGTGATCATCACGTCGTGGCCCAGGTGCCACCAGAAATCGTAGGCCAGGAACTGAGGCCCCCGATCCACCTCCCAGGGCCCCAGGACCTCGAAGGTGTAATGATCGAGCACGAAGATCCCTCCCGGCCCATCCCCGTCCGGCCTCCCCAGGGCGCTTATGTAGATGCCATCGGGTCCACAATGCACCGTGTGAGGTCGTGAGTAGCCCGCCCGATTGAACACCTCCTCCGGCTCGATCACTTTCACCACCCGCGGGTTACGGGGGTCCGGCTTCGTGTCCAGGATATAGAGGCGGGAGGATCGCAGGCCTGGGACGACCAGGTAACGGCGTTCCACATGGGGGTGGGGCGCGTAAGGGCACAGAGCGGAACTGCAGGCATTCCATCCGAAGTGGTGAAGCTCATCGCCTGGGTAAGGAAGCTCGGCCCGGCCCACCACGCGGCCGTAGGTCGGCGAGTGGGGGTCCACATCCACCACCGCGATGGCGTCAGGCCGCCCATCAGGATTCGGGTTGATCGTCGCTACATAAGCGAGACGCTCGGGGGGCGCCTGCATGGCCAGCCGTGGGGAGGGATAGAAACTCGGGTCCGGTTTCCAGAGAACCATAGCCACCTCCTGAAGCCCATACTCCAGTAGGAGGTTTAAATAAGCTTAGAGAAGCTGATGGCAAACTCTGGCATCCATACCGCGTGCAATGGGCTTCGATCCGGGCCCACATAGATCGCGTCGGTCGGGCAGTACAGTTCACATAGGAAACAGCTCTGACACTCCTCGCGATACACGATCACCGCTTTCAGCTTTCCGTTATCATCGGCCTGCATTCGGAGCACATCGACCGGGCATACTTTCACACATAGTTCGCAGCCCACACACCGGGCTGGATCCACCTTGTCAATCATCCTCGCCCTCCTCCGGGGCCCAGGGTTGAAAGGTCTGGGGATCGCTCAAGGGCGCTGCGGCGATCGTGAAGCATGGCAAGGCTGGGAAAGGCTCGCTTCCCCTGCGCGCGATGAACCAGAGATCAGCATATTGAGGGTTCGGATGGGGAAAATCCAGGCGGCGATGCCAGCCTCGGGTTTCCAACCGGGCCTGGGCGCTTTGAAACATCGCTCGCGCAGCCAGAAGAGCGCTTCGCAGCTCATGCCAGCGCACCAATTCATGCCACGTAGGGACCCGAACAGCCATCAGACGCTCCCATAGCTCTAAGACGCAGGTTTCAGCTTCCCGCAGCCGAGGGCCGGTTCGGAAGAAGTTGTACGTAGGGTCCACCACAAGCTTCTGCAGGGTCTTCAGTATCTCTGTCAGACAGGCTCGGCTTTCCAACTCGGGGGCGGTCGGATCCAAGGGAGCAAGGATCGACGCGAGGAGGGATTCAGCAGGCTCCAACCCTGCCGGCCCATCGAGTGTTTCACTACCACGAGCTGCACTCGCCGCCGCATGCCCAACCCAGTGTCCGCTGGCTAACGCCCATGCCAAGTTCAGGAACGTAATCCCACTTCCTGCTCCAATCACGGCCATGCGAGCCGCTGTATCCCCAGCGGCAAACAATCCTGGAACCTCGGTGGCTCCGGCGAGGTTGAGGATATGAAGTCCTCCACTGCCCGCGATGGACCCGATGAACCCTGGAATCCAGGCTACGGGCTGGGCGAACACGTCGACACCGGTGCGCTGAAGCCCCCGGACGACCAAAGGGAATTGACGCTCCCACTCTTGGCGCGCCTGAGGATCGATCCCCCGAAGGTCCATCACGATCGGCCCACGGCCGGCTACCAGCTCGCTGAGCATCGCCATCGCCGTGAGATGAGGCGGGGCCGGATAGGGGACCCCGTAGCGGGCCAAGATGTCCTCTCCCAAGCGATTCCGTAAACGCCCTCCCAGCCCGAGTAGAAGATCCTGCCCGTGGGTGTCGAAGAGACTGCAGGTGGCCAGATAACTCGTGCAGAACTCCATTCCGGCCAACGATGCGCCCGCATCCAGCCCAAGGGCCAGCCCATCTCCCATCGCGCTTTGTAATCCCATATGAGCCCCCCGCCATGCGCACCCCCCGGTAGCTAGGACAACGGCGCGGGCGTGGATGGCCAGGGGCACTCCCTTCTGGCGACGGATCCCTACAGCCCAGAAACCTCCTTCCGGAGCAGGCCGAAGCCGAAGGATCGTGCTCTGGTCGAGGATGCGCGCACCCGCGCGGAGGGCCTCCTGCCGCAGGAAGCGAGCGAACTCCACACTGGATAGCCCAAGCCGGGGAACGTGCCGCCGCCCCGCTGCAGGAAGCCATCGACGCCGAGGTTGCCCATCCGGGAGGCGTTCGACCGGCGCCCCCAAAGCCACCAACTGTCCCAGAAGCCGTGTGTTCATCTCCACTGTCCGTCGAACGGCTTCGGGATGAATCAGACCTTCTGAAATACGGACATGCTCAGCCCAGAAGGCCTCCCAATCATCGTCAGGTAGGAGGTAGAGGACCACGCCGCCGGCGAAGGGGCTCACCCCATCGGCCCCCGCAAACCCTTTAGCCACCAGGATCGTTCGAGCGCGACGGGCCGCCGATCGGGCAGCCATCAATCCAGCGATCCCTCCCCCGATGATCAGGACCTCACACCGAATCTGATGCAGCCCTTCCGGAACCCCTGCCCGAACCCAATGCATCACCAATTACCTCCGGGGAGCCTCGTCATCGCCCATCGGACTCCGAAGTCCAACGCCAGCCCGATCAAGCCGATCGCCAGGATGGTGGCCACAAGCTCTGAGTAAGCCAATCGGTCCCGCGTATCGAGCAAGAAATACCCTAACCCGCTGGTGACCCCCAGCATCTCCGCTGGAACCAGCACGATCCATGCCAAGCCGACCGCCAAGCGGATGCCCCCTATGATCTGCGGCAGGATGGCGGGAAGCACGACGTGGCCGATGATCTGAAGGCCTCGCGCCCCCACACTGCGGGCCATCAGCATCCAGCCGGGCTCCAGCCGACGTACCCCTGTTGCCGTGTTAAAGAGGATCGGCCAGATGGCGGAGATAGCGATCAGGAAAATCACCGCTGAATCGCCAATGCCGATCAGGATGATCGCTAGGGGCATCCAGGACAGGGGTGACACTGTGCGCAGAACTTGTAACGGAAGCGCCATGACCCGCTCGATCTCCGGGCTGAGACCCAGGACCAACCCCCCTGGGATCCCTATCGTGATGGCGATAGCCAGTCCGATCAGAACCCGACGCAGACTAAGCAGCCCATGAGTCACCAGGGTCCCACTCATCATCAGTTGCCAGAAGGTCGGTATAGCTTCTTGAGGCGAAAAGCTCCGGAAGAGAGCTCGCGGAGCTATCTCCAACATGCTGGTCGCTATCCACCAAAGGCCCATAAAAACCCCCAACCCGACGAGGGCTGGGAGAACCTTCAGCCTTAGTATCCTTAGGAAACCCCAGCTCAGGGGGATGACAAGGGCGTGAGCCTTAGACATCGATCACCTCCGGGCGTTGCCATCCCGCTGGCTGTTCGAAGACCGATGGTCCGCCGATCTCCTCCACCGCCCGGCGAACCAATCGCTCTTCCACCAAATCCTGGGCCACCCACTGGGGATCCAGATTTCGCAAAAACTCTGTCTCCCCTTCTACCGCGGTCTGTTGCAGGGCCTGAATCAGGGCAACGGTGTATGAGGGATACGGATAGGGTTGGAAGTCGATCCAGCGAGGTTGCCAGTCCGGGTGTCGGATCGCTCCAGCGGCCACGTAGGGCTCCAGCGGCGCATTGAAGACCCGGTCGATCGCCTCCACCGGTTGGGGTAGGTATCGGCTGAGTATCCGAGGGGCTTCTTTCCGATTCGCCCGTAACCAGAGTTGGGCATGGACGATGGCCCGGATCACTGCCTGGGCCCAATCCGGCCGTCGTTGGAGATCGTCCTCCCGCATTACAACCACGCAGCAGGCGTGATCCCGCCATATATCGCCACTGAAGCGGAAGATCCGTCCTGCACCTTTAATCTCGGCCAGGGCGTTAAACGGATCAGCCACGATGAAGCCTTCGATCTGACGGGCAGCTAGGGCGGGCACCATATCAGGGGGAGGCATCACCACCAGCTTGACCTGGCGCGCACTGGGCTGCGCCGTGCCCCCCAGGACCGGTTCCAACCCTGCTTGGCGAATGAGCATCTGGATGAGGATGTTGTGGATTGAGTACCAAAACGGGACGGCGACGGTTCGACCCGCCAAATCGGCCAGCCCTTGAAGGGTCGTCCGCACCGTGAAGGCAGAGCCATTGGTGTGATTCCAAGCGACCACCTTGACCGGAAAATGACGGAAGTAGCGCATCCAGACCGCTGTCGGCATCAACAGATGAATGACATCGACTTGTCCCGCTTGGAAGGCCTCAACAATCTGGGACCACCCCCGAAACAGAATGGGAGGTTCGGCCTTGAGCCCCTCGGCCCGATAATAGCCCAAGGCATCGGCAGCAAGCAGGGCTGAAGCATCCGTGATGGGGAGATAGCCGATCCGTAGCCGTTCATCATCCGGCCTCGAGAACGGAGAAACCTCACGCCCAGCTTCAGGCGGCATGAAGCCTTTACGGCCTTTACGGCAGCCGAGCAAGCTGAGCCCGAGGAACATCGCTCCTTGTTTTAAAAAGCGGCGGCGTGTTAGCTGCATGGTCTTCCCCCTCAGTCAGCTCTATAAAACGTCGCTTCCGGATACTTTCCTGATGGAGATCGGGAAGATCTTTCCCTATCCCCGCCCTGCGAGAGAAGGGGTGGAGTTATGTGATTCGGGGCTCGTGGGGAGAGGTGGAGGGACCCTACCCCCAAAACCCCACGAGGAAGTCCACCGCGTAACTCCTAAGGGTTTTGAGACGAGCTCATGGGTTCCCTCGCCCGTAAAGCCCACAAAGCGGCGGTGAGCTCTTCTTGCAATCGATGGCGTGCAAGGCTATGGACGCAATCCCTGGGATGATATTCCCGAATGAAATTGCCGGTCTGTGGGGAGAGGAGCAGCAAGCGATCCCCCAGATGAAGGGCTTCTTCGAGGTCGTGGGTCACGAGCACCACCCCTACCCCCTCGGTGAGGGCCAGCCGGCGGATCAATTGGTTCAACTCTTGTCGGGTGGGGACATCCAAATTGCTGAAGGGCTCATCGAGGAGCAGGAAACGAGGTTGTCGGACCAAGGCCCGAGCCAGGGCCACCCGCTGGGCCTCCCCTCCGGATAGGACAGTGACCGGTCGGTCGGCCAGAGCCAGCAGCCCAACCTGCCTTAGGGCCATGGCCACACGCTCCTGTGCGATGGCAGCGTTGCACCCAGGCAGAAAGCGTAAGCCGAACTTCACATTATCTCGAACATTCAGCCAAGGCAGCAGCAGAGGATTCTGAAACATCACTGCCAGTTCTGGGGTCCCACTCTGCACTGGCCGACCGTTCAACGTGACCCACCCTTCATCGGGCCGATCGAGGCCCGCCAACAGGCGAAGAAGCGTGCTCTTGCCGGCCCCGCTCGGCCCGATAATACAGACCACCTCTCCACTCCGAACCTCCAGGTGGAGGTTTCGTAAAACTGGAATCCGCCGACGTCCCGAGATATAGCTCTTGCAAAGGGCCTCTGCTTTGAGCAAACCCATCGATAATAGCCTCCAGAATAGGCCGAATCAGGGTTGTTCCTTATCAGCAGACCCGACACGATATACAGCATCCACTGGGGCCTCAACGGCCTGGCGGGCTTTGAGGACATCCTCTACATTTTCCGCATCATAGAAACAGAGGCATTTGCTCATATCCTCACAAACATAGGTCCGGAGGAACCGAACTTCCGGCACCAGGGCATACTTCGGGCTATTCGCTGCCTTGCGCTGGAGATAGGCTTCCATTGTGAGCCCCGCGGGGAAATTCCATTCCACGATGTAATCCACAGCCCCCTGACTGGACCGAACCTCCTCCAAGGTTTGGCCCACCAACCGCACCGTCTTCACCAGGGTGATTGGCAGATCGATCTCCCGGGCCGCTTGGCGGACCGTCGCTTCATCGGGGGCCTCGAGGATAACAAAGAGCTGTGAGCGATCGCTGGTCACCTGCGCTTCGATCAGCGCTCCAGACCGTGCTTGGATCGCTTCTGCCAGCCGATCCAGCGCCGCTTGGATCCCTGAACGATCCGTGCTCACGGGCATTGGGCTCTCCACGAGAAAGAGCGCCATCGGGAACCTCCTTAAGCGAATTGGGAGCGGGAAACAGGTCTCTCCCTAAGCGTTCAGAGCTCTGGAGGTAAGGCGAAAGGGCTTTGCCCCCAACGCCTCAGCGAGAAAACCAACCACGTAAATCCCTATCGTCCGGATTTGTTTTGAGGATATGAGATGGTGCGGGCCAATGACCTCACCCCCCATATTTCGGTGGCG
>DATMAC010000051.1:0-3554 GCA_035573655.1 Thermoflexus sp.
TCCCCCAGCGCTCGGGCGAAGGTCATGATCGTGCCCGCCAGGATGCCCCGCCACGCCAACGGAAGGGTGATCGTCCAGAACACCCCCCATTCGGATCGGCCTAACGTCCGGGCGACCTGTTCAAGTTCGGGATCCACACCCTCGAACGCCGCCCGACAGGATTGGACCATCAGGGGAAACGAGGAAACCGCCGCAGCGACCACCGCGCCCCGCCACGTGAAGACCAGCGGGACCCCTAACGCCTCCAGGGCCTGACCGATGGGGCTGGATCGACCTAGCGCCACCAGCAGATAATAGCCCAAGACCGTCGGGGGAAGGATCAGGGGGATCATCACGAGGCTCCCGAACAGATCCCGGCCAGGGAACGATTTGCGAGCGAGGATCCACCCCATGACGATCCCCAGCACCAAATTGATCCCTGTGGCCATGCTGGCCACTCGGGCGGAGAGGAAAAACGGGAACCAATCCACGGATCATCCTCCTGGGGCTTCGAATCCATATCGGCGCAAGATCGCCTGACCCTCTGGGCTTAGGATAAACGCCACGAAATCTCGGGCGATGGACTCTTGGGACGTTCGACGGAGCACAGCAAGGCCCTGATCGATGGGCTGGTGCCATTCCTGAGGGATCAGCACCCAGGGCAGATCCCCAGATCGCACCAGCGCCAACGCCACCAGGCCCGCGTCCGCCTGACCGGTTTGAACGAACTGAAAGGTTTGAAGGATGTTCTCACCGAACACGATCTTCGGCCGCAGCACCTCCCAGAGCCCCACATGCTCCAGGGCCTGTCGAGCCGCCCGGCCATAAGGCGCATGATCCGGATTCGCGATGGCCACGTAGCGGATAGACGGGTCCAGTAAATCCGAGAGGGAACGAGGGGGTTTCGGGAGCCGCGGCGAGGCGACCAGGGCGAGGCGCCCCCGGGCGTAAAGCTGCTCGGTCTCCGGCACGGTGTGGCCACCCCGGCGGAGCCGCTCGATGTAGCCCCAATCCGCGGAGAGAAAGAGATCGAAGGGCGCGCCGTTCTCGATCTGCTGGGTCAGCTGTCCGCTGGAACCATAGCTTACGGTGATCCGGACCCCCGTCCGATCCCGATAGACCCGCACCAACTCCTCCATCGCGACCCGGAGATCGGCGGCCGCCGCCACCGTGAGCTCCCCCCGGTTCGGATTCCCTTCGCTGTGTGGGGTGCCTCCCACCAAGCGCTGACAGGCCACCAGGACCAGACCGGCGAGCAGGATCACCCCTCCCCGGATCACCCGCATCGGTTTCCTCCCCTTTCCCGCGCAGTAAAGTTCATCTTCCTCTCAGTGGCCCTTCAGACCACTGAGAGGGAGATGAAAATTTTTCCGAGGGCTAAAAATGAACCCCCTGGGGGTTTTGGGGCGAGCTGGGGGCCTTCGGCGCCCGGCTCGCCCCAAAAATATCTTTCTCCCCCCTCCCCACGGCCCTTCGGGCCGTGGGGAGGGGGGACGAAGGGGGGTGGGGCCTCCGACTTCCCCCACGGCGTATCTTCAACCCAACTCAGAATCTCTGGGAGGGATGAGCCGCGTACACGGCTCACCCCTCCCAAAGAATCCTATCTTTGCAACAGAGCAACCCTGCTCTCAAACGAAGAACACGCTCCAGATCCAATCCACCAAGGCGTGCACCAGGGCGGCGGCCGTCACCTTCCCCGTTTGCAGATAGGTCCGCCCGTAGAAGAACCCCGCTACGGTGGCCAGGATCACGTATAAGCCCACTTTGGGGGGATTATTCAAATGAGCGAGGCCGAACAAGATGGAGGAGAGAATCAAGGTGCGCAACGGGGGCCAGCCCAGCACCCGCTGGAAGTGGACGTGCAGCGTCCCCCGAAACAAGATCTCCTCCGGGAGCCCGATGAACAAATAGATCGCCAACAAGCGGATGAGCGCCTCCAAAAAGCGGGGGAGCGTAGGGGCCGGGGCGATGAAACCGGTGAGCAGCCCGAAGGGCAAGGCGAAGGCCGCAAAGCCGGTTAAATTCATCGCCACCGCCCGGAGGTCCCCCCATGTCCAACGGAAGGTGAACCCCAAATCGGGGAACCGGCCGGCGAGGATCAGCAACCATATGAACAGCGTGATCACCGCCAGATGCGCATACGAAGGCCCTCCGGGGACCAGAGGGTGTTCGGGAAGACGTTGGAACTCCACCGCATACCACAGGAAAAGAACCGCTCCGAAGAAAAGGAGGTGCGATCGCCCCCGAGCGCTGGGAGGCCATCCAAGAAGGAAGGGGATGGGCCAAAGCCCGGCACCGGCTCGGAATGCCCAGCCCACAGGGTCCGTGGGGGGCGGACCGGGGATCAGCAGGAAGGCCAGAGCCCCCGCCACGATCCACCCCTCGCCTGCCCGCCAGGAAGCGCGATTGTGAAGGACCATGACCGTGGGGATCACCAACATCACTAGGCTCAACAGGAGCGCCCCCGGATCGAAGGGATCCCCCCGCACGATGGGCAGCAGGCTGCCCCCAAACCACAGGGCGAAAGGCAGGCTGTAGATCCGCCGGAGGTCCGCCCCCATCCAGCGGCGCACCGAATCCACGGGAAGCAAGACGCTTCCCAAGTAGCCGGCCATCAGAGCGGCGAAGAGCCCGAGCGCGGGAAGGGCCACGCCCGGTCGCTCCCGCTGGAGCGCGAACCCCCCGAAGCCGAGGACTGCGGCGATCCACAACCCCACGCTCGGCCATTCCCGGCGAACGGCGGTAAGAGCTTCGATGGGCACCAAGCCGGCCGCCTCCGGATTCCCCCAAAGGCGAAGTATCCGTAGTTTCTTCATCGCAGGAGCTCCCCATGATTTGGCTCCCCGATGGCGCCCTCGAGCACCCTTCTCGAAGGCCCTTCGGACCCCAGGGAGGGGAGAGCCATTTTCAGGGGCTGGGCCAGGGCCATCTGGAGTATTGGGCCCAGCCCCTGAACATCCTAAATGGAAATGCAGTACCTTGCCAATGAACTGCAAGAAGCGCCCTACTCCAACCGGCGCTCCGCTCGCCTCAAAACATGATCCCTCCCTCCCCATGGCCCGAAGGGCGGTGGAGGAAGGTGGGGCCTCCTGCTTCCCTCACCGTGTAGCCTCCGCGTGGAAAATCCAGACCAACCGGCGCCGGAGGCATCCCATCGACCGCGCTCCCCCGGCCCGGCCCCGCCGAAGGCCATTCTCATGCAAGGCGCGTGACCAGGAGGAAGGAGTTTGCGGGAGGGGGCGTCAGGCGAAGGTTTCAGCGGCCCTCGGCTTGTTCACACGTTGTTCTTCAGCTTATGGCAGCTTGGGAACGATGGGGCCGGGTGGCCCTCGGCATGTTCACAACTTGTTCACAAGTTGTTCCTCGGCTCATGGCACCTTGGGAACAGGGAGGCCGGGGGCTCCCTCGGACGCCTCCTCCGGGAAGCGGCGAGGGGACCCCCTGCCATCGATCCAGCGCAACCACTGCGGGAGAAACCGGCCTGCGCCCTGCGCAAGCGGAGCCCAATCTCCTGGGCGCACATCCCTTCATCAGGAGGGGAACGATGAGCGCGAAGGTGAACAAGTGGACCATGG
>DATMAC010000052.1:0-18116 GCA_035573655.1 Thermoflexus sp.
GCCCCCAGCCCGTAAACGGTTTCGGTCGGGAAAGCCACCAGCCCGCCCGCCCGGAGGATCCCTGCCGCCCAGGCGATGACCTCGGGATCCGGATGCTGAGGGTCCACCCTCACGACCTCGGTCATCTTCCCCTCGTTTTTAAGCCCATCGGCTGGGGATCGAAGACCCCCGGCCCAGTCCCCGAAAAGCCCAAATTTAAAAATGGACCTCGAATCTTGAAAGCCCGTTACACCCAGCGCGGCTGAGCTCAGCGATCGCCGTCTATAGGGATTTTGAGAGAAACCCGGAGGGAGGGCAAAATGAAGAAGCGACCCGATGGAGGATCCGGGGTTCTATCATGCCTTCAACAGTGAGGTTGGGATGCGCATCCGTGCCATCACTGTCTTTATCCCTTCGGATCCGCGTTCCGTTTCCCGGGCGGGGGATCTTGCCCAGACGGCCCGCGAGGTCCTCGATTCGGCGGGGTATGAGGTTCAAACGCTGCGTTTAGCGCTGCCACCGCCGGAGCCTCCCGTTCGTCCTGAGGATTTCCTGGGCTACGCTCGGGAATGGGAGGCGATGGCCCGGGAGGCTGGGTTCGATTACCTCAGCTTAGGCCCCCTGGGGCCGCTGACGCCGTCCATCCCCCGCCTCTTCGCCGAGACCGAGCGGACTTTCGCAGCGCTGATTCTGGCGGATCGGGAGGCGGTGACCACAGCGGCGCGGATCATCCGGGAGAACGCCGAGGTGGCTCCCAATGGGTTCGCCAACCTGCGGTTCGCGGCCTTGGCGGGCGTCCCCCCGCTCTGCCCCTTCTTCCCGGCGGCCTATCACGATGGCGGGCCGATGGCCTTGGGGGTGGCCACCGAGGCGGCGGATTTAGCCGTGGAGGCCGCCCGGGCGGCTCAGGATCCAGCGGCGGCGCTGGCCATGCTCCAGGCCCAGGTGGAGGCAGCCGGTCGCCGCCTCGCCGACCTCCTCCGTCCGACCGCGGCGGCCTTCGCCGCCCGCTTCGCGGGGATCGACTTCTCCTTGGCCCCTTTCCCGGACCCCGAGCGCAGCATCGGGACCGCCATCGAGCTTCTGAGCGGCGTCCCGTTCGGTGAGGCAGGGACCCTCGCGGCGGTGGCCGGGCTGGCCACGGCGGTGCAGGGAGCGGATTTCCCCCGAACCGGCTTTTGTGGGATCATGCTTCCGGTCCTGGAGGACGCGACCCTGGCCCAGCGGGCGGCGGAACGGCGCCTCCGGTTGAGCGACCTGCTGTTGTGCTCGGCCGTCTGTGGGACCGGATTGGACACCGTCCCGCTGCCCGGCTCGATCTCTGAGGCGGCCCTGGCACGGGTGCTGGAAGATGTGCGGGCACTGAGCACGCGCCTGGGGAAGCCCCTCACCGCGCGCCTCATGCCGATCCCGGGCCGCGAGGCGGGGGATCCTATCCGCTTTGATTTCGCTTACTTCGCGCCCTCCGCGGTGATGGGGATTTAAAGACAGGGAGACTCGATGCCTTCCGCGTTGTTCGTCCCACCCGAATTCTGCATCCCGGACCGGCCGCGGCCCCAGGAGCCGGCCGGGTTGATCCTTTATGTGGACCCTCATAGCTGGGGGGCTCGTGTGGGGGTCCAGCCTGGGGATTTGTTGTTACGCGTCAATGGACATCCCGTGGAGGACGTGATCGATGTCCATTTCTACGCCGCGGAGGACCACGTAACCATCGAGATCCTCCGCGATGGAACGCGGCGGATCCTCAGCGGCCCTCGGGCCGAAGGGGAGCCCCTGGGGCTGATCTTCGCCCATCCGACGTTCGACGTCGACATCCGCCGTTGCAACAACCTGTGCACCTTTTGTTTCGTGCTTCAGACCCCGAAGGGGATGCGCCGCACCCTTTACATCAAGGACGACGATTACCGCTATTCCTTCCTGTACGGGCACTTCGTCACCTTGACCAATCTCACCGAACGTGACTGGCGGCGCATCGTGGAGCAGCGCCTCTCCCCGCTTTACATCTCCGTCCACGCCACCGACCCAGAGGTCCGCCGGCGGGTGTTGCGCAACCCGCGCGCCCCCGACATCATGGCCCAGCTGCGCTGGCTGGCGGATCACGGGATCGAGATGCACACCCAAATCGTGGTCACCCCGGGCCTGAACGATGGGGAACACCTCGAGCGCAGCGTCTTCGATCTGGCGACGTTGTGGCCTCAAGTGCGCTCCGTCAGCGTGGTGCCGGTGGGCGTCACCCGCTTCCAGCGCTACGGTGTGCGCCCGAACACCGTGGAGGAAGCCCGGCGGGTGCTGCGGGCGGTCCACTCATGGCAGCGGGCCTTCCGGCGCCACCTGGGGGTCCGCTTCGTCTACGCCACCGATGAATGGTATCTCCTCACCGGGCGCCCGGTCCCCTCGAAGGCCGCTTACGATGGGCTGCGGCTGCAGGAGAACGGATTGGGGATGGTGCGGGACTTCCTGGAGGATTACCGGCGGGTGAAGCGCGTCTTACAGCGGCGGGGGAGGACGCTCGCCGGACGTCAGGCGACCCTCGTCACCGGCACCCTCTTCGCCCCGGTCCTGGCCCGGACGGCGGCGGATTTCAGCGGGCGCACCGGGGCGGTCCTGGAGGTGGTTCCGATCGTGAACCACCGGTTAGGGGAGACGATCACGGTGGCCGGGCTACTGATGGCGGAAGACGTCATCGCCCAGCTGGCAGCCCGTCCGTTGGGGGATCTGGTGGTGTTGCCTCGGATCATGTTCGATCATCCCGAGGGGATCTCGTTGGATGACCGCACCCCTCTGGACATCGCCCGCGCCCTGGGCCGTCCCGTTGTCCTGGCGGACGCCATGGGGGACGTGCTCGACGCCCTCGAGGGACGCGCCCGCTTGGTTTTCTATCCGGATCAAGAGGCCATCCCGGTCGAAGTGATGAAGGCCGGTGGGTGGTCTCTGGAGAAAACGCTGACGCCGACCTCTGCTCCCGGTTCCATAGAGGCCTTCTAATTCAGAAAAGCGCGTCCTCACAAGTTGCGTTTTCCTCACCAACGGACATAGGTCCCGGCCCGAAGCGGCTTACCCCACACCCACCGATTATCCCTTTAGGGCGCCTGCCAAGACTCCCCGAATGAAGTATCGTCCGAGAAACAGGAAGAAGGAGAGGGGTATCAAAACGCCGATAAGGGCTGAAGCCATTTGGATGTTATACAGGGCCACAAAGCTCCCCTTCACCTCAGCCAGTTTGACCTGAATGGTTGTGGTGTGTGGGGTGGAAAGTGTTAGGGCCAGCAGGAACTCATTCCAGACCTGCGTAAAAACAATAATGGCGGTCGAGGCATATGCGGGCAAGGAGATGGGAGAGACCACTCGGAAAAAGATTTGCAGCCGGTTGGCTCCATCCACCTGCGCTGCCTCTTCGAGTTCCCTGGGGATGGACAGGAAAAACGTTCCCATCAACACCGATGCCAGCGGAACGTTCAGAATCAAGTAACTCATAATCAGACCCGCATGAGTCAACGCCAAGCGGGTTTGAGCCATGAACTGAACCAATGGGATTAAGATGACTTGGTAAGGCAAATAGAGGGCAATGCCTACCAGGATGAATAAGGTTCGCGTGAGCGGAGAGCGGGAACGACTCAGATAATACCCACCCAGTCCTCCGAAGAATGTGGCGAGGATAGTGACAGCGAAGGAGATGATGGAGGAATTAATCAAGGAGGGATAAACCAAACGAAAGGCTTCTACATAGTTTTGAAATTGTAAGTTTCGGGTCAGGACCAGGTAGGTGCGCTGACTGATCTCCACTGGTGTCTTGAGGGAAGTGACTAACATCACATAGATGGGCAGAACGTATGCCCCAGTTAGCATCAGGGTGGCGAGCAGGATAATGAGTTTGGTGGAGAGGTCTCGGGTTCTCATTCGAACCACTTCCTAAAAGCGTAGATGGTATAAGGGATCACAATCACCAAAGCCATAAGGAAGATAATCACCCCAAGCCCGGCTCCCATGGCAACCAGGTGTTGTTGAAAGGTGGCGATGAACATAAAGAGGGCCAACACGTCTGTGGAGTAGCCAGGGCCGCCGAAGGTCACCACGTAGACAATGTCGAAGACTTTTAGCGCCGAGATGAGGAGCAGGGAAATCAGGATCAGGAGGCCACCCCGGATGTTGGGCACGATGATGGAAAAGAGAATACGCAACTTAGAGGCGCCGTCTACGATGGCAGCCTCTATCATCTCATGAAGCTCCGTCGTCCTAAAAGAGGACTGAAGAATAATGGTGGCAAAACCCAGATACTGCCAGATGAAAATCAAAATCAGCCAGTAGGTAGCCGTCGCAGGATCGGTCGTGTAACCTCCGGCCAGTTTGGAGAGGCCAATCGTACGCAGAATGGTGTTCAGCACTCCTTTATCGGGCTGATACATCCATGACCAAATAGTCCCGGTGACGATGAAGGACATGGCAACCGGGTAAAGGATGAGAGTGCGCACATAGCCCTCAATCCGTTTCACGGAGCCGATTTCCAGTATGTAAGCCAGAAACAGCGCCAGGGCCACTGTGGGCAGAACACCCAGGGCAAGCCATTTGACGTTGTTTTGGATGTCCACCCAGAAGCGGTCCAGGCGGAGCATCATTTGGTACCACTTTAATCCAGCAAACTCATAATTGGGGGCTGTCCCGACCCAGTTGGACATAGAGACGTAGAGCGTCCAGCCTAGCATCCCATATAGAATCGCTAAGCAAATCAATAGGGGAGTCAGGAAAGGCAGGGATTCCAGCACCCTGAGAAGACGTTGTTTGAGAAAGTGTTGTGGTTTTCGGCCCATCGGGACGTCTAGATGATTAGGGGATTAAAGCGGGGAGGTATTTGCCGATTTTCTTGCTGCAAATACCTCCCCGCATATTTTAGCTGCAGGGTTGAGGGGAGACCCTCGCATCATCCGGATGGCTGACAGATTACGGCCACTGATACCAGGCTGCCTCTCCTTTAACGTTGTAGGTGGTCATCAGGTCTGCCACGGCGGAAAGGGTCTTGTCGACATTCGGCTGGGCAATGAACGCCGCAATCACATCCCAGTAGGCCTGGGTGAAACTAAAGGGGGCGATGCTGCCGTGCTGGTCCAGGATCAGCTTATCGGGGTTGTTTCGAACGTAAGTTTGGAGTTCCTGGCGGATGGGATCTGGGAAGTGGGTCGGATCGATGTCTAACCGAGCGAATAGGCCGCCCTGGGTGACATCGGTGGGGATCTGAAGATCCGGAGAGGCCACGACCTTCAGCCACTCGATGGTTGTCTTCGGATGCGGCGCACCTTTTGCTAGCCCATAGGTATCAGGATGGAAGAGGAGAATCCGTTCTGGCTTTTGAGGGAAGGTCACCGCGCCGAATTCCTTGCCCGGTGTCCAGCCTCGACTCTGGAAGTAGCCGATGGCCCACGTCCCCATCAGCACCATCGCTGCATCGCCGGAAACAACCAGACCACAGGATTCATCCCACGTCAGGCCGGCGTGATATGGGTAGATATACGGCACCAGCGCTTCCAGTTTCTGCAGCGCCTCCTTATAAGCAGGATCGTTCTTTATGTCCACCTCGCCTTTATAAACTTGAACATAATGAGCTGGACCTCCGACTTCCAAGAGGATGCTGTCGAACACAAAGGCTGCTTCCCATTTCTCTTTGGTACCCAGGGCCAGGGGACTCATTTCGGGCTTAGCTGCTTTGATCGCCTTGGCGACGGCGATCAGCTCATCGTAGTTTGTGGGCGGCTGAAGACCCAGCTCATCGAACAAGGCCTTGTTGTAGTAGAGGATGTTCTGGATGTGCATATTCAGGGGGACAGCGTAAGGGTGTCCGTTGATGGTCACAGCCTTGGCGAGCGGCCCCGGGATGACTTCAGCGTACTTCAACTCCGCCCACAGGTTATCTAGCGGTTCCAAGAAGCCGCCGTCCACGTAGGACTTCAGCTCGGCACCGCCTAGGGTCTGCCAGGTGTCCGGGGGCAAGCCAGCGGAGAGCCGCGCTTGTAAGACGACGCGGTGGCTTACCCCACCACCACCGGCGACCGGATTCTCTACGATTTCCACATCTGGCATTTTGCTCTTAAACGCTTTAAACATGGCGTCGGCTGCTTCCCGCTCGCCGCCTGCAGTCCACCAGTGGAAAATCTCCAGTTTCTTAGGCTCTGGAGGAGGTGTTGCGGTAACTACTACCTCTTCGCGCACGACGGTGACAGCAGGTGAAGGGACTGTTGGGGTTTGAGCCGGGGCACAGGCGCTAAAAACTAAGCTTAGGACCAGCAACGGGACTATGGGGTTTAACTTTCTCTTCAACATGTGGACCTCCTTATATGGGTTTTCTCCCGGGGCGCCTCTGGCTCATGCGGGTACTTCATTTGCATAATTATATGCCTGTTTGTGATAATTGTCAATACATACACGTAGCTATTTTATTTAGTAGATCCTAGAAGGATTGTGTATCTTGGGTTAGATTTTACTAACCATTGATGGAATGGTTACAATTAAGATAGCTGTTCGATTGTTGGTTGGTGATGGATCGAATGCGTGAGGCTATGGCAGTTTCCATTGCGGTGGGAACCTGGACAGGGAGCTGAAACAAGCTCGGGGAGGATCTTCCCCTGCTGATTCCGAAGCGGCTATTGCCTCCGTATTACTTTTTGACAATGTGGTTTGTATGTTGTACGATGCATATCCCTATCCCGGGGATAGGGATATATAGGATGGGCAGGATCTCCATCACCCCTTGAACCTTCACGGGGGAAGCTCGGCAAGGAGGTCGCGCAATGTCGGTTCGCCTGGAGCTCGAAGTGCAAGGGATGACCTGCGATGACTGCGCCCGGCACGTAGCGCGGGCGCTGCATTCGGTGCCCGGCGTGCTCTCCGCCCACGTGCCCCACTGGTCCGCCGGGAAGGCGGAGGTCGTGGCGGCGGGCGAGATCCCCAGCGAGGCGCTGGAGGAGGCCGTCGCGCGCGCTGGCTATCGCGCCCGGGTGATCCGGAGCGAGCCGGTGGAAACCGGCCGGGGCCCTGAGGGGGATCGCCGCTTCGACCTGATGGTGATCGGCGTGGGCTCGGCGGCCTTCGCCGCTGCGATCCGCGCCGCCGAGCTGGGTGCCCGGGTGGCGATGGTGGAGGCAGGGACCTTAGGTGGGACCTGTGTGAACGCGGGGTGTATCCCTTCTAAGATGCTGATCCGGGCGCTGGCGGTTTACCACCGGGCAGGGGCCCACAGCTTTCGGGGGGTCACCACCGCGCGGGGAGCCTTGAATTGGGCGGCCCTGATCGCCCAGAAGGAGGCCCTCGTCACCGCGATGCGCCGGGAGAAATAATAGAGGAGGTGCTGGCCGCCTATCCCCAGATCACGCTCCTCCGAGGCCGGGCCCGCCTCATCGAGGGCGGGGCGGTGGCGGTCAATGGGGAGACTTTCGCCCCGGCCCGGGTGATCCTGGCCACCGGCGCCCGGCCGTGGGCGCCCCCTATCCCCGGCCTGGCGGAGGCCGGATACCTCACCAGCACGGAGGCCCTCTCCCTCCGGGAGCTGCCCCGCTCCCTGATCGTGATCGGCGCCAACGCGGTGGGTCTGGAGCTCGCGCAGGTCTTCGCCCGGGCCGGCGTGGCGGTCACTGTGCTGGAAGCCCTCCCCCGCATCGTCCCCTTCGAGGAGCCGGAGATCAGCGCGGCGCTGCAGGGTTACCTGGAGGAGGAGGGCATGGTCTTCCACACCGGCGTGCGGATCACCCGGGTGGAGCGATCCGAGGGCCGCGTGCTGGTCCATTTCGAAAAGGACGGGCGGGCGGATGTGGTTTCCGCGGAGCGGATCCTGGTGGCCACAGGGCGCCGGGCGAACACTGAGGGGCTGGGCTTAGAGGCGGTCGGGATCGCTCCGGGCCCCAAAGGGGAGATCCCCGTCACGCCCTCCATGCAGACGGCCCATCCGACCATCTACCATCTACGCGGCGGGGGACTGCACCAACCTGCCGATGTTCGTTTACGTGGCGGCGGCCAGTGGCACGGTGGCCACGGAGAACGCGCTCTTGGGGAACCATCAAACATTGGATCGATCTGCGCTCCCGCGGGTGACCTTCACAGATCCCGAGGTGGCCGCGGCGGGGCTCACCGAGGCCCAGGCGCGAGAGCAGGGCTACGCCTCGAAGGTCTCCCTCCTCCCGCTGGATCTCGTCCCCCGGGCCCGGGTGGCCTTCGACACGCGGGGCTTGATCAAGCTGGTCGCCGACGCGGAGACCGACCGCCTGCTGGGCGTCCACGTCCTGGCGCCGGAGGCGGGCGAGGTCATTCAGGCCGGTGTGCTGGTGCTCAAAGGGGGATACACGACCCGCGATCTAGGGAACACGCTCTTCCCGTATCTCACCTGGGTGGAAGGCCTGAAGTTGGCCGCCCAGGGCTTCGCGAGGGACGTGGCCCGGCTGAGCTGTTGCGCGGGGTAAAGGGAACGGAAGGTGGGGCTTTACCACGTCTCTTCATCGCACCTCGAAACGCACACGGACTTGGAGGCGATCCTCGATGTAGAGGCGGACCTCCCACTGGCCGGGCGGGAAGCCTTCCGGTCGGGTGTTGTAAATGTATCCGGGAAGCCCCGGCGCCCCATCCCACAGGAGGGTGCTGCTGTCTTCCAGTGCCTCATCCCGATACCAGGCGACGGTCCAGGCCGCCCCACGGGGCATGTTCTCCACTCGGAACCGTCCGCAAATGCGGATCGTCCCAGTTGGGAACGTGGTGGGCGACGGCGTGGCAATGCGAATCGGGCGACCTCGCTCATCACAGGCATCAGTTAACACCAGATCGAAGAACCGGGCGTCGGGCGGTGCGGGCACCGCACCGGGCAGGGGCGTGAGCAGGGTGGGCGGGTAGGGGAGCGCCGTTGGCGAGGGGGAAGGCGAGGGCAAGGGCGTCGGGGAAGCGGTCGGAAGCGGCGATGGCGAAGGGGTTGGTGAGATCTCTATAAGAGGTGTAACCGTTGGCGAGGGCACCGGTGAGGAGGTGAAGGCGGGGGAAGGGAAGAACCGTTGGGCCCATCCGGGCGGGGGGATCTCGAAGGGCAAGTGGAATCCTGATCGAGCGAGGCCGTTCATGGCGCCGAGACTGGCAGCCAGCGCGATCGCGGTCCAGAGCCAACGGCTGGCACGTCGTTCGGCGGCGCGGCGTAGGATCAAATAGCGGGCCAGGCGGGCTTCCCGCCAGGCGAGGAAAGCGAACGCCAACGCCAGGAGGACCCCGGCCAGGCCGATGCCGGTTGCGACTTGAAGCCATGAAATCCCGGAAGCCATGGCACCTCTCTGGAATCTAATCCGGGCGACCTGTCCTCCGTTCGGTTCAAGGCGCTTTTAGCGCCCGCCTCTCCCAATCCCCAAGAGGTTTTCTCTCCTTCTCGCCGCAGCCCTGCGGGCTGCGGCGAGAAGGAGAGAGTGTGGAGGGGTCATCGGCTCCTCCATTGAATATCTCCAAAACCCAGACGGACGATATCCTCACGCCTGGAGCTCTCGGGCGAAGGGCTCCGGCGACAGGGGATACCCGGTGGCGAAGACCATGAGCGTGTTCCAATCCACAGATCGTCCAGGTCGGAAATATCGCTGGATTAAGAAAGCCCCGGTCTCCGGGGAGGCGAGCCAAGTTTCGTCCTCGCCGATTCGGGCCCGGAGCGTCATCAGGAGCTGAGAGGCAGCCAGCTCCCCCAACAGGTAGTTATGGTAATAAACGGGCGCCACGCTGAAGTGGATCTTGGCCGCCCAGTCCGGCGCATCCCGCCCCTCCGGACGGCGAACCATTTGGAATTCCTCCACCAAATCCCACCACAGCCGGTTGAGGTCCTGGCGGGGGTTTTGATAGAGGGCCCGCTCGAAGTGGGCCATCACCAGCACCCAACGGGTGAAGATCAACAGCTTGGCCCGATTGCGCCGGAGGGCCTGAGGGAGTACCCCTTGAATGGTTCCCTCATCCAGGCCCAGGTAGCGCTTCAGCCAGGCCGGGTGGTGGATCAAGCGGCCCATCAGCACGGCGATGGCCTCGGTGGTGAGGATGTGGGCGGGCGTCCGCAGGAGGAAGGGAAGGTTCCGATCGATGTATTTATCGTAGACCGCGTGGCCGAGCTCGTGGAGCATCGTCTCCGTCCAGTAGGCGTCGGGCTGGAGGTTGGCCAGGATCCGCACATCTCCCTTGCGATCGATGTGGATGCAGTAAGCGTGTTGCTGTTTCCCCTCCCGTTCGTAGAGGTCGCTTCGCGCCAGGATGTCGTCGATCTCCAGCCCGATGGCCGAGTAGAAGGCTCGGGAGAGGGCGATGGGATCACGGCCCTCGAAGAACCGGTCCACACCATCCTCGGTCTCGGGGGGCTCTTGGAAGAAGGGATCGCTGTAGTGCCACGGGCGCAGCGCCTGGGGCTCCGTCCCGAAGCGCCGGGCCAGCTCGGCGTCCAGTTCGGCCTTATAGGCCTGAAACAGGGGGCGGGTGAGCTGATCCAGTTGGTCCAGCAACCGGAAGAGCTCCCCCTCGTCCTGCTCCGCCAAAGCCAGGCTCATCGTGTAGAAGTTGTCGAAGCCGACCTGACGGGCTCCCTCGTTGCGCAAATCGACCAGGCGGAGGAGCCGTTCGGCCACTTGGGCCCCGATTTGCTTGCTGGCCTCCCAGGCCTCCCGGCGCAAGGTCACGTCCAGCGAGGTCCGCAGGATGTGGCGGATTTGGTTGTCGGTGACGGGCCGTCCGCGCAGGGTGGCCCGGAACGTATTGAATGTGCCCTCCACCTCTTTCTCTAGGTCCGTGATGGCGTCGATGAGCGCGGGATCGATCTGGAGTCCGCGGAAGTCATCGTAGAGGATGCGGGCCTGCCGGGCGAGAAGCGGGGGGACCTCTGGGTTGGGGGTGAAGGTGCCGTCCCGGAGGAGGCCGGTGGCCTCCATCAGCTGGCGCAGCCGGGCGAAGGCCTGGCGGTCGGCATAGCGCTTGCGGAGGGCGGCCGTCAGCCGTGCGTATTCCTCCTCATCTTCTTTCCGCCCCGTTGTGGTGAAGCGCCAGTAGGCCTCCGACTGGGCGACGACCAGCGGCTCCACCTGACGGGTGTGGTCCTCGATAAAGGCTTCCAGGGCTTGGATCACTGGGCAGGTTTCCTCCTAGGGCGATCTTAAGCGTTTTCCGGGTGTTCCATCGGGCGGGGGCGGCGCACCCAGAGGACCAGCACATCGCCCTCCGGCCAGCGCTCGACCCGCGCGGCGACCACATCGGCCCAGCGTCGCTCCCCGGAGGGCGTGGGGAAATCCAACTGCACCGGCCGTCCTTCCTCCCACGCCCGGCGGCAGCGCTCCAGCATCTTCTCTCCATTGAACGTACGCATCTGACAGACCGCCACCGGTTGAGTGGTCGGCCCTTCGTAGATCGAGAACGCCCAGATCTCCCGTGCGGGATGGAACTGAGGGGTCGGCCCTTCCACCACCGTGATCCATTCCGGTTCCCTCCATGGCATGGCTCCACTCCTCCCAAACGCACAGGCTGCGATCCGAGATCCCTGGCGTTCCCGATTCGGCCTGCCGCTCCCACCAGGGCTCTTGCGTCATAGAATTCTACCACTTTATTTGAGGAAAGCCGAAATCGACCATCACCACCAAGTTCATCGAACCTTCAGCATCCAGCCCAGCCTCAAAGGGATTTTGAGAATGGATCAGCCTGGACAGGGCGCTGGATTTGACAAACAGGCGGTGGAGGGATATGATGTCTATGACCCCCTCCCCCGGGGGAGGGGATATCCATCGGGGGGAGCTATGGAAGCTCGAACGAAAGCAGAGGTCCTGCGGCGGCTGCGCAGCATCGCCGGGCATGTCGAGGGGATCGCCCGAATGGTGGAGGAGGACGCTTATTGTGTGGACATCATCCGACAGGTGCAAGCGGTGCAGCGGGCCCTGGCGAAGGTGAACGATATGGTGCTGGCCCAACACCTGCGCACCTGCGTGACCACCGCCATTCGAGGGGATAACCCCGACGAACGGGAGCGGGTTCTCGAGGAGATCGTGGAGGTCTTCGAGGCGGCCCAGAAGATTTAGGGCGCTCGGCCCGGGCGAAGGGTCTTCGGCGGCCGGTCCGGACTCCAACACTTTGGGAAGGTGCGTGGGGGATTTCCCTCTTAAGGTTTGGAGGCTGGGCCGAGCCATTCCGATGAGCGGAGTTTGAAGGGGTTCGCATCGCACTCATAGCGACGAGCTTTCGATTTTGTGGAATTTCTGTGAGAGGTGGCTTGCGTACGCAGGCCACCTCTCACAGAAAGTTTATCTTCGCAACACGGCAGGTTTGCATCCAACATTTGGGAGGAGAGACATGGAGACCCGGACGTTCATCGCTCCGAACATCTCTTGTCACCACTGTGTTCACACCATCACCCGCGAGCTGAAGGCCCTGGAGGGGGTGAAGGAGGTTCGCGGGGATGTGGCCACGCGGCAGGTGACGGTGGCCTTCGAGCCGCCGGCCACCTGGGATCAGATCGTGGCCGTGCTTCATGAGATCGGGTATCCCCCCGCGTCGGCGTAAGGGGGGCTCGGTATCCCGTCCTTCAGCGCAATGTTGGAGGATCACTAGCAGGTCTGGGGCCGGCCCAGGGCCGGCCCCCACCCATGTGGTCTCTACGCCATCGAGCGGAGGCCACCCTTGATGAGGATCGTCCCGCTGAGGGATAGCGGGGAATCGGGATGGGGGCAGGCCTTGCTCCCATCCGAAGCGGGAGGGCCAGGATGCGGTGGATCTTCGGGTTGTGGTTCGGGCTGTGGGGGTTGTTGCTCATCGGATGCGTGAGCGGGAGGAGCGCTGGATCTCCCATCATCTCCCCCACGCCCCTGATAGGGACGCGGATCGTCACCCCGACCGCTACCGGGACGCCGAACCCTTCACCAGCGGTTGCGTTGTCCCCAGCGCCCACGTTCGTCCCGACGGCGACGGGGACGCCGACGCCGCGCCCACGGGCGGCGCTCTATAACTTCGTCCTGCCCGGCTGACCGGTGTGCGCGCAGAACACGCGCCTCGTGCAGGCGCTGCGACCGCGTTTCGAAGGGGATGTGGATTTCTTTGAGGTGCGGGCAGACACCCGCGAGGGCAGCACGCTCCTCGCCCGGTTCGGGATGCCGGGCACCCACGGGCTCGTGGTGCTGGATCGTCAGGGGCGGGTGATCTGGCGGAGCTTCGGGCACGATGCGACGCCAGAAAAGGTGGAGGCCGTTTTGCAGCAGGCGATCCGCTAAATCCATGGGCCCGGGGGCGATGCACGATGAGAGGCGGGCATAAGGCCCGTCCCGACCAAACCATGTCCGCGCCCTTTCGCGAGGGCGCTCTTGATGTGGCCCTCATATGGAGGTGTGTTCACAAATGAGCGGAACCCGTGAGATCGTGCTCCCCATCATCGGCATGACCTGTGTCAACTGCGCCCGGACCGTGGAGCGGGCGTTGAAGCGCACCCCAGGGGTCTTGGAGGCCTCGGTGAATTTCGCCGCCGAGCAGGCGGTGGTGCTCCTGGATCCCTCGGCAGCGGATATCCGCCAGGCGGTCGCCCAAGTGCGGGCGGCGGGCTACGAGGTGGCCACCGCCACGGTGGAGCTGCCGATCCTGGGGATGACCTGCGCGAACTGCGCCCGCACCATCGAGCGGGCTCTGAACCGGGTCCCCGGCGTGTTGGAGGCAACGGTCAACCTGGCCACGGAGCGCGCCCATATCACCTACGTCGTCGGCGTCGCCGCGATCCGCGACCTGATCCAGGCGGTCCGGGAGGCCGGCTATGAGGTGGTGGAGACGGCCGGTGAACTCGAGGAGGCCGAAGCGGATGCGGAGCAGGCGGCCCGGGAGGCGGAGCTAGCCCGCCAGCGCCGGCGACTTCTCGTAGGGCTGGCGTTTACGCTCCCCACCTTCGCACTCAGCATGCTATTTGATTTGCTGCATAACGTGATGCCGGGGATGACCCGGCCGCTCCTCCTGGACTGGTTGCTGCTCTTCCTGAGCACCCCGGTGCAGCTCGGGGTGGGCTGGGACTTCTATCGGGGAGCCTACCGGGCGTTACGGATGAGGACGGCCAATATGGACGTGCTGGTGGCCCTGGGCACCTCCGCCGCCTACTTCTACAGCCTGGCGGTGACCCTCGCGTTGACCATGGGCAGCACGGCGCTGGGCCGTTTCACGTACTTTGAAACCGCCGCGGTGATCGTTACCCTGATTGTCCTTGGGAAATATCTGGAAGCGCGGGCGAAGGGGCGGGCCAGCGAGGCCATCCGCGCGTTGATGGCGCTGCAGCCGGAGCGGGCCCGGGTGCTTCGGGACGGCCAGGAGGTGGAAATCCCCGCCGCCGAGGTCCGGGTGGGCGATCTCCTCATCGTCCGCCCCGGGGAACGGATCCCGGCCGATGGCATCGTCTTAGAGGGCCGTTCCGCCGTCGATGAATCCATGATGACCGGGGAATCGCTTCCGGTGGAGAAGGGGCCGGGGGACCGCGTGCTGGGGGGGACGGTAAACCAGCACGGCCTATTGAAAATCGAAGCGACCCATGTCGGGCGGGAGACTGTGCTGGCCGGGATCATCCGGCTGGTCCGTGAGGCCCAGGGGAGCCGGGCGCCGATCCAGCGGCTGGCCGATCAAGTCTCCGCGGTTTTCGTCCCCATCGTGATCGCCATCGCCGCCCTGAGCTTCCTGGGCTGGCTCACGATCGGTGGCGCGGGTTTCACCCGAGCGATGGTGAACGCCATCGCCGTCTTGGTGATCGCTTGCCCGTGCGCGATGGGGCTGGCCACGCCGACGGCCATCATGGTCGGGACCGGCCGCGGGGCCACCATGGGGATCCTCTTCCGCAGCGCCCAGGCTTTAGAGCAGCTGGGGAAGGTTACCCTAATCGCCTTGGATAAGACAGGTACCCTCACCCAGGGCCGGCCGGTGGTGACCGCCATTGTTCCGCGCGCGAACTGGACCCCCGAGCAGGTCCTGGCGATGGCGGCCAGCGTGGAGCAGGGGAGCGAGCATCCCCTGGCCCGCGCGGTGGTGGAGGCCGCCCGGGCCCGGGGGCTTGCGCTGGAGAACCCCGCTGGCTTCTCCGCCATGCCCGGCCGGGGGGTGATCGCCCACCTGAACGGAACGATGGTGCGGGTGGGGAAGGCCTCGTGGCTCGAGGCGGAGGGCGTGGCGCTGGGGGAGCTCGACGAAGCGGCCCGGACCCTTCAGGAGCAGGGCCAGACGACGATGGTGGTCGCACGGGATGGGGAGGCCATCGGGGTGATCGCCCTGGCGGATGTCGTGAAGCCGGAGGCCTTGGAAGCGATCGCGGCGCTGCATCGGTTAGGCGTCCAGACCGCGATGATCACGGGAGACAACCGGCGCACTGCTGAGGCGATCGCCCGCCAGCTGGGCATCGACCGGGTGTTCGCAGAAGTCCTCCCCGCCGATAAGGCGGAGATCGTCCGCCAGCTGCAGGCGGAGGGTCACCGGGTGGCGATGGTGGGGGATGGGGTGAACGACGCGCCCGCGCTCGCCCAGGCCGATGTGGGAATCGCCATGGGAACCGGCACGGCGGTGGCGATGGAGACCGCGGATGTCACCCTGATGCGGGGGGATTTGCGCTTGCTGCCTCAGGCCGTGCGGCTCTCCCGGGGAACCATGCGAACGATCCGCCAGAACCTGTTCTGGGCTTTCTTTTATAATGTGGTCCTAATCCCCGTGGCTGCGATGGGATGGCTGCATCCGATGATGGCGGCCGGGGCGATGGCGTTCTCCTCGATCTTCGTGGTGACCAACTCCCTGCGCCTGCGGGGGTTCCGGGCGTGAGGCGGTGGATACTGGCGCCGCCGTTTCCGCCGTCGTTCCTCAACGGAGCATTTCAACAAGTCCTCACAGTGTGGAGTGTGCGGTGGAGGGGCCGTTCGCCCCTCCACCCTTCCCCTCGGCCTCGCCAAGACCCACGCGCAGGTGAATCCTTGATCGGATGAGCGTTCGAATCAGGCGCTCGTCTCCCTCGTCGGCAGCTTTGGCCCCGGCTGTGGTGACCGCTCGTAGTGTTCGATGATCCCACAGATGTGCGACTCGCCGCCCATCGTCTGGATCGCCTTCTCACGCAGATCGAGGAGCTCCTGACGAAATGCGGCCAGCGCCGCGAGTTGCCGGTCGATCGCGGCGATTTTCTGGTCGAGGAGGGCCAGCACGTGGGCGCACGGCTGCTCCCCGGCCTGTCGGAGCGTAAGGATCTCCTTGATCTCCTTCAGGCGGAAGCCGATGGCCTTCGCCTTCAAGATGAACCGCAGACGGTCGCGGTCGGCTGGCCGGTAGAGCCGATAGCCCGCCGGGGTCCGCGCCGGCCTGGGGAGCAGCCCGATTTCCTCATAGTAGCGGATGGTCTTGGGGTTGAGCCCGAGCTCGGCCGCGAGCTGACCGATCCGCATGGCATGAAACGCATCCCCTCGCCTCATCGCACCACCTCCACAAGCTATTCTAACGCCCCGGGGCCTCGCAGGAGCATCAGCCGGATGGGGCCCAGCGGGCAATGAGAAACCTCGAGCTGGGGCCGGCTTCGACGGCCCGCTCCCAGTGATCGGTCTGTGCCGCGCGATCCCACTAAGGGTTACGCGCGCTCATCGGCAACGGTGAAGCCCGCCTGCCGGATCGCCGCGCGAATTGCCCCGGGGTCGACGGTCCCCTCCCGGTAGACCACCCGGACCCGTTTCGCCGCCGGGTCACCCTCCACCACTTCGACCCCTTCCAGCCGACGGATGGTATGCCGAATCTGCGCCACACACCCCTCGCAGCGGATATCCGGTACCTGTAAAACCAGCTCCCGGCGGGCCCCGGCTGGGGTGGGCGGCAGGAGCTGGGCGGTGAGCGAGCTGACGACCACCAGGCTGACGCTCAGAGCCATAGCGAGCATCGCCCAGACCGGGGAGACCTGGCCGGTCAGCGCCGCCAAAAGGCCTGCTCCGTTGAAGGCGAGGGCGAAGACGACGTTCCGCAAGGTCAGCCCATAGCTGCGGCCGGCCAGCTCGAGGGCCCCCACGACCCGGATCAGGCGGTCACTGACGATGACGATGTCAGCCGCCTCGAGCGTGACGTCGGCCCCCGTTCCCAGGGCCACGCCCACATCGGCTTGCATCAAGACCGGGGCATCGTTGATGCCATCGCCGACCGCCGCCACCCGCCGCCCGGCCCGCTGGAACCCCCGAACCACCTCTGCCTTCTCACCGGGAAGCAAGCGGGCCCTCACGTCGTCGATTTCCAAAGCATCGGCCACGGCCCGGGCGGCCCGTTCGCTGTCGCCGGTCAACATAACGGGGGTGATCCCTCGGTTCTTAAGGGCCCGGATGGTCTCGACCGCATCGGCTTTGATTCCATCGGCCAAGGCGATGACCCCGGCCGGCGCCCCGTCGACGGCGACCAGCACGGCGGTTTGCCCCTGGGCCTCCACCTGTTCGACCAAGGGTCGTAGAATCGTCGGGTCGACTCCTTCCCGGACCAGGAGGCGGGGGCTGCCAACCAGCACTCGGTGCCCGTCGACGGTGGCTCGGACCCCCAGGCCCGGTTCGGCAGCAAACGCTGTGGCCGTAGGCGGTTCGAGGCCGCGGGCCCGGGCGGCCTCCACGATGGCCCGACCGAGGGGATGCTCGGACGGAAGCTCGGCCCCGGCCACCAGCCGGAGGAGCTCATCGGAGGCCGGGCCGGCCGTCCACACGCCCGCAACGGCGGGCCTGCCAACCGTCAGGGTCCCAGTCTTGTCGAAAACGATCGTATCCACCAGACGAAACAGCTGGAACGATTCGGGCGATCGGAGCAGGATGCCCCGGGCAGCGGCCTCGCCGCTGGCCCGGATGATCGCCAGGGGTGTCGCCATCCCGAGGGCGCATGGGTAGCCCATGATCAGCGCCCCCAGGGCGGCAAAGGCGGCCCGGGCCAAGTCGGGTTCTCCCCTGATGAGCAACGGTCCGACGGTCCACCCGACAAACCCGACCGCGGCCATCCCGAACACGATCGGAACGTAGACCAGGAGCACCCGGTCCACCAGCCGGAGGATGCCCGGCTTGAGGGCCCGGGCCTCAGCGACCTGTCGGGCCACCGTGCGGAGGAACGTCTCGTCCCCGACCCGCATCACCTCGATGATGGCGGCCCCAGCCCGATTGAGCGACCCGCCGATCACCGGA
>DATMAC010000053.1:0-7413 GCA_035573655.1 Thermoflexus sp.
CGGTTCCCGCCCCTCCCTCGCTGACCCCGCGGGAGCGGGAGATCCTGACCCTGATGGCCCGAGGGCTCACCAACAAGGAGATCGCCGCCCATTTAGGCCTCGCGCTCCCCACCGTCAAGCTCTACGCTCGACGGTTACTTCGCAAGCTGGGCGTCCGGAGCCGAGCGGAAGCGATCGCTCAGGCCCGTCGCCTCGGGCTTTAGGATCGAGGAAGCCTTTGACAGGTTTCCCACTCCCCCGTTTCCCTTCCGATGGTCCCTCCATTCGGTAAGAGCGACTTTTCCTTGGGGTGTGAGCCGCCTTCGGCGGCCCACACCCCAAGAAGAAATCAATCCATGCGGCTTCGCCAGCGTTTTCGGGCGAGCCGGGCGCCGAAGGCGCCCGGCTCGCTCCCAAACCCCCCTGGACCGAGGAAAAAGCGGGCGCCTCTCCCACCTTCCTGTAGGATGTATCCCCCTTAATCCTTTTTTACTTCTCTTGGTTATCCCCTTATTCACCTCTGGAACAGATGTCCAACCTTCGGGTGTGCGTTACGATGAGGATACATAGATCCGAACGGAGGTGCGCTGATGAACCGGTGGGGATGGGCGTTCATCGCAGGGATCTTCTTGTTGGTGGCATGCGGACAGCCGCAAGGGCCGTCGTCGGAGCCCAGCGCGGGGGAAATCCGGATCACCATGACCGAATACAAGTTTCAGCCGGATACGATCCGGGTGAAGGCAGGCCAGGAGGTTCGCCTGGTCCTGGTGAACTCCGGCAAAAAGGATCACGAGCTGATGATCGGTCGCACAGTGATGGAGATGGAGGGCAAGCCCGCCGGGTATCAGGAGGACTTCTTCGCCGGCCTGCATCCCCAGGTGAGCGGGGAGAAGCTCAAGCAGGAGGAGGAAGAAGAAGAGCATGCGGGCTTCATGGTGGCGCTGGAGCCTGGGGGGACTGCGACCATCGTCTTCACGGTGCCTGCCGATCGAGCAGGGGAATGGGAGATCGGTTGCTTTGAGGAAGATGGGGTGCATTACCAGGAGGGGATGAAGGGCAAATTCATCGTAGAAAGGTGAACAGCCGATGCGGGATGTCCTTCGGGCGTTCGGGTTGTGGCTGCTCCTAACCGTTCTCGGGGAGACGGCGATCATCCTGGGGGTCCCGTTTCCCCCATCGATGGCCTCCGAAGCTCAAGTCGTGGATCAGGCGTTCCGATATTTGCTGATCGTTGGGACGCCGGTCTTCACCTTCGTCCTCAGCGTGCTGCTTTATAGCTTGCTGCGCTTCCGGGCCGTTGGGGATCCGCCTGAGGATGGCCCGCCGGTGTTTGGCCATACCCTCGGAGCCCTGGCCTGGCTGATCACAACCTCCCTTCTGGCGCTCTCCCTGGTGATCCAGCCGGGCATCCGGGGGTTAATGGAACTAAAATTTATCCATCCTCCCGCTGCTGTGGCTGCGGATGAAGAAGCGTTGGTGGTGCAAGTCCAGGCCCGTCAATGGTCTTGGCTGTTCACCTATCCTCAGTATCAGATTCAGATCAAGGACCGCCTGGTTCTTCCGTTGGGCCGCCCTGTCCGCTTCGAGATCACCTCCCAGGATGTGGTCCACTCCTTCTGGATCCCCGCTTTCCGGTTGAAGATCGACGCGGTCCCTGGGCGGACTACTTTCTTGACCCTTACCCCTAACCAGCTCGGCCGCACGGACCTGGAGCCCACGCTGCGGGTGCAGTGCGCGGAGCTATGTGGGACCGGCCATGCCGCCATGATAGCTACTGTCGAGGTGATCTCTGCAGATCAATTCGCGGCCTGGGTGGATCAGCAGCGGAAGAAGTAAGCAAGATGTCCGTAGGAGGCATCCATGCGGGCGTTTCTTCCCGTCGGACGGGGGTTGCTTTGGGGCGGGATCGGCTATCTGATCGGAGCCGGGTTAATTGCCGCCCTCACTGGGCATGGGTTAACCAGCGAGCCCGCCCTTGTGGTCGGGTATGGATTGGGTCTGATCGGCTGGCTGTTGGGCGTGGGGATGTGGGAGGTTTGGGTACGGGAGTGGTTCGGATGGCCGGTTCACCATCAGGAGGGCGGAGGCTGGGAGCGTTATTTCCGCTTTACCACAGATCACAAGGTGATCGGGGTTCAGTACCTCGTGACTTTCCTGGGGTTGATGCTGGTCGGGGGCCTGTTGGCCATGCTGATGCGAGTTGAGCTGATGCGGCCGGGCCTCCAGGTGTTCAGCCGGGGCCAGTATAACACGGTGATGAGTTTGCATGGGATCATGATGATCGCTGTAGCGGTGGCCACGATTGTCGGGGGTTTTGGGAATTACCTGGTGCCCTTGATGATCGGGGCCCGGGATATGGCCTTCCCCCGCCTCAACGCCCTGAGCTACTGGTTGGTGCCGCCGGCCGCGCTGGCCTTGCTCAGCACACCCTTGCTGGGTGGCTTCGACAGCGGCTGGACCGCCTATCCACCCCTCAGTGAGATCAACGCCAGCGGCCAGGTGCTTTTTAACCTCGCGTTTATCACAGTGGGCCTTTCCTCGATCCTGGGCGGCCTGAACTTCCTCACCACTATCATCTTCCTTCGGGCGCCGGGCATGACCTGGGGCCGGCTGCCGATCTTTGTCTGGTCGATCTTCGCCACCTCGATCTTGAGCTTGATCGCCACCCAATTTGTGGCGGTGGCCTTGCTGATGGTCCTCTTGGATCGGATCCTGGGCATGGGCTTCTTCGACCCGGCCCGAGGAGGGGATCCCCTCCTTTATCAGCATATCTTCTGGTTCTACTCCCACCCCGCCGTCTATATCATGATCGTCCCCGCTTTTGGGGTGATCCTGGAGATCCTCCCCCACTTCGCCCGCAAGCCGCTGTTCGCCTATCGCTGGGCCGTGGGCGGGTTTTTCGGGATCGTGGGGCTCAGTTTCCTGGTCTGGGCCCACCATATGTTTACCAGCGGCATGCCCTCGTGGCTTCACGCTCCCTTTATGGTGACCACCGAGTTGATCTCCGTTCCCACCGGCCTGATCTTCCTGTCGGCCCTGGGAACCGTGTGGCAGGGCCGCCTGTGGCTGCGGCCCCCAATGTTGGTGGCCATGGCCTTCTTGGCCAATTTCCTCATCGGTGGGGTAACCGGCATTTTCCTGGCCGATGTCCCCACCGATCTTCACCTTCAGGACACTTACTTCGTCGTGGGCCACTTTCACTACACGATCCTGGGCGGGATGATCTTCGCCTTGGTGGCGGGGCTCTATTACTGGTTCCCCAAAATCACGGGGCGGATGTATGACGATCGCCTGGGCCGCATCCACGCCTTGTGGTTCTTCCTGGCTTTCAATCTGACCTTCCTGCCCATGTTCGGCCTCGGTCTATACGGGATGAACCGCCGCGTTGCGGATTACCCGGCTTATCTGGCTGGGGGGAACATGCTGGTCTCTATGAGCGCCTTCATCCTGGGGGCCAGCTTTCTCTTCTTGATCGCCCACCTCGCATATGCCTGGGCGCGAGGCCCTCGGGCGGCGGATAACCCCTGGCGCGCTCGCACGTTGGAGTGGCAAACATCTTCACCGCCTCCGGTCGAGAACTTCCCGGCCCTACCGCGGGTGGTCGGGGATCCCTACGGTTACGGGGTCCCAGGTTCCACCCACGCCTGGGTCGGTGCGGCCAGTGGAGAGTAGGAGGGGAAAGATGCGCGGGACGCTTTCGCCCTTTCGGGTGGGGATGCTCGTGTTCGGTGGATTGCTCGGGCTTACGGCCTTGGAGATCATGGCGGCCACTGCGTTGCCTCGTCCGCTCCCGGCTCTGGCGGTTCTGGCCGTCGCCAAAGCCGCTTTGATCCTCTGGTTCTACATGCACCTTCGCCAGCTCTGGCATGAGGAGGAGCCATGAGCGCCGTCCCAGAGACCCATGCGATCGCCGCGCCGTTGCGCATCCCCCGCTTTGGGCTGTGGCTGTTTATCCTCTCTGAGAGCATGATCTTCGCTGCCCTCCTGAGCGCCCGCTTCGTCCTCCAGGGGACCTACCGGCCGGCGGAGTTGAACCAGACCCTGGGGTTGGCCATTACATTGATCCTGCTCACCAGCAGCTTCACAGCCAACCGGGCGGAGATCGCCATCGCCCATGGGAAGACTGCGATGTTCCTCCGCAACCTCCTGGCCACCATCCTTCTGGGGATCCTGTTTCTGATCGGGGTGGTAGCCCTGGAGTGGCCGGAGGCGATGCACTTCGCACCGCCCTCCTCCGGGTTCGGTACTGTGTTCTTCTCGCTGACGGGCGTGCACGCGTTCCACGTGTTGACTGGGGTGCTGGTCCTCATCGCAGTTTACTGGCTGGGTCGGCGGGGGGCCTTCGGCCCAGGGCGCATGTGGGGCGTCGAGGGGGCGGTGAAATACTGGCACTTCGTGGATGTCGCCTGGTGCTTCATCTACCCGACGCTCTACCTCGTCCGCTGAGAACCGAACGCTTCTTCCCCTTTGAGTGAGAAACGAGGGAGCTGGGCATTGAGGCGCCCAGCTCCCTCGTTTGTATATTTGTCCCGCCTATCAGAGAGTGTCTGAAAGCTCACCTCAGGGTACAGCAATGAGGGGCTTGGGCATCCTCAAAACGGCCATTTGTTGGGAAAATGGGCTGGCTTGGTGGTCTCGTAACGTTTCCGCCCGGTTCGATTCTGCTCGGAGCTCTCCTCAGGAGGCGGGAGGCCCCCCAAAAGCTTCCAGAAGGAAATCCCTAGTACCCGTTATTGGCGTTGCGTGAGAATAATAGAAGCGTTACGTGGCTCCCTGCATATTTCTCAGACCCTCTCTAAAGGGAGGTCGATATGAGCGCTGGCGGCTTGACCACCGAGGATCTGGTTGCGATCGCTTTGGATTTGGTGGGATGGTCGGAGCTGCCGCCGGATTCGGCGGTTTATGTGCCCGGCCGAGGGATCCGACGGGTGCTGGTGGGCATCGATATCGGGACAGCGGAGCTGTTGCTGGCCCGGGAGCTGGGCTGTGATGCGGTGGTGGCCCACCACCCCGTTGGGATGCGCCACCGGATGGCTCCGGTCTACCGTCGCCACGTGGAGCTGATGATGGCCCACGGGATCCCCCGGGAGATCGCGGAGATGACGATCCAGGAGCGAGTGGAGGAACTGGAAACCTCCGGCCACGCGGATAATTACGATCACGTCGTCTCCGTCGCCCGCCTGTTGAATCTCCCGTTTCTGAATTTGCATGCCCCTTGCGATGAAGCCGGCCGTCGGATCCTGCAGGGGGTGATCGATGAGATCCTCGCCCGCAACCCTCTGGCAAGCCTCCAGGACATCGCGAACGCGTTAGGTCAGCTCTCCGAATTCCAGGAGGCGGAGACTCCCATCCGGATCGCGATGGGAGAGGCCAGCGCTCCAGCGGGGAAGGTGGTGATGGTCCACGGCGCCCTGACGAACGGCGGCTATGCCGTGGCGAAGGCTTACTTTGAGCATGGGATCGACACGGTGGCCTATATTCACATCGCGCCGAGCGAGCTGGCCCGATTGCGTCGGGAGGGGCGGGGGCAGCTGCTGATCACCGGCCATATCGCCAGTGACAGCGTGGGGATCAATCCGTGGATCGCGGAGCTGGAGGCGCGGGGGGTCGAGGTCATCCGCATCAGCGGGATCCTCGGGCGCTTCGATCCGGCGAACCGTCGCTTCCTCCGATGAGGGAAAAAGGCAACTATTCAGCCTGGTTCCAGTCGGTTTGGAGCTCTCCTAATGAGGCGGAAGGGCCCCACTCCCCTCTCATCCCCCCTCCCCATGGCCCTTTGGGCCGTGGGGAGGGGGGATAAACAACATTTGGGGGCCGAGCCGCGCGCCGAAGGCGCGCGGCTCGGCCCCCAAAGCCCCGAGGAGGAAACCGCCGATATCCGTATTGGCGTTGCGTGAGAACGGCTGAACAGTTTACGGAAAAAGCGGGCGGGTGGCGAAGCCGCCCCCCTGCTTTATACGGGCGGACGATAGGCGCTTTCCCAGATCCTTCGATAGCGTTCGATCTCCCGATCCCAGCGTTCATCATCCCAGCCCAGGAGCGCCTGGAGGCGAGGGCGGTGTCGCTCCAGGAAAGGCAACGCCCCGCCCGGCAACTGAAAACCCAACCGGGTCCGCCGCAAGAGCAGATCATCCAGGTGGATCACCGCCTCATGGGCGATGGCCCATCGCAGCTCTGCCCAGCAGGTGGAGGTCCGGGGGATGGGCTGTCGCTCCTCCGGCGGCGCGTGGAGAAACCACGGGAGCGCCTCCGCCCCATAACGGCTGCGCCATCGGAGCCAGAGGGCGGGGTCCAGCTCTTCCTCCGGGATCCGTGGGGCTTCGGGAGCTTTGCGATCTTTTGGAGGAGCAGGGGGCGGCAGCCGGCGCCGAAGCGCCCGCAGCGCATCGCGCGCCATCACTCGGAACGTTGTGAGCTTCCCGCCAGTGACGGTCAGGATCCCTTCATCCCACACCACGTGATCCCGGGGCTCCCGCGAGGGGGGCTGCCGCCCGGTTCCCACCACGGCCCGCACGCCGGAGAAGGTCGCCGTGACATCTTGGGGGGAGAGATCCAGGTAGGGGAAGGCGCGTTGCAGCGCGCTCAGGAGATATTCAAACTCCTCCGGCCGGATGACCGGCTCCTCCTCCAGATCCTGATCGTGATCGATATCGGTGGTGCCGACCAGTGCCATGCCCTCCCAAGGGAGGACGTAGAGGGGCCGGTGATCGCAAGGGTGAAGAAGGATAACGCCCTGGGCGAGGGGAAGGCGCCATCCGGGCAGCAGCAGATGGCTGCCTCGGAGGAGCCGCAGCCGCGGCGGCCGATGGAGCTTCCCCCGGAGCTGGTCCGCCCACGCGCCCGTGGCGTTGATCACCGCCCGGGCCCGCACTTCCAGCTCCCGGCCCGATACCAGATCCCGAACAGCCACTCCCTCTACCGCCCCCGAACGGGTTTGCAGGAAGCCTTCCACGCGCGCATAGTTCAGGGCCACCGCGCCCCAGCGGGCTGCTTCGACAATCAACCGCAGCACCAGCCGCGCGTCGTCCGTCAGGGCGTCCTGATACTGATATCCCCCCTGAAGGCCCTCCCGACGCAGGTGGGGCGCATAGGTCAGCAAGGCCTCCCGGTCGAGATACCGATGCGTCCGGCGGCCAGCGAAGGCGTCGTAAATCCAGAGCCCCAAGGCCGCTGCTGGGCGCCCGAGGGGATCGTCGCAATACAGGGGCATCAGAAAGCCCAGGGGCTGGATTAAGCCGGGGCGCGTGCGCAACAGAAATTCGCGTTCCCGGACCGAATGCCAGGTGGTGCGGAACTGGCCTTGGCGCAGATAGCGCAACCCGCCGTGAACCATCTTGCCGGATCGGCTGGAGGTCCCCCAGGCGAAATCGCGCCCCTCCAAGAGCGCAGCCCGGAACCCCAGCCGGGTGGCCTCATGGAGCAACCCGGCTCCGG
>DATMAC010000054.1:0-2332 GCA_035573655.1 Thermoflexus sp.
GCGCGGCTCGGCCCCAAAAGCCCCCAGAACGAAACCCTGGATACCCGGATAGGCGCTGCGTGAGAAGGACGGACATCGTTACGGGGCTTCCGGCATATTTCTCAGACACTCTCTGAGGTGGGCAGGGTGAAGCGGATGGAGCATGGGTCAGCTAGCTTGGATCCTCTGGTAGAATACAGCCTATGGGATCGGCAGTGGGAAGCGTTTTATCGTGGAACGACGAGGCTATATTCATGGCAACTGTTGCGATATATCCGGGAGGCGGAACTTCCATGAGCGCTTTACGGCACTTCATCTCTCTAGCGGATTGGTCCCCCGAGGAGATCGAGGGGTTGATCCTGGAGGCCGCGCGGATGAAAGCGGATTGGAAGGCGGGGGTGCGCCCGCCGATCCTGGCGGGCAAAACCTTGGGGATGATATTCGAGAAGCCCTCCCTGCGCACCCGCGTCTCCTTCGAGATGGCCATGCGTCATCTGGGCGGGGACGCGATTTATCTTTCCCCTCAGGAGGTCGGCCTGGGCAAGCGCGAGAGCGTGGCCGACGTCGCGCGGGTGCTCAGCCGCTATGTGGACGCCATTATGGCCCGTGTTTTCGCCCACTCTGTGCTGGAAGAGATGGCCCGCTACGCGACGGTCCCGGTCATCAACGGGCTTTCCGATGACGAGCATCCGTGTCAGGCCTTGGGGGATATGCTGACGGTTTACGAAAAAAAGGGGGGCTGGCGGGGGCTGAAGCTGGCCTTCGTGGGGGATGGCAACAACGTGGCCGCGGCTTTGCTTTACGCCTGCGCCATGCTCGGGATGGATTTCGCCATCGCGACCCCCCCAGGATATATGCTGAAGGAGGCGGTCATCGAGCGGGGGAAGGCCTTCGCCGCCCGCAGCGGCAGCCGTCTGCTCTTCACGCATGATCCGGTGGAGGCCGTGAGGGATGCGGACGTGATTTACACCGACGTGTGGGCCAGCATGGGCCAGGAGGCGGAGGCGGAGATCCGACGGCAGGTTTTCCCACCCTACCAAGTCAACGCCGCCCTGGTGGCGAAGGCGAAGCCAGATGTCATCGTGATGCACTGCCTGCCCGCCCATCGGGGCGAGGAGATCACCGACGATGTGGCGGACGGCCCCCACTCGGTGATCTTCGACCAGGCGGAGAACCGCCTCCACGCCCAGAAGGCCCTCTTGGTCCGCCTCCTGGCGGAGGGATAGGCCGCCTCGGCGAATGAGGCGGTAGGGGCGGGCTTGGTGCCCGCCCTCAAAGGGCACCCAATGTTCTAACAAAGATGGCCCAAAGGGATAGCCCCTCTCTCCTCCCCGCGGCCCTTCGGACCGCGGGGAGGAGAGAGGAGCCGGGTCGGGGGCCGAAGGCCCCCGGCCCAGCCCCAGAAAACCCCCAATGGTGAGAACATTGAAAAGCCCTGCTACCCAATCGGGCGCCCCTCAAATCGTTCCCGGAACGCGGCGAGGAAGGGACGCAGGGTGGCCTCGTCGAGGATCACGACCCGGATCTCCCGAGGTGGCTCCTCGGGATGGGCGGCGGCGAAGGCGGCGATGGTCTCCCAGAAGATCGGGGCCGCCCGCTCTTTCGGGAAGCCGAAGATCCCCGTGCTGATGGCGGGCATAGCGATCCGTTCGTAGCCGCGCTCCCGGGCCGCCTCCAGGGTGTTGCGGATCGCCTCAGCGAGCAGGCGGTCCTCCCCTTGGTTCCCGCCTGCCCACACGGGCCCGACAGCGTGGATGATGGCCTGGGCGCGGAGGCGCCCGGGCCCGGTCACCGCGACCCCGCCCACCGGGACCGGCCCGTGGCGCCGTACCCACTCGTCGCTCTCCGCCTGAATTTGGGGTCCCCCTTTCCGCACCAGCGCCCCGGCGACGCCACCGCCATGTTTCAGGTAGGCGTTGGCAGCGTTCACCAGGGCGTCCGCTTCCTCCTCGGTCAAATCCCCATGCACCAGGGCCACGCGATGACCCGAGGGAAGGATGGTTTCAGCGACCACTTGGTTCGTGGTACTCATCGCTCCCATCCTTTCGATCTCCTATTGGATCGTTGAGAATCCCGCTCACATCAAGGGTCAGCGTCCTACTGCTTCTTCTCTGGGTATGGGATGATGAGGGCCAACGGGCCCTCTCCCCAAATCCCTATTCCTTGATGTTTTCTCGAAATGACTATTGCTTCATCCGGATTGGTTTTGAGGATATGAGATGGTGCGGGCCAATAGCCCCACCCCCCTTGATCCCCCCTCCCCACGGCCCAAAGGGCCGTGGGGAGGGGGGATCAAAGATATTTTGGGGGCGAGCCGGGCGCCGTCGGCGCCCGGCTCGCCCCCAAATCCCCA
>DATMAC010000055.1:0-7931 GCA_035573655.1 Thermoflexus sp.
ATCCTTTCAGATGTCTCGCCGGAGATGCGGGACAGCATTCCCATCATCCTCCTGGATCCCGGGGGGCGCCGTTTCACTCAGGAGGTGGCCTGGGAGCTCTCCCACTATCCCCGGCTGGTGTTGATCTGTGGTCACTATGAAGGCGTCGACGAGCGCGTGCGGGAACATCTGGTTACCGACGAAATCTCCATCGGAGACTTCGTCCTGACCGGAGGCGAGCCCGCTGCCCTGGTGATCATCGATGCGGTGGTGCGTCTGTTGCCGGGCGTGCTGGGGGATCCAGATGCCCCCCGCCACGACTCCTTCGCCGAAGGCCTCCTGGAGCATCCCCACTACACCCGTCCCGCGGTCTACCGCGGGTGGGAGGTCCCGGAGGTCCTGCGGTCCGGCCACCACCAGGCGATCGCCCGCTGGCGCCGGCTGCAATCCCTCCGGCGCACCTGGGGGCGCCGTCCGGACCTCCTTCTGCGGGCGGCGCTGACGGAGGAGGAGCGGGCGTGGATCGCCCGCTGGGAGGCGGAGCGGCGGGCGATCCTCGCTCCCCTTCTCGAAGGGGAAACCGGATAAGATCGCGCGGCAGCCCTCCCGGCTGGGGAGGGGGGAGAAAAGAGATTTTGGGGGCGAGCCGGGCGCCGAAGGCGCCCGGCTCGCCCCCAAATCCCCAAAGGACCAAAACCAAAAATCAAATCTGGAAGGAGCACTACAAACGGCCGTGGGGATGGGGGAAAGATATTTAAGGGGCGCACCGGACGCCTTCGGCGCGCCCCTAAGCCCCTAGGGGATTCATCTTGACTTTCCGTCAGGGAAGGCAAGCATGCCTCCACGTCGGCTTTCGGAATTGCTGCAAGCGCTCCCGTTTCCTTACCGGCACAGCGGGGGTGATCCTGAAATCCATGAGGTGGTCACGGACTCGCGTCAGGCTCGCCCGGGCGCCCTCTTTGTGGCTTACCAAGGGCTCCAGCACGACAAGCATACCTTCATTCCCGACGCCCTGGCCCGGGGAGCCGTCGCCGTGGTGGGGGAGCGCCCCCGAGAGGAAATCCCCCTTCCGGATGACCTCCCTTACGTGGAGGTCTCGAACGGTCGGGAGGCCCTGGCCTGGCTATGCGCCGCTTTCCGGGGCTTTCCCTCCCGCCAGCTGTTGCTGATCGGCGTCACCGGAACGGACGGCAAGACCACCACGGTGAACCTCATCCACTCGATCCTGACTGCCGCTGGGCATCGGGCGGGGATGATCAGCACGGTGAACGCCGTGATCGGGGACCGCATCTACGACACCGGCCTTCACACGACGACTCCTGAGGCCCCGGATGTGCAACGCTACCTCGCGGAGATGGTCGAGGCGGGCCTGACCCACGCGGTGCTGGAGACGACCTCTGAAGGCCTGGCCCAGCACCGGGTGACCGCCTGCGATTTCGATGTGGCCGTCTTGACGAATATCACCCACGAGCACCTCTACTTCCACGGCACGTGGGAAAACTATCGCGCCGCCAAGGCGCGCCTCTTCGAGATGCTGAAGATCTCTGCCGACAAGGGCCTGCCGAAGACGGCCGTCCTCAACGCGGAGGATCCCTCCTTCGATTATTTCCGCCGGATCCCTGCCGACCGCTACTTGAGCTATGCGCTGGGGAAGCCAGCGGACCTCACTGTGGAGGATCTCCGTTTCGAGCCGGATCGCACTCGGTTCCGTCTTCGCACGCCCATCGGGATGATCCCTGTGGAGACCGCTCTGGTCGGGGAATACAACGTTGCGAACATCCTGGCGGCCGCGGGGGCGGCGATCGCCCTGGGGATCCCCCTCGAGGCCATCGCGGAGGGGGTGCGGCGCCTCCAGGGCATCCCCGGCCGCATGGAGCGGATCGACGAGGGGCAGGATTTCCTCGCCATTGTGGACTTCGCCCACACGCCGAACGCCCTGGAGCAGGCTCTGCGGGCCGCGCGCCGGATGACCTCGGGTCGGGTGATCGTGGTTTTCGGGAGCGCTGGGCTGCGGGACGTCCAAAAGCGGGGGATGATGGGGCGCGTGGCGGGGCGGTTGGCGGACCTCATCGTCATCACCGCGGAGGACCCGCGGACGGAGGATCTGGAGAGCATTCTCGAGGCCATTGCCGAGGGAGTGCGGGCGGAGGGGCGGATGGAGGGCGTGGACTTCTGGCGCATCCCGGATCGCGCCGAGGCGATCCGGTTCGCGGTCGACCTGGCCCAGCCCGGGGATCTGGTGATCGCCTGCGGGAAGGGCCATGAGCCCTCCATGTGCTACGGGACGGTGGAATATCCATGGGATGAACGGGAAGTGATGCGGGCGGCGCTGCGGGAACGCCTCGGAAAAGGGCGTCACCTGATCGACGCTTGGCGCTACCTTACGAGGTAGCGGATGATCCGACAGCCTGGTGGATGCGAGCAACCCGACCCATAGGGCGTCCGCAACATGTAGGGGCACCCCTTGTGGGTGCCCCTACATGGGGCATTAACGCTTGGGGAACTGGAGCCAGAACAACAGGAGGAGTCCCTCCAGGCCGATGGCCAGGCTGTTGGCGAGGGCGGGGCCGGGTGCCCCCAGGGCCCGAACGAACGTTGGGACCAGGAGAAGATACCCCGCGGTGCCCACGGCGGCCGCCGCCAACGGCCGGAGGAAGTCATGACGTGCATAGAAGGCGCGGGCGGTGAGCTCAGTGAGGGTATAGGTCAACAACCCCGGGGCGAACATCCGAAGGGCCGCCCCAACGGCTTCCACCGATGCCTCACCGAAGGCCCCCCGAGCCAGCAGCCCTCGTACCAGCGCCTCTCCCCCGAACCATAGCACTCCCCCCGCCAGCGCAGAGAGCGCCCCGGCGATCCCCAGCGCCCAGCCCAGATCCCGCCGCAGGGCTTCCCAATCGCCACGGGCCGCGTGAGCGGAGAGCGTGGGGAGGAGCACCGTCGCCAGACTGGTGCTGATCAGCGTCTGCGGAACTTGCATCAAGCGCCAGCCATAGGCCAAGGCGGCAACGGCCCCCGGCTCCAGACCGCTCACCCATCGATACCCCCAGGCGATCTGGAAGTAGGCCAGCGAGACGATGAGCGCCCGCGGGATCAGCAGAGCCCCCACGGTCCGCAACCCAGGATGCCCAGGATCCAACGCCCAGGCCCATGGCCACCCTCGTAGCCCAGGGAGCAGGATCAAATTATGGAAGAGCGCTCCCAGGGTCACTCCCCACGCCAGCCCCAGGATCCCCAGCGGGTGGGCGAAGAGCAGCGCCCCAAGGATCGGCCCGCCATCCGCCACCACCGAGCCCAGGGCGGGCCATACGAAGCGCCGGGCGGTGTGGAGCACCGCTGTGAGGGCCCCGCTGAGCCCGAACAACACCGCCACGATCCAAAGCACCCGAAGCAGACGGATCGCTTGATCCTGTACGGGTGGGGGAAGTCCGGGCCCGAAGACCGTGCGCACCCAAAAGGGCGCGCTCCATGCGATCAGCAGCCCGACCAGCATCAGGCTGCCAACCGTGAAGAGAACGACAGTGGTGGCCAGACGGGCCGCTTCGCGGGGGTTATGAATGGACAGCGTGGTGAGCACGGGCACCAGGACCACCGCCAGGGTCCCGCCGGTGAATAGGAACAGGAAGTCCGGCATGACCATAGCCACGTCGAAGGCGCTTTTGTCCGGCCCGGTGCCGAAGCGCGCCGCGACCACGGCCTGGGCTAGGAAGCCGGTCAATTTCCCCAGCAGGCCCAGGCCCGCCACCATCGCAGCGGGCTGGACAATCCGGCGGAGGAACCCACGAAGTTCCTCAGACACCTGGTGTGCCTCCTGGAGTTGGGCCGGGCGCGAAAGGGCGATGCGGAAGGAGATGGAGGGCTATCGTTTGAGCAGCCGCCAGGGTTCCGCATAGAAATCCAGATATTCTTCCAGGGCGCTGGCCCATAGGGCATCCTCGTGCCTCCCTGGATGCACCTCGAAACGCACCGGGATCCCCCGAGCCTCCAGGATCGCGGCCAGTTGTTGGGTCCCCTCCAGCGCCCAATCCGCATCCCCAGCATCCAGATAGATCCGCAGCCCCCGGAGATCCGCTCGTTGGGCTAAGATGAAGGGATCGTAATCCGGCGGGGCGAAGTTCACGCTCAGGGCCGGACTATGCCCTCCCACGCTGGCGAAAACCTCGGGATGGCGCAGTGCGATCTCCAACGCCCACACGCCTCCGCGGGAGATCCCGCCGATCGCCCGGGCCCAGCGGGCGGGTTCAGCCGGATAGTGGGCCTCGATGTGTGGGATCAAGATCTCCATAATTGCCGCCTCGACGGACCCCGGCCCTCCACTGGTGTGCACATATAAATCATCAGGGAATCCGGGCAGCACGAGCAGGAAAGGTGGCCAACGCCCGGCGCGGATGCCGGCCTCCAGTGCTTCATCGATCCCCAGTTGATCCCAGTGGGTTTGATCGTAAGGGTACCCATGGAGCAGGTAAAGAGCTGGATAGCGTCGCCCCGCGTTCAGACATGGGGGAAGGTAAATCTGATACGGGATCTCGAAGCCCGTCCCAGGAACCGACACGGCGCCGCCCTCCATGCGTCCAGGCGTGCAGGTCGGGGTCGGGATGGGGGAAGGAGATGGCGTGGGCCTCGGAGGCGTCGGCGTTGGTGGAACGAGCGTTGCCGTAGGCGTCGGGGTGGGCAGCGGTGAGAGATCGACAGCGATCTGTGGCACCCAGAGCGCGATCAGGTTCAGCGCGACCAACATCCCGACGAAGACGAGCCAGTTCTTCTTCTGCATTTCCAGGCCAGCCTCGTTCCAGGGTAGGTTCGATCCGATCCCTTGTGGCTTGCGGCAGCGGCTTAGGCGTCCTCCGAGTTAGGCGTCTGGGCGCCCTTTCCCTCACAGAGAATCTTCCTCCGTTTATCCTTGCCGCAAAGCACATCGGACGCCGCGTTGAGGAACCGAACCTCTATCTCACCACCGCGTGGGGATAACGGGCCAAGGCGTCCTCAATCCGAACCTTCCAGCGAGCATCCAGCGGCTCGGGGAGCTGATCCAGCGGGAAAAACCCGATCTCCAGGGATTCCAAGCCGTCCGCCTGCAAGCGTCCACCCACGATCCGGGCTTCAAAGCATGCCACTGCAGGTTGGGATCGATCCCCGTTCGGATAGGTGAAGGTCCATGCCGGGTCGGTATACAAGCCCACCAAGCGGATGGGCTCGACCTGAAGGCCCGTTTCCTCCCACACCTCTCGAATCAGCGTTTGGTCGATCCGTTCGCCGATTTCCATAATCCCTCCGGGGAGCCCCCATTCCCCGTTATCCTCCCGCCGCTGCAAGAGGATCTCCCCATGCTCGTTCAGGATCACGGCGCTGGTCGCGGGGACCACCAGGGTGGCGGAACCGACTCGTTCTCGAAGACGCCGGATCGTCTCTCCAGGACCCCGGATCGGCCACCCGGGCGCCCCGCTCTGGAAAGCCGCTGCTGGATGATCGCGCCGGTAATCGGCGATCATCGCCGCATACCATGGGGGCAGCGGAGGGAGGTTCTCCAGGGAAAACCATCGCAGTGCCATCGATTCGCGTCCATCCGGACGGAGAACGCCTCCCTCCGGATAGGCCAGGAAGCAAGCGGTCACCGGGTGGACGATATCGCCATTGGGGTAACGAACGATGAACTCGGGGGAAGTATACAAGCCGATCAGCCGCCCGACCCGGATCGTTAAGCCCGTTTCTTCCCTCACCTCGCGGTGAAGGGTCTGGAGGATCGATTCGCCCGGCTCCATCACCCCACCGGGCAGACCCCAGGCTTCGAAGTCTGCGCGCTGCTGCAGGAGGATCTGTCCGGATTCATTCACGATCAAGGCGGTGGCGTAGACCAGCCAGACAGGCTCCGGGCCGATGCGTTGTCGCAACCAGCGGACGTAATCCATGGCAGTTGTCAGGTGTGCGGAGGTTTGCCCCTGAAAGCAAATCGGGCGCGGCCCGTGCCGCGCCCGTAGCTGGTGGCCCCGGCGGGATTTGAACCCGCGATCTCTGCCTTGAGAGGGCAGCGTCCTAGACCGGGCTAGACGACGGGGCCACGGTCTTCATCACCTAATCTTACCTGGAGCGAAAGGGTTCGTCAAGGTTTGGCCCTGCGGTGGTCTTGACGATTGCCCTCTTCCGCGTCCGGCTGCGGTGGCTGGCAGGGGATGGAGAACAAGCGGACGCGGCGCACCGCCGCGCCGTTCAAGCGGCCCAAGCCAGCGGCGTCCCGCAATTCCTGCAAACCGCGCAGTTGGAATGGCTTTACGCGCAGGCGCAAAGCGGCGCGTCCGACCGGGCGCTGTTGGAGACGCTCACCCGTCAAGGCGATCTTGTGTTCCGAGAACCATCCCGCCGAAGCGCTCGCTGCGGCGCGCGAGGCCCTCACCCTGGCGCGCCTGCCCCGATGCCATCCTCATCGGCGAGTCGCTCTGGCTGATGACGAGGCTGCGCCAGGCGATGGGACAAGAGAACGAAGCCCAAACCGCCCGCGCCGAACTGCTCTCCCTGGCCGAAACCGCCTTCGCACCGTTTCGGCTTGTGGTAGAAAGCCTGCTTGCCGAATCTCTGTGGGAGATCGTAAGTTCGTAAATCCGGTATTCCCCCTTTTCTTCCCAAAATTGCCTATCCCAAACGCCGCCGAGGACGCTTCGAGGACGTTTTGAGGACGCTCATTTTCTATGATAAGGCAGAGAATATCCCGTTTGTCTTCCTTGAGAAAGTGTCTGAGAGATATGCGGGAAGCCACGTCACGATTCTCCTCAAAACCGACATGGACCCCGAATTTTTGGCCGCTCTCTAATTCCAATCATCCAAATGAGGAGGTACGAAATGAAGGGCAAGTGGACCATTGCAGGGAGTGTTGTAGTGGTGGTTCTGCTGGCGCTGGCCGTGGGCCTGACCCAGGCCCAGGGGCCGGAGCCGCCGGGGGAGGGGGTGGCGCCGGCGGGGGAGGGCGTGGCGCCATCGGGCGGGGTGAGCGCCCAGGCTGCCTTGGGCACCGCCTTCACTTACCAAGGCCAACTGAAGAGTGGCGGGAGTCCCGTTAACGGCAACTGCGACTTTCAATTCAGCCTGTGGGATGCGGCCAGCGGCGGCACGCAGGTCGGCACGACCCAGACCAGAACTGGCGTTGCGGTGAGCGGGGGTTACTTCACCATCCCCGACCTGGACTTTGGGGCGGGCGCTTTCCAGGGCGATGCCCGCTGGTTGGAGGTTGCCGTGCGCTGTCCGGCAGGAGGTGGTTCTTACACGACGCTCTCTCCGCGCCAGGCGCTGACGGCGGCGCCGTATGCGCTCTACAGCAAAGCCGCTCCGTGGAGCGGGCTGACCGGCGTGCCAGCCGGCTTTGCCGACAATGTGGACAACGATACGACCTACACGGCCGGCACCGGGCTGACGCTGACGGGCAATCAGTTCAGTGTGAACACGACGGTCATCCAGGCGCGCGTCACCGGCACCTGTGCCAGCGGCAACGCCATCCGCGCCATCAACGCCGATGGTACGGTGACCTGCGAGCCCGTGGCAGGCGGAGCGGGTGACATCACCGCCGTGTATGCCGGGGCGGGGCTTTCCGGTGGAGGGACAAGCGGGGATGTGACACTGAGCGTCAACTTTGCCGGCAGCGGCTCGGCCACCACCGTAGCCCGCTCTGATCACGACCACTGGGGCCAGATCTGGTCGGGCAGCGGTACGGGCCTGACGCTCCAAGGGGGCAGCGTAGGATTATCCGCCAGCGGCACCACCTACGGCGTGCGGGGCGAGAGCGCTAATCCCATTGGTGCCGGCGTGTACGGCGAAGCGACCGCCACCAGTGGCGTCACCTCCGGCGTGCACGGCCAAAGCGCCAGCACCGACGGCCGCGGCGTGTACGGTTATGCCACCGCTACCGATGGTGTGACCTACGGCGTGTGGGGCCAGAGCGCCAGCACCCGCGGCACCGGCGTGTTCGG
>DATMAC010000056.1:0-19667 GCA_035573655.1 Thermoflexus sp.
CCCCGCCAGCCCCCCCTGGGAAGCTGCGCCTACAAAGTACACGACGTTCTCGGTCGCGGCGAAGCCGAAGCCCACCAGCGAGCCGTACAGGAAGCCATCGTAAAGGCTGTCGATCTCCCGTCGATAGAACAGGAAGAGCAATAACACCAAAAGGCCCTTGAAGAGCTCTTCGGTGACCGGCGCCACGATGATGGTAGATATGGCGCTTGCTGCCCCTTGGCCGAGCCCCGCGCTGAGGAGCAGCATCGTGGGCAGCTGGGCGCACAGGGCTAGCAACACCGTGGGGATGCTTCCCCACAAGAAAGCCACCGCGGCGAGCCAAAGGGGCTCTTTCTCGAAGCGGTCGAACCACCAGGCGAACAGCGCATAAAGCACCATCGGCCCGAAAGCTAAAAAAGGAATGAAACATAGCGCAACAATGGGAAATCCACCCTGGCCTTCCATGTCCGTTTCCCTCCCTCGGAGCTGCAAGCGAGGTATCCAACTGCTTCAACGGTCTTCCGAAGTCATTGCAGAGCCCACAGGGATCTTCCAGGCCCGCCAATGAGGCGGGCCCTTTTCAAAGTGTCCCCTTAAGTCAGCTGTCGCAACATCTCCCGCAGGCGCCGGATCTCGGCCTCGGCCGCCTCCCCCAGGGCCTGACGCTGATGCTTCCGGAAGGCCAACTCCGCTGCGACCTGGAGCTGCAGCCCGCGCCGCCGCCACGCGACCACGTCTCCCTGGAGCAATGGCCCCCAACGATAAGCCAGCCGCGCCGTTGGGGAGCGGAGGGTCTCGTAAAGGGCCGCCGGCATCACCCCATCCCGCACCTCATCGGCCAGATACCGAGCGACCCAGGCTCCCTCCCGGGCCATCCCGTAGGCCAGGATCCCCACCAACAACAAAACCCCAGACCAGTAGATCACGGCCTCCAAGGCAGCGAGGTTGGGATTCCAGAAGGTGTAGGTCAAGGCCCAATTCCGCAAGATATGCAGTCCGATGGCGACCAGGCCTCCCAGGACCGGCCAGGCCCAGCGCATCCCCCCGTGGCTGAGGCGGGCGGCTGCGAAGCCCAGCCCCACCCACCCCGTGAAGAAGGCGTGGGCGAGGCCCAATAGCAGCGTCCGCTCCGCCGCCCCGATCAACCCCCAGTTGCGCGCCGGGGCGGAGAGGATGGTGTCGGCGGCCGCGAAGGCGAATCCCACCAGGGAGCCATAGAGGAAGCCGTCGTAGAGGCTGTCGATCTCCCGGCGGTAGAGCAGGAACAAACCGATGAGGAAGAGGCCTTTGGCGATCTCCTCCGCGATGGGGAGGAGGATGGCGTTTCCCCAGAGGCCGCCCATCGCCCCTCCGAACAACGCGCTGCTCAGGGCGAGCAATGCCGGGCGGGCCAGCGCCGCTAAGGCCATCGCCGGGATGCTTCCCCAGAAGAGGGCGGCTCCGATCAAATGAAGGGGTTCTTTTTCATAGCGATCGAACCACCACACGAGGAAGAGATACAACCCCGTGGGGATCAGCGTGCCGATGCCTCCCACTACAATGGCATTGATCGCTTGTGAACTCATCCCACCCTCCTCACCGAGGCTGGTAGAAAAACACATAAAGGTAAGCGGACTCCCTGGTTTCCACGATGTAGCCAGCGAATTTAATCAACCCATCGGGCCGATAGGCAACAAACAACGCGCCTCCGGACGATTGGCTGAGATATCCAGGCTCGTTGATCTCCCCATCTTGATCGAATTCGTCCGTATCGAAGTGCAAAAACTGAAACGGAGAGTTAATGGGCGTCGCCCCCTGGGGTGTAATGAGGATCCCCTGGAAGCTCTGAACGTTCGGGAAGAAGGGGCACGGGAAGAAGGTGTAGGCCGGTTGATCCACCAGGCGGCAGTTCGGATCCACCCGCACCGCGCCCGTGTCGATCTGCAAAACGACGGTCCCATCCCCTTGCGGGATCACTTGGATCACCTCCCCGGGTCCCAGCTGCTGGCATTGATTGGAGTTGAGATCGCAGGTGTATCCACCCACCCGGGTGATGGTGAAACCGGATTGGGGCCCTGACCCAGGTTGCAGGCCGGGTTGCGGGCCCGGTTGGGGACCGGCCTGCGGACCTGATTGCGAACCCGATTGAGGGCCCGGCTGGGAGCCCGGTTGAGGGCCTGATTGGGGGCCGGGCGGTGAACCGGGTTGAGAACCCGGCCGGGGACCTGGTTGCGAGACTCCAGGTCGTGGCGCGGGTTGGACCGGACCCCGGCTGCCCAAAGCGGGGAGGGCCAAGATCCCACATAGGAACAACCCCGCACACGCCAGCCCGACCAGCGCCAGCCCTGCGCACCCTCCGCCGAGGGCCAACGGCAGGCGGCTGCCTGATCCATTCCCTGTACCGCTGCTCATCGCGTTCCTCCTCTCTCAGAGCATTCGAGCGAATATTTGGGGGTGGGTGGGGCCGCTGAAGGCAGCCCCATTCACCCCAAAGTCCTCCAGACTCGAGAAAATGGACGAGTGGGTCGAAAGTCCAGTCAAGGCGTTTGTTGCTGGCGTTTCACCTTACCCAAGGGTATGCCCAGCGTAGGAACAACTTGTGAACAGAGATCCTTCACCCCACCTGCCAAATCCCATTCCACGCTTCCCACAGCGCGATTCCCAAGAGCCGGCCTCCCCATCGTCCGACGCGTCCGCTCCACCACGCCGTGGGGATCGCGGCCAGCCAAGCGCCCCCAAGGAGCAAGAAGAATTCCCTGCTGAGGAAATCCAGGGATCCGCGGGCGAACAGCTGCTCGAGGCCCGCCCCGGCCATCGGCAGCACAGGGAGCGGGATGATCCACGGGGCCACCCGGAAGGCCACCGCCCCCACCCCAATCCAGGCCCGCTGGCTCCAACGGGCCCATCGGGAGCCTTCCGCCGGTAAAAGTGCCGACCCCAACCCGAACGCCATCGGGGTCAGCCACCGCGTGTCCACGGGAAGCAGCGAGGTCAGGGGGACCATCAGGGTATATCCCAACATGAAGGGACGGATCGGCGAGCCTGTCCCTTCTACCCCGAGGGCGGCCCCGAGGGCTGTAAAGACCAGGAGGGGGAATCCCCACACGGCCGCTCCTAGGAGCGGCCAGATCGCCCCTTCGCGGAGCAACCCCTCCGGGTCCAGCAGAAAGTGGGCCATCACCAAAGTCATCAACAGCAGAACGAGCGCACAGATCGCCTCCAGGAGATCCTCGGCCTCCTCGGTGAGTTCCCGGATCCCCTTGAGGGGCTCCCAAATCCACCCCAAGCTGATCATCAGCCAGGGCCACCACTGCTGAGGGAGGTCGAGATCGATGGCCTCAAAGAAAGATCGCCCAAACATCAGAAGGAAGGCGACCGTTCCGATGACGAGGGAAAGATACTGAACCCCGAAGCGGGCTGGATCCATCCGCCGCCGCATCCATATTCCGGCGATCCCCAGAATCAGCATCGCCCCGGTCGCCGCTCGGGCCACCAGGTAGAGATCGGCCGGCCAGCTCCGCACCATCCGCCATAGAGGGATGAACGGAACGACCAGCTCCGGCATGCCGAGGTGTTCCCATAAGACCGCGCTCACAACCTCCGACCACAAAACCAGGAACAGCAAGACGCCCAGCCCCAAGACCACGAAGGGAAGGCTTCGCAGCAGAGCCGGATAGCGACGGAAGATCTCCGCCCGCCGGCCGTAGAAGCGGCCCAGCCGCCCGCCTTCTTCCACCAGGTTCGCTCCCAGCCACAGCCAAAGCGGGACGCTCCATCCCCACAGGCCGGCAACCCACCCCTGAAGGCCTTGAAACAAGGCGGCCGCATCCTTCCCCCACGCGATTTCATAGGGAAGAGTCAATCCGATCCATAGAAACCCACCGCGGATCATTCGGGGGATCCGCGCCCGAGGCCAGAGGGGAACCGCCGCCAGGCCGACTCCCAGCGCCGTTTTGAGGGCGATGCTGAGCAGCAGCGGGCGAACGGGATGTGGGGGGAACTGGGCTAAGGCCGACGCCCACAGGATCCGCCCACGCCAGTTGGCCAGGGCGGATTTCGGATGCGCTCGCTCATACAGAAAGAGCGTGAGGAGAGGGATCCACGCGATCTCCGGCCCAGCTGCCCCAATTGGAGGTAAAGCGAAGTAATAGGCGGAATAGAGGGTGGCCAGGAACCGAGCGATCGGGGGGAGATCAGCAAAGGTAGCCAGGATGAGGGTCCACAGGAACGGGACCCAGAGGGCCAGGACACCGGTCCCGAGGGGTTGGAAGAGAAAGTCTACGATCTGGGCCGAGACACCCAACATGGGGAGGAGAAAGCCGGCGGCCATCCCGACGCTGAGCAGGAACAACCATCCCCATCCGCGTCCCCTCAGGCGGAGCAAATCCGCGATCAGCCCCACCCCGCTGCGTTGGGATTCATAGATAAGAATCTGTACCGCATCCTGGAGGACGCGGTACGCCTCTGCCCATCCGGCTTCTACCCATGCCTTCCGATGCCCAGCTCGATCTCCACGCATTGGGGGGTTCACCTCTGATCTGCCATCCCAGCGGTTTGACTGCATACCAACGCCACGCCCTTCCGGTTACCTCCGCCGCCTCCTCCCGCCGGCCTCCCATACAGCGGGGAGCGCGCCGCCGCAGGCCGGGCATTGGGGCCACGACGGCGCCACATCCCGGCCGCAATGCGGGCATCGGAAGCGGGCGGGCTGGCCGCACCCTTCACACTGCGTCTCCTCAGGATCCAGGCGCTGCCCGCAATGCGGGCAACGGAAAGCGACCGGCGTCCTAGGGGCCGGGATCACCGATGGGGACCCTTCCAGAGCCCGCGCGATCCCCTGAGCTGCCGTTTCGACTTCCTCCCGGACTCGAGCGGTGAAGGGGGGACCGGGAGGGCGAGGAGGGGGGAGACACGCTGGAACCCGGGGATCCATCCATAGAGCCACCCTCGGAACGCCGCGGGAAGCAGCCAGAAGTTCAAGGCCAACGAGAGGAGCAGGATTCCACCCACCAATAGCCCGGCGTTCCCCTCACCGGCCACAAAATACAACGCGAGAGCTCCTCCCCCCACCAGGAGCAGCCCCCACATCATCCCCCGGAGGATCTTCTTCATCCGACTCCTCCCGAACCGATGGTCCAACCCCAATGAGGGGCTGTGTCCAGGAACCCCTATCCGCGCTCTGCACTTATGCGCCGAGCTTCGCCCCGCAGGCAGGACAGAACCGGGCTCCGGAGGGAAGCTCCGCCCCACAGGAGGGCCAGAACCGATAATCGACGACCGAGGGGGGCGTGGACGCTTCGCCGAATGGGGTGGAGGTCGGAGAAACCGTCGCCTCGAGACCGCTGACATATCGCTTGGCCTCTTGATAGCGCTGGGCGGACCAAGCGGCCGCATCCACCGGCATAGCCGCACCGGTGGCGATGAAGTGCTGGATGAACTCGAAGGTGCGCTTGGGCAGCTGGCTCTGCTGCCAGGCGCCATAAGCGGCGGTGAAGAGAAGCGGCCAACAGACCGGCTCCCGCCGCGACCGCCTTATCGACCCACTTCCCAGCCCCCACCTCGACGATCAGCTTGTCCCCCTCACGGCGCAGCGCCACGTTCAAGGCGGAGGAGCCCCCCAGCAGCTGCCGCCACGTCTCCTCCTGACGGGCCTGGCTCACCACGCCCCCTTGGGGCAGATCCAGCGCTTGCACCTCAAACTTCTCCGCCCCATACCAGTCCAACAGCGCCTGGACCAGGCGACCCATATCCAGATTCGGTGCATGGAAGACCCGTTGCTCCGACATGGCTCCCTCCTTATGGTTGGTTCTGGAGAAAGAGCGTGACCTGCATGGCGTTCAGCACTGCCAGCTCCAGCAGCGGACGGGTCACCTGCTCATGGAGGGCATCGGAAAGCTGAGGCTCGATCTCCCGCAGCAACGCGGCTACCCGCTCTGCCTGGACCTTTATCTCCTCCGCGGTCACCCGGCCATCGGCGATGGCCTGTTGCCATGACTCCATCCGATGGAGGTAACGCTCGAAGAACAACTCATCCCCCTCCTCGCTAAACCAACTGATCCGAGCCATAAGTGCCTCCTGATGGGGATCTGGTTGCGTTCCTGTCCATCGTCCGGAGGGCGCGCTTCCCCAACGATGGGGTGAAACCTGCGCGGGCGCTCCTTTTGACGCTCCTTTTGACTCATCCATAGGATTCCACGAACTGTGGAACAACTTGTGAACAAAACGAGGATAGACCGCGGGGCCGATGCGACGTGGCGCGTGGGAATGGGGACAAGCCATCGAGGCACTTGTAGGGGAGATGAACGCCGCGTGCTGCGGGGGGCGCTTCTCCTCGGGGTTTAAAGGCTGAGCCGCGCGCCGGAGGCGCGCGGCTCAGCCTTTTGAAGTATTTTTCATCCCCCCTCCCCACGGCTCCAAAGGCCGTGGGGAGGGGGATACAGGGAGGTGGGGCCACTTGGCTTCTCCATGGCATACCCCGGCATGCTCCAAAAACCAATCTGGGAAAAGCGCGGGCTCTGCCTGAAGGGGACGCTACAAGGGGCGCCTTTCCACTACGGAATGGAGCTCTCAGGTCTCCCTTCCCAATTTCAAGACCGCCAGGAAGGCCTCCTGAGGAACCTCAACGCGGCCGATCATCTTGAGGCGCTTCTTGCCTTCCTTCTGTTTCTCCAACAACTTCCGCTTGCGGGTGACGTCGCCTCCATAACACTTGGCCAGCACGTCCTTCCGCATGGCCTTGATGGTCGCCCGGGCGATGATCCGCCCACCCACAGCGGCCTGGATGGCCACGTCAAACAGCTGGCGGGGGATCACCTCCTTCAGCTTCTCCACCAGCGCGTGTCCCTTGTGATAGGCCTGATCCCGATGGACGATGAGGGCCAGGGCGTCCACCGGCTGGCCGTGGACCAGGATGTCCAGCTTCACCAGGTCCCCCGCCCGATAGCCGATGAATGTATAGTCCATCGAGGCATAGCCCCGGGTGCGGCTCTTGAGCTGGTCATAGAAATCGATGATCAACTCCGCCAGGGGCACCTCCGCCTCGATCATCACCCGCCGGGGATCCAGATAGGTCATGTTCTGATAGACCCCCCGCCGCGAGGTGATCAGATCCATCACAGGACCGATGAATTCCGCCGGCGTGATGATCGTGACCTTCATCCACGGCTCCCGGATTTCCTCGATCAGCGAGGGGTCCGGGAGGTCCGAGGGGCGGGTGATCGTCTTCACTTGGCCGTTACGCAGAACCACCTCATATTCCACGCTGGGGGCAGTGGCCACAATGTCCAGCGCATACTCCCGCTCCAGCCGCTCCTGGACGATCTCCATATGGAACATCCCCAGGAAGCCGCAGCGGAAGCCAAAGCCCAGGGCCTGGGAGGTCTCGGGCTGGAAAACCAAGGCCGCGTCGTTCAGCTGCAGTTTCTCCAGGGCCTCCCGCAGGACCTCATAGTCTTCCCCCTCCGCCGGGTAGAAGCTCGCGAAGACCATCGGCTTGGGAGGGCGGAACCCCGGCAGCGGCTCCGACGCCGGGCGGTCCGCGGTGGTCAGGGTGTCCCCAACCCGGCATTCCCGGACGGATTTCAGGCCGGTGGCGACGTAGCCCACCTCGCCGGCCTCCAGGCGGCCCGTGGGGGTGAGATCCGGGGTGAAGACTCCGATTTCCACAGGCTCGCTGACTACCCCCGTGGACATCACCATGATCTTCCGGCCCATCCCGATGGTCCCGTTGACTACCCGGACGTAAGCGATCACGCCCTTGTAGGGATCATAGTGGCTATCGAAGATCAATGCCTGGAGCGGCGCGTTCGGGTCCCCGCGGGGCGGTGGGATGCGCTGGACCACGGCCTCGAGGACCTCTTCCACCCCAATCCCCAGCTTGGCGGAGATCCGGAGGATCTCGGATTCAGGCACCCCCAGGAGCTCTGCGATCTCCCGGGCCACCTCATCCGGCCGGGCTGCGGGGAGGTCGATCTTGTTGATCACGGGGATGAGGACCAAATCGTGCTCCATGGCCAGATACAGGTTGGCCAAGGTCTGGGCCTCGATCCCCTGGGTGGCGTCCACCAGAAGGATCGCCCCCTCGCAGGCGGCCATGGCTCGGCCCACCTCGTAGGAGAAATCCACGTGGCCCGGCGTGTCGATCAGGTTCAGCTCGTAGGTCCTGCCGTCCCGCGCGGCGTATTGCATCCGGACGGCCGAGGCCTTGATGGTGACCCCCCGCTCCCGCTCCAAGTCCATCGAATCCAGCACCAGCTCCATCCCATTTCGGGGCTGGATCGTGCCCGTGCGCTCCAGGAGCCGGTCCGCCAGGGTGGTCTTGCCGTGATCCACGTGGGCGATGATGCAGAAGTTACGAATATGATCCAAGCTCATTTCCCCATTACTGCTTTAGGATGTGCGATAGAGGGAAGGGTAGTCCCCAGCCCCCCAAAGTTTTTCTCCTCTACAGATTCCTCCTAGGGGCTTTGGGGGTGGAGCTGCGCGCCGAAGGCACGCAGCTCCACCCCCAAAACATTTTCATCCTCCCTCCCCACAGCCCAAGAGGGCCGTGGGGAGGGGATAAGAGGGAGTGGGGCCCTTCCGACTCCTCACAAGCGCTCCCAACCGGATAGGACCAGCATGAATCGTTACGAACTTTGAAAAGCCCTGCTCAACCTCTGAAGGTGCTCCTCATGAAACTGCTTGAAAGCGCATTCGGTCATATCATGGAGAACAGCTCAGGCCGCCTCGCGTCGTGGATCCTCCAGGCGAGTTCATCATAAACAGGGCACGATGACGATGTCAAATACCCGATCCCTCCGGCAACGAAATTCCATTTAAGGAGGCAGCGATGCTCCTACGCTGGCTGTTGCGGATCGGAATCGGCCTCGCGCTCCTCTTGATCCTTCTCGGAGCGGGGAGCGCCCTTTGGTTCTACCAGGCCTCTCGGCGGCCTTTCCCCCAGATCCAAGGAACGATTTCCCTTCCCGGCCTTCGTGCTCCGGTCACAGTGATCCGCGATCGATGGGGAGTGCCCCATATCTACGCCTCCAACCTCCACGATCTGTTCATGGCCCAAGGCTTCATCCACGCCCAGGACCGCTTCTGGCAGATGGAGTTCTGGCGTCACATCGGGACGGGGCGGCTCTCCGAGATGCTGGGGAAGACCACGCTGAACCAGGACCGCTTCATCCGCACGTTGGGCTGGAACCGAGCGGCGCAGCAGGACCTCGAAGCCTTGGAGCCGGAGGTGCGAGCCGTCCTGGAGGCCTACGCAGCCGGTGTGAACGCGTATCTCGAGCAGAACCGGGACCGCCTCCCCCTGGAGTTCACGCTCTTCCGCCTCTTCGGGCGGCGCTGGGAGATCGAGCCGTGGCAGCCGCTCCATACGGTGGCCTGGGCCAAGGTGATGGCGTGGGATCTGGGTGGGAACTGGGACGAGGAGCTCCTCAACGCCCGCATCGTGGAGGAAATCGGCCCCGATCGCCTGGGCGAACTGGTGCTCCCGTATCCGGCGGACCGGCCGGTTATCGTACCAACCTCCGTGGTGGAAGCCCCACCCCCAGAGGACACAATCCGAACCCTCCTGGACCTCGGACGCGAACTGGAGCGGCTCACCCTGGGCGCAGGGCCGGATTCCGGATCCAACAACTGGGTGGTGGCGGGCTCTCGCTCGATCACGGGCAAGCCGCTCTTGGCCAACGATCCTCATCTCAGCATCCAGATGCCCAGCATCTGGTATGAGGTCGCCTTGCACTGCGAGCCAGTCACGCCGGAGTGTCCGCTCCAAGTCGCCGGCGCCTCCTTCCCGGGCGTCCCCGGCGTGGTCATCGGTCACAACGACCGCATCGCCTGGGGCGTGACCAACCTGGGCCCGGACGTCCAGGATCTCTATATGGAGCGGGTGAACCCGGATAACCCCTTGGAAGTGGAGTTCCAGGGGCGCTGGGAGCCGGTTCGGGTGATCACCGAGGAGATCCGCGTGGCCGGCCAGGCCGAGCCCGTTCGGCTCTCGGTGCGGGTCACCCGCCACGGCCCGGTGATCAATGACGTGGTGGAAGCCCTCACCCGCACCCAAACCCTCTATGCCTTCCGGTGGACGGCGCTGGAGCCTTCGCGGATCGTGCACGCGTTGTTGCGCCTGAACCAAGCCCGGAACTGGGAGGAGTTCCACGAGGCCCTGAAGGATTGGGACATCCCTGGCCAGAACTTCGTCTATGCGGACGTCGATGGCCACATCGGCTATCAGGCCACCGGCCGCGTCCCGATCCGTGCCAAGGGGAACGGCCTGCTGCCCGTCCCGGGCTGGACCGGGGAGTACGAATGGACCGGATACGTGCCTTATGAAGAGATGCCGCGGCGGCTGGACCCGCCGGAAGGCTTCCTGGTCACCGCGAACAATGCGGTGGTCGATCCCTCTTATCCGCATTTCCTGGCGGCCGTGTGGGATTACGGCGACCGGGCGCAGCGGATCACGGATCTCCTGCGCGCGAAGGAGCGCCTCTCCATCGATGACAGGGCGGCGATCCAGAACGACACCTTCTCATTAGCTGCCCAGGCCATCGTGCCCTACGTGCTGAACCTCACCTTCGAGGATCCCCTCGCCCGTCAGGCCCAGGAGATCCTCCGGGCGTGGGATTTCCGGGCCACGCTGGATTCCGCAGGCCCCACGATCTTCGAAACCTTCCTGAAACACTTGCTCCACGAGGTGTGGGCGGATGAGCTGGGGGAGGAGATCGTGCAGGAGCTGCTCACCGGCGGCAGCCACAACCGATACTGGGCGCGTTGGGCGCTGGCCCAACCGGATCTCTCGTGGTGGGATGACCGTCGCACGCCGCAACGGGAGACTCGGGACGACATCGTGCGACGGGCCTTCGAGCAAGGGGTGGCCGAGCTGCGGGCCCGCCTCGGAGGCGATCCTCGGGCGTGGACGTGGGGGAAGGTGCACACCGCGATGTTTACCCACGGAACCCTGGGGCAGTCAGGGATCCGGCCGATCGAGGCGATCTTCAACCGTGGCCCCTACCCGGCCCCGGGGACCAGCGCGGCGGTGAACAACATCGGCTTTAACGTCCAAAAGGGGTTCGCAGTGCGCAGCTTGCCCTCCCTACGCTTCATCGCCTCGACCGCGAACTGGTCCGACAGCCGCTTCATCCACACCACCGGCCAGTCCGGCTTGCCCTACCATCCGCACTACGATGACTTCATCCCCATGTGGTTGAATGGGAATTACCACCCGATGCCTTGGGCTCGAGAGGAGGTGGAACGCGTGGCGGAGGGGGTTCTGATCCTGCAGCCGCGCTAATTAGTGTAGAGGCACCCCTTGTGGGTGCCCTATCGGGGCAGGCACAAGGCTGCTCCTACAAAAGGCGTTCATATCCTTTATGGAGGGGCACCCCTCGTGGGCGCTCCCTGGACGAACAGGAGGCCAGCATGCGTGTGCTGATCACGGGGGGCACAGGGTTTCTGGGTCAGGCCCTCAGCCAACGCTTGGCGGAGGCCGGGTATGAGGTCATCGTCCTCTCCCGGCGGCCGGAACGGGCGACGCTTCCGCCAGGGGTGCGAGCCGTGCGGTGGGACGGGCGCTCCGCCGCGGGGTGGGGAGATCTAGTCGATGGAGCCTTCGCCCTCATCAATCTGGCCGGGGAGAGCATCGGGCAGCGGTGGACGGAAGCCACCAAGCGGCGCATCCGGGAGAGCCGCCTGAACGCCGGTCGGGCCGTGGTCGAGGCGATCGCCGCTGCGCGAGCGAAGCCGCAGGTCCTTCTCCAGGCTTCCGCCGTCGGCTACTACGGCCCGCGGGGCGAAGAGCGGCTCACGGAAGAGGATCCGCCCGGGGACGACTTCTTGGGCCGGCTGGCCGTGGAGTGGGAGGCCAGCACTCAGCCCGTGGAGGCCATGGGGATTCGCCGGGTCCTCCTGCGCACCGGCTTGGTCCTAGATCGAGATGGCGGCGCCCTGGCCCGTCTCCTTCCACTGTTTCAGTTATTCCTTGGGGGGCCTATTGGGAGCGGGCGCCAAGGCTGGTCATGGATCCATCGGGCGGATTGGGTGGAGGCGGTAAAGTTTCTGATGGAACGTCCAGAGGCCCATGGACCCTATAACCTGACAGCCCCCCAGCCGGTGAGCAACGCCGAGTTCTCCCGGACCCTCGGCCGGGTCCTGGGGCGGCCAGCGTGGCTGCCAGCGCCGGCCTTCGCCCTGCGGTTGGTTTTCGGGGAAGGGGCCGATTTCCTGCTCACCGGCCAGTTTGTGCTTCCCCGACGATTGTTAGAAGCAGGCTTCGTTTTCCGCTACCCCGATCTGGAATCGGCGCTGCGCGCCATCCTGGGGCGGTCTCGCTGAAGCCTTCGCGTTCCGCAGCGGTCTGAGGATCTCTGGGGAAAGCCTTTCCAGCATCCAGAGCTTTTTTATTCCCATGGTCCTTCGGGACGTAGGAATACAGGGAGGGTGGAGCCAGTCGCTTTACTCACAACGGTATGGTGGCTAGGAAGGCTTGTCCAGCATCCCGGATTCCCCACGGGGCAGGGGGAAATCAGTTAAAATGAAACGAATTCAGCCATCGCCAAGATTTTGGGGAAGAGGGCCGCCATGCTCAAGCCGGGGACCTTGCTCCACGGCCGCTATAAGATCTTGCGCCCCATCGGACGAGGAGGGATGGGCGCTGTCTATGAGGCGGAGGATACCTTGTTGGAGGGCCGCCGCTGCGCCATCAAGGAGATCCTCCTCAGCTTCGAGGCCGACCCTGCTTACCGCGAGCAAGCCCGCCTACAGTTCTATCGGGAGGCGAGCGTGCTGGCCCGGCTGGATCACCCCAATCTCCCCAAAGTCTCCGACTATTTCTCCGAGGGAGATCGCGACTACCTGGTGATGGACTTCGTCCCCGGGCGCGATCTAAAGGAGCTCATCGATGAGGCCCGCGAGAGCGGCCGGTTTCTGGACGAGCGGATGGTGCTGAGCTGGGCGGAACAGCTCTGTGATGCCTTGGATTATCTCCACCGCCAGGATCCCCCGGTGGTCCACCGGGACATCAAGCCCTCGAACATTAAATTGACCCCGGATGGCCGCATCAAGCTGGTAGACTTCGGCCTAGTGAAGCTCCTGGCACCCGATGAGAACCGAACCATCACCATCCTTCAGGGGCGGGGCACCGCGGCCTATACCCCGCTCGAGCAATACGGAGGCGATGTAGGACACACGGACGTCCGCTCGGATATCTACGCCCTGGGAGCTACGCTCTACCACCTACTGACCAACACCCCACCCCCTGACGCTCGGCAGCGGTTCCTCCAGCCGGACGCTCTGATCCCGCCCCGCGTGATCAATCCGCGCATCTCCCCACGGGTGGAACGGGCGATCCTCAACGCGATGGCGATGCACCCGAACGACCGGCCGCCCAGCATCGCCGCCTTCCGGGCCGAGCTGCTCGGCACAGCCCCATCCCCTCACCCTGCTGAAGTATGGGCGCCGCCGGAAAGCGCTTGGGAGATCCTCTGGCGTCGCCACCGGCTTCTGGCCCTCGTCGCCTTAGGCGCTTTTCTCATCGCATTGATCGCCACACTGATCGAAGGGTGATTGGGGGTGGGAATCGATATAGAAGCAGGCACAAGGCCTCCCCCTTCCCATCCCGCGGGGAGGGGCCATCCACTTCCTCACCGTTATGCCGTCTTTGTTAGAACTTTGAAAAGCCCTACCCATCCCGTGGTCACACCCCGTCGAAGTTTCCTTTTGGGATTGACAATCTTCCTTACGGGCGCTTATAATCAAAAGTAGAAGCTGAACCCGAACACGAAAGGGGGTGGGACCGTTGGCCCGGGTGATCATTGAGGAAGGGGAGTCCTTCGAGTCGGCCCTCAAGCGGTTCAACAAGCAGATCCAGGCCGACAAGCTGCTCTCCGAGCTGCGCCGCCGGCGTTATTATGAGCCACCCAGCGTGATCCGTAAGCGCAAGAAGGCAGCCAAGCTCCGGAAGAGCCGGCGGACGACGCTCAAGGCGCTGCGCGCAGCCGGTCTGTTGTAAGCCCGGTTGTGCCGTCCATCAACAGGGGGGTGGGGGATGATCCCTCATCCCCCTGTTTGTTGCCGGGAGTTCCAGGGGAAGGGGGGACATTCGTGTCTTTGTGGGGTATGGGCCGCCGAAAGCGCATATCCCGCAGAGAAAAACGACCATCACCAAACGGAGCGACGGCCTGGATTCACCGCGCCCCTGTCATGATGGGGGTGGAGCCGGCCATTCCGGTAGAATATAGGGAATGGACTCTGGGGGAGGAACGGGAGTCAGCAAGTAGACATCCACCCAGCGATACCACAGGACCAAGTCCTCATCGTTATATCCCAGATCGATACGCCGGCCGAGGATCCCACCGCCGGTGTCCGCAGCCAGCCCGATTCCATACCCGGGCACATACACTCTCCAACCCAGACGGATCACCCGCGGGTCCACCGCCACGATCCCTCGTTGCATCGGCAGGCCCGTCCGTGTGCGGCCGAAATAGGGGGCGGAAGGATGAACGCCAGCGGTCGATCGACTGTATGAGGTGGCCAGCATGCGGATCCGCCGCCAGTATTCGATGGGTCCCTCCGGCGTCTCCAAAGTGCGCACCACAATCCGGGTGCCATAGGCCCAGATCCGAGGCTCAGGGGGACGGATCAGCGTCTCATCCACGACCTCCCGTGCCACTTCCTGTCCGTTCTCATAACGCACTCGGATCCGCCGCTGCAACAGGCCGTTCCGGCCAGGAGCCTTCTGCACCCATGTGTCCAGCTCCAGGTTGGGGTCCGGCTCCCATATGGTCCGGAAGGGAACAGAGGTCTCCTCAATTTCGAATCCTTCGGTCACCCGGATGACTCGAACCGTCTCCCCTCCTTGAAGGGGGCTCTCTTCCTCAGGGATGACCCGATCTTGGCCGTGGAGGGAGATCCGAAGCTCCCACAGCAGCTCGCGGACCGTGCGGGCGGTGGTGGAGATCACCTGGATGCGCCCATCAACTTCCACTGTAATGGGATGGGCACGGAACAGGGAGACCTGGAGGCCACCTTCCAGCGGCGTCTCCGGGCCTGGGAGGATTCGATCCGCTGCGTCCAGCGGGAAGCCTGCCTCACGCAGCGCCGCTCCTACAGTAGGCGCTGTCGTTAAGATGACCTGGCGAGATCTGTTCTCCAGACGAAGCACCAATGGGGCGGCGCGCACCACCCGGATCTCCCGAGGGGGCGATCCAGCGTCTACCGCTGAGGAGTCAGGAGCTCTCGGCCGGCCATCCACCCATAGGATATCCCCTGACGTCAATGCGATGCCGGCCTCCGCCAGGATCGCCTGCGGATCGGAGCGGAGTGTGTAAACCTGGATCTGACGAGAGGGCTCTACCCCACGACCTTCGATGAGGATCCGGACCGGCCGGGCCCGGCGGATGTGGATCGTTGCTGGGGGTTGGATGGGAGCCTCCAATGGCGGAGAAACTGCATCCTCTGGGCGCAGCGTCAAACCGGCTTCCTGGAGGACATCGGCGACCGTTTGTTGATGTGTTCTAATCGTGATGATCTGATCATCGAGGAGGATGGTTACGGTCTGCTGCGAGCGCCAGTAACCCCAAAGACAGAGAGCGCCGAATCCAAGCCAGGCGCCCCATTTGAGGAAGGCCCATCGGTTCATGGTAGCGCGTGCGGAACCTGGCGACCCGAGAATTTCTCTATAGGAGCGGCGTGGTATATTTCCTATGGAGCTCTTCCTTCACAGGCTCCGAACTGCACAACTCTGATCAAGAAGATTTCCCAATTTCCCCATGAGAGGCAGGTCGCGTAAGCGATCCGCCTCTCCCCTCCTAGAAAATCCACGGAGACAGCGGCCGTGCGCCCCTTGTCGAGCCCGCCTCTCCCTGCCCGCGATCCCTCGATCGGCTCCGGCCCGGCGCCCCTGCGGCGCGCGAACCGAGACGGCTTACCGTTGCTCCCTTCCGGGCCTGGCGGGGTTCACCGGGGTCCGCCGCGCAGGACCGGACCTTCATCACCGGGAGGGATTGCCTGGAAGGGCCGCGCTAACCCTCGAAGGGGATGTCAGCCCCGCGTCTGGCGGATTTCGGGTTCAGGGAACCGCCACCTCCCCGCCTGAGCACGGCCGCCAACTTTTAGGGTATCGGATTCCAGATCCCCTGTCAAGCGGACGGGGCTTTTCAAAGCTCTAACAAAGACGGCACAACAGTGTAGAACCGGATGGTCCCTCCCCCCGTTCTGCCCCCTCCCCGTGGCTTGAAGGGCCACGGGGAGGGGGCAGAAAAAATTTTTCTGGGGCTGGGCCGAGGGCCGAAGGCCTCCGGCCCAGCCCCAAATGGTGGGAACATGGAAAAGCTCTGTCAAGCCCAAGCCGAGGGGCGGTTTGACAGGTTTTCGTTTTGCCGTTATAATGTGTGATCGCGTCTGCCGGGCAGGGCTTCCACCGGACCCTCTTCCTACTGCAGGGCTGCGGGTGGTGTTCCGCAGCGTTGCAGATCCGACAGGGATAGGAAGGCCCACTTTCCGGGCGCCGGAAGCTTCCAGACTCGTGGGTGGATTTTTCGTCCTCCCGATGGCAGGCCAGTAATCCCAATGGGTAGGGAAGGTGATCCATGCGACGGGCTCGTGCGCCAAAGCGGGAAATCCCCCCAGATGTTCGCTATAACAGCGTTCTGGTCGCCAAGTTGATCAACAAAGTCATGATGAACGGCAAGAAAAGCTTGGCGATGCGGATTGTCTACGGTGCCTTTGATTTGATCGAACGCCGCACGGGGCGGCCAGCGCTCGAGATCTTTGAGAAAGCGCTGGCTAACACCAAGCCGCTTCTAGAGGTTCGGCCGCGCCGGGTCGGCGGGGCCACCTATCAGATCCCCCTGGAGGTCCCGCCGGACCGCCAGGTGAGCTTGGCCCTGCGCTGGATTGTGAACGCCGCCCGAGAGCGCCCTGGGAAATCGATGATCGAGAAGTTGGCTGCCGAGCTGATCGACGCAGCCAATGGGACAGGGGTGGCGGTCAAGAAGCGCGAAGATACGCACCGGATGGCAGAAGCCAACCGGGCCTTCGCTCATTATCGGTGGTGAGCCAGCGCTGGGAAACCCTGAAAAGGCTCCTTGTTTATTCGTTTCTATCCTTGGAAGGGTTTTTCGCGACAGGCGCGACGGCGGAAGGCCGTAACCCGGTCGCTGAACAACCGGCTGGTTTTCCCGCCAACGGAATCGGAGTTACGCAGTTGGTTTCCTAGCGGGGGCTTTCGGTGGGGAGGTGGTCGCCAAAGACGACCGGCCCCCCACCGAAAAACAATTTCTCCTCTCCGCGGCCTGAAGGACCTCGGGGAGGAGGAAAGGGGGGAGGGGCTGTTCGCGCTCTCCATCCCATATCCCTAAAACCGACATGGACGAAGCACGAGCTTGCAACACGGGTTCGTAAACAGGAGAAAAGAGATGCCGCGGGAAGTTCCCATTGATAAAATCCGCAATATTGGAATTATTGCCCATATCGACGCCGGCAAAACCACAACCACTGAGCGCATCCTGTTCTACACCGGCAAGACGTATAAGCTGGGCTCCGTTGACGAGGGGACCACCGTTACGGACTACATGGAGCTGGAGCGCGAGCGGGGGATCACGATCACTGCAGCAACGGTGGCCTGTTACTGGCGGGAACACCAGATCAATATCATCGACACCCCCGGGCACATCGACTTCACCGCGGAGGTTCAACGGAGCCTGCGTGTGCTGGACGGGGGTGTCGTTGTTTTTGATGCTGTCCACGGGGTGGAGCCGCAGTCCGAGACGGTCTGGCGTCAGGCGGACCGTTACGGGGTCCCCCGGATTTGTTTCGTGAACAAGATGGACCGGGTGGGGGCGGATTTCTGGAACACGATCCAAATGATCCGGGATCGTCTGGGCGCCAACCCGGTTCCCATTCAGATCCCGATTGGGGCGGAAGCGGATTTCCGGGGGGTGGTCGATCTTCTGGAAATGCGGGCCATTTATTGGGTGGATGAACTGGGGACCCAGATGGTTTATGAGCCGATCCCCCCGGAGATGGAGGAGGAGGCCCGACGGGCTCACGAGCTTCTAGTGGAGCGGATCGCTGAGACCGACGATGAGTTAACGATGAAATATCTGGAGGGAGAGCCGATCTCCGCGGAGGAGCTCCGGGCCGCTCTGCGTCGGGCCACCATCGCTGGAAAGCTGGTTCCTGTATTGTGCGGCTCGGCCCTGCGCAACAAAGGGATCCAACCGCTTCTGGACGCGATCGTCGATTACCTGCCTTCCCCGGTGGATATTCCACCGGTGAAGGGGGTGAACCCGATCACGGGCCAGGAGGAAATACGGCCAGCCTCGGATGACGCCCCCCTGGCTGCGCTGGTCTTCAAGGTGGTGACCGATCCTTATGTCGGCCGACTGGTTTACTTCCGGGTCTATTCCGGGAAGATCACCGCCGGCCAACAAATCACCAATTCCACCCGTGGTAACAAACGCGAGCGCGTGGGCCGGGTCCTCCGGATGCACGCGGACCGCCGGGAGGAGATCCGGGAGGTGTATGCGGGGGATATCGCGGCCACCTTGGGCTTGAAGGATACCTTCACCGGTGACACCCTCTGCGACCCGGATGCTCCCATCCTCCTGGAGAGCATCACCTTCCCGGAGCCGGTGGTCTCGGTGGCCATCGAGCCCAAGACGTTGGCCGATCAGGACCGTCTGAGCGACGCGCTGCGCAAGCTGTCTGAAGAGGATCCCACCTTCCGGGTCCGTATGGATCCGGAGACGGGCCAGACGATTATCTCCGGGATGGGGGAATTGCACCTGGAGGTCCTGATCGAGCGGATGAAACGGGAGTTCCGGGTGCAGGCCAATGTGGGGCGCCCGCGGGTGGCGTACCGAGAGACCTTCACCCGGCCCGTGAAGGGGGTGGAGGGTCGTTTCGTGCGCCAGACGGGCGGCCGGGGCCAGTATGGCCATGTGATCATCGATTTCGAGCCCCTGGAGCGGGGCAAGGGCTTTGAGTTCATCGACGCCACCGTCGGCGGGGTCATCCCTAAGGAATTCATCCCGGCGATCGAAAAAGGCCTAATTGAGGCCATGGAGGCCGGGGTGTTGGCAGGCTACCCGCTGACCGACATTCGGGCCATCCTGGTCGGCGGCTCCTACCACGAGGTGGATTCCTCGGAGATGGCTTTTAAGGTGGCCGCATCGCTGGCCCTGCGGAACGCGGCGGAGAAGGCCTCCCCGGTCCTGTTAGAACCCATCATGCGGGTGGAGATCATCGTCCCCGAGATCTACACCGGGGATGTGGTCGGCGATCTCTCCTCCCGTCGGGCTCAGATCCAGGGGATTGAAAGCCGAGGAAAGGGGATCCAGGCCATTCGGGCGCTGGTGCCCCTGGCGGAGATGTTCGGATACGCGACCACCTTGCGCTCCATCACCCAGGGCCGGGGGACGTTCTCGATGGAGTTCGATCATTACGCGGAGGTGCCGGCTTATATTGCGGAGTCCCTCATCCGCGCGGGCGAGAAGCGGCCCGTTGGACGGTGATCGGTGATTACGGGGAGAGTTTCGCGGTATCTTCAATCATCCTTTAACAAACAAGGGGAGGTGCAGCGATGGGGAAGGCGGTGTTTGTGCGGGCGAAGCCGCATGTGAATGTGGGGACGATTGGGCATATTGATCATGGGAAGACGACGTTGACGTCGGCGATTACGAAGGTGTTGTCGTTGAAGGGGTTAGCGGAGTATGTGC
>DATMAC010000057.1:0-48216 GCA_035573655.1 Thermoflexus sp.
TCCTCAAAACCAATCTGGATGAAGCAATAGTTCGCTTAAGAACTGAAAAGCCTCCATCCAAGCCATCCCACCCCCCCGATCCCCCCTATGATCAGAATCACGTGATCCCATAGGGAACCCGTCCGCCAACAGGCCAAGCGCAGACGTTCTTTCGATAGCGGCCAAAGCCAAGGGATGCCTTGGGGTGTGAGGGCGTCCAGGAAGAGATGGGAAAGATAACTCACCGCCCACGCCCCGACCAATGCAGGATCCCGCCACAACAACCAGCCCAGCACCCCCCATAACCCTGCCATGGTCAACGAGTGAGTAGGGCCTCGATGAGGGAGCCGGACGAGCATCAACAGCAAAAACCCTCCGGCGATGGCGATCCCCGCCGCGGCGATCGATCGAAGCAGATACCCGGCGAGCAGCCCTCCAGCGATCCCGAGGAACCCTAACCCACGTGCGCCCCGCCCGACTGATCCCACATCCAAATCCACATCCGGGATCATGCCGGAGAACGCGCCCAGCGCCCCTCCCAGGGGCCCACCGATCCATAACCCGGTTGCCGCTCCCACCACGATGTGCGTACGTAAACGCATTTCCCTCACCTAATTTCTTGGATCCAAACAGACTTCCCTCTCTGCTCTCCGGATTGAGGAGGAGAACGAGACCGAGCATGGGGAGAAGAGCCCATTCTACGATCCAGGGATCAACGCCAGCAACGCCTTGAGATCCCTCAACAGCGCCAGCAACTTCAGCACCACAGGATCCAGCCCTGAAGCTCCCAGCGCGATATCCACCGGCTGGTCAAAATTCACCGGGATCTGGGTACGCACCGGCACGGTCATATTCAGGCGGACCGGGAGACGGGTCCCTGAAGGCAAATTGATGAACACGGTCCCGTTGATCGTCCCCCCGCCGCCCGGCAATTGAAACGTGGCCGCAGTGGTGATGGGCACCGGCGCCAGGGTCACCACCACTGTGTCCTGCTGAACGGGGAGCTCAAAGGCTACAGGGATCGATTGGCGGATTGGGATCGTCGTAGAGATATGAGCGCCGCCCAGATCTTGCACCACCCCCTCCAGCCGGGCTACTGTATCACTCACAGCAGCTTTCAGGGATGCAAGCTGGGTGTATAACGCGATCAGGACGACCAAAAGGGCCAGGTTCATCACAAAGGAGAAAAGAATCGCAACGGTCTGAAAGGCTCGCCACAAGTTTCTCAGGAATTTCATCGCTCCCTCCGGTCTCTCTGGATCTCACCTGTGTGGGTGCCCTGTGGGGCAGGCACAAGGCCTGCCCCTACAATGGACATCCGCCCTTTGTAAGGGCACCCCTTGTGGGTGCCCCTATGGGCAGGCACAAGGCCTGCCCCGACCATTGGCATTCGCACCCCCTGTGGGCGCCCGATAGGGTCGAGGTACCCGCATTCGCCAGGCCGTACGGATGCTCTCCCCCACATCCTCCAGGGAACCACCCTCGCCTGCTGGGTTTTCACGAAAGCTTTTCGAACGCCTAAGGCTCGACCTCGGCCCGGACGCCCTCGGAGGCGACTTCCACCACCCAGGTGCGCGCGGAGACGCCCGCTTCTTTGAACGCATTCACCATCGCCGCAGCGATGGCCTCATGGCCTTCCGGGGCGAAAGCCGCGAGCGCTGGCCCTGAGCCGCTGATGCACACCGCAGCCGCCCCGGCCGCCCGCGCTGCGGCCACGACCCGCTCGTAGCCGGGAATCAGGCGCGCCCGATAAGGCTCATGCAACCGATCCCGCATCGCCCGGCCCAATAGCCCCCAATCCCCTTCCCGGAACGCATGGACCAAGAGCGCCACGTGCCCGATTTGATAGATCACATCGGCAAGCGGCACGTGGGATGGAAGCAGACGGCGGGCCATCTCGGTCGAAACCGTCACCGATGGAAGAGCGATGACCGCCCGCATCGGGGGAATCGGGACCCGGGTTGCGATCCATCCTTCATCATCTCGAGCCACCAGCACCAATCCGCCCAACAACGCTGGGGCCACGTTATCTGGGTGCCCCTCCAGCGCGACCGCCAATTCCAACAAGCTCTCCGGCGGATCCGGCAACCCCATCCAGGCTTGGGCCAGGGCCAGTCCCGCGGCCACCGCCGCCGCGCTGGAGCCGAGGCCAGACATCAGGGGGATCCGGTTGTGACAGCGCACGCGCATCGGCGGCAACGAGGATCCCAACCGTTCGAAAAGAGCCGCCGCAGCGCGCACCACCCGGTTGGTCGCATCGCGGGGGAGAACATCCGCTCCCTCCCCTTCGATCATAACCTCCAGGGTGGAAGCAGGCTCCGCCTCGATTTCGTTATAGAGGCACAGCGCCAGCCCCATCCCATCGAATCCAGGTCCGAGGTTTGCTGTGGTCGCAGGGACACGCACTCGAATCCGCATCGGATCCCTCAGTTGCCAAGGATAGGCCGAGGTGCCCAGCTCGTCTCAGAATTATCCATTGTAAGAAAGTATCTGAAAATTTGCTCTGACTGTAAGTGGGGAAGGGCCCCACCCCAAAATCTTTTGGGGGCCGAGCCGCGCGCCTTCGGCGCGCGGCTCGGCCCCCAAAGCCCTCAGAAGGAAACCCCGGATATCCGAGTTGGCGTGGCATGAGAAGGGCGGAATCGTTACGTGCATATTTTTCAGACACTCTCTAAGGCGGGGAAGACGGAAAGCCGCTCAGGGGCTCCGCTCCGCCTCCGCGATCGACCGGAAGCGTTCCCAAATCACCGGCGCGTAGGCCTGAGCTTCCGCAGCGATCCGCTCCTCATCGAGGGTCAGCAGCTGCCGGTCTCTCATCAACACCCGCCCCCCGCAAATCGTGGTGGTCACATAGGAGCCATCCACCCCGAAAATCAAATGCCAAGGCAGGTTCGCCGCAGTCAAGGGCGTATGGGGACGATAATCCAACAAGATGATATCCGCATAAGCGCCTGGGGCCAGGATCCCAACCGGATGAGGCCAGAAAAGGGAAGCGATATGGGAGTTCCCCCCATAGGCCATCGAGATGACCTCTTCAGCCCCCATGACCCGTGGATCACGGGCATGGACTTTATGCACAAGATAAGCGGTTTTCATCTCCGTAAACATGTCGTTCGAAAATCCATCATTGCCCAGCCCGACGGTAACCCCAGCGGCCCGCATCGCCTTCACCGGCGCCACGCCCACCGCGTTGTTCATATTGGATCTGGGCTGATGGCTGACCTTGCTTTGGGTGCGCGCTAACAGGGCGATCTCCGCGGCGTCCACATGGACGCAATGTGCGCATAGCGTCTGGGGTCCCAGCACGCCCTCCCGGGCCAGCCGCTCCACCGTCCGGACCCCATAGATCGTGAGGCTATGGCCTTCATCCGCCACATCCTCTGCCACGTGGATGTGGAAACCAACCCCCAGACTTCGGGCTTCCGCAACGGCCTGTTCCATCGTCTCAGGGCCTACCGTGAAGGCCGCGTGAAGCCCGAAGGAGGCCGCCAGGAAATCCCCGCGGGGATCGCCTGAGGCCCGCCACTGCTCAACCCGCCGAATGAAGCGGACGTTTTCCCGGATCCCTGCCTTCGCCCCCTCCGGGCCGTTGCGGTCCGTCACCTCGTAGCAGAGGCACGCCCGCAGCCCAGCCTCCATCACCGCTTCAGCGATGATGTCCAGGGAGCCGTCGATGCATGAGGGGCTGGCGTGGTGATCGATCAGCGTCGTGGTGCCGTGGCGGATCGCATCGACCAGGCACACGAGGGCGGAAAGGCGGACTGCCTTTTCATCCAGCGCCCGGTCCAGTCGCCACCACAGCCGGCGGAGGATCTGAGGGAAATTCGAGGGAGGCTCATCGTGGAGCGGCATGCCTCGAGCAAAAGCCCCATAGAAATGCGTGTGGGCACAGATGTTCCCCGGCAGGATGAGTTGTCCCCGCGCATCGAGAGCCTCAGCTTCAGGATAACGATCCCGCACCTCCTTTGTGGATCCCACCATCACGATGCGATCCCCCTCGATGGCGATCGCCCCGTCCTCGATCACCCGTGGGGGATCCTCCATGGTGCAAACGATCCCGTGAATCAGAAGCCACACCATGCCATCCCTCCTTCAGGGGTTGGACCAAGCGCTGTCCTTCAACCACCATACCCATTGATCGCGCGCTTGGGCTTGAGCTTCCCAGAATATTTGAGGTCCAGCCACAACCAACCGGACCTCCGGGCAAGGCCATCGGCCCGCCAAGGCCTTCGCGAGAAACTGGGATCGATAGTGCGGCCCCTTGAGCAGTCAGAAGTCTTCAACGGTGAAAGCCACGTTGCAGGATGTCCCGGAATTTTTTCCTCCTAAAGTATACTATAAGGGATACTCTGACCTGCTTGTTCCATGTCACACTGGGAACAATTGCACCAATGGAGAGGCCATCGAAGGCCGCCTTCCCAACGCTTGGAAAGAGAAATAAATGAGCTATTGTGTGGCTTGCTCGTTCAACTTATTTGCATTATAACCGAATGTGCAATAGCATACGCTTGAGCTCATCCTCTTGACGCGATGGAAAGCTGGCTCCGAAGCTTAGAGGAGCGTAGATGTAATGGCAAGAGAACCAGTCGCCATTAAAGGGATTGGAGACGCATTGTGGTTCTCCTTTGGTCCAGAGCCCTGGCCAGAGGCACTGAGAGCCCTGGAATCCCGGCTGGCGGCTAATTCCGGTTTCTTCGCTGGTGGCCGAGCTGTTCTGGTGCTTGGGGATCGGATGCTGGCGGAGGCTGATTTGTTAGATCTGCTCGCTCTGCTGAATCGTTTCGGCCTCACCTTAACGGGGGTGCTCACGGACCATCCGGTGACCCAGGCGCTGGCGAGACGTCTGGGGCTTCCTTTGCAATCCCCTCCGGCGGCGGAGCGGCTCTCCGAGGCCCAGGAACTTCCTCTGGAATCCGCCTGGGTGATCCGCCGAACCTTGCGGGCAGGTCATTATTTGCAAGTCGAAGGCCATCTTTGTGTGATCGGAGATGTTCATCCTGGAGCGGAGATCGCCGCCACCGGGGATATCGTTGTATGGGGACGCCTGCTGGGCACCGCCCATGCAGGGTGTCAGGGAGACGATGGGGCAGCGGTTTACGCCCTGGAGCTTCGCCCCGTCCAGTTGCGTATCGGCCGTTATATCGCACGCTCACCAGAGGAATACCGTTCGCCGATCCCTGAACAGGCAAGGGTTCAGAACGGCCAAATCGTTGTCGAGCCATGGCGTCCCCTCTCTCGCTGGGAGCAATGGCTGGGGCGTCTCCTGAGCCGGTCGTAGCCAGCTGCGCCACAAGGGAAAGATCCTGTATAGCAAGTATTGACAGTCTGAGATGATTCACACCATGATGCGAATCACCTGATAGATCATCCGAGTTTACGCGTAACGGCTCGTCTAGCCCTCGTGCAGGTGAATCTTTCAAAGCCTGATTGAAAACGGCGCTGATCCGATGCAAGCTCTCGTTTTCCTAAAGGAGGATCGCGATGAGCGCGCAGGTCATTACAGTGACCTCCGGCAAAGGGGGCGTGGGCAAAACCACAGTGACCGCCAATGTGGGAATGGCCCTGGCCTTGGCCGGCAAGAAAGTGGTGTGCATCGACGCGGATATCGGTCTGAGAAACCTGGATGTGGTTCTAGGCCTGGAGAATCGCATCGTTTATGACATTGTGCATGTGGTCGAGGGACGCTGCCGCACCCGCCAAGCCCTCGTTCGAGATAAACGGGTCCCCGATCTTTACCTCATGCCTGCCGCACAGAGCCGCGACAAGTCCGCTGTGAAGCCAGAAGACATGATCCGCATCTGCGAGGAGCTACGCCCCGAGTTCGATTACATTCTGATCGACTCCGCAGCAGGCATTGAGGAGGGATTCCGAACCGCCCTGGCCCCTGCGGATCTGATCCTGTTGGTCACCAACCCGGAGGTCGCTGCAGTTCGAGATGCGGATCGGGTCATCGGGCTGGTGGAAGCGATCGGCAAGCCTACTCCTAAATTGATCGTCAACCGTCTGAAGCCCGAAATGGTGCGCCGAGGGGACATGCTGGATACTTCGGATGTTCTGGAGATCCTGGCCATCGAGTTGCTGGGGGTAATCCCTGAAGATGAGCAGGTCATCGTGGCAACTAACCGAGGAACTCCCGTTGTGCTGGAGGAGCGCTCGGCCGCCGGCCAGGCATTCCGTGCCATCGCCCGGCGCCTAATGGGCGAGGCCGTCCCGCTTTTCCTATCCGAGGATGGCCAAGGGGTCTTGGGTTGGTTGCGTCGACTGATGCGCAGCGGAGGTGGTCGATGAACTGGTTGGAACGATTGCGCGGACAACCGACAGCCCGTGAAACCGCCAAGCAGCGCCTTCAGGTGATCCTGGTTCATGATCGCAGCGATCTCTCCCCAGGATTACTGGAAGTCATCAAGGATGAGATCATCGCGGTTCTCTCCCGCCATGTACCCATCATCGCCGAGGAGGTGCGGGTCACGGTCACCCAAGACGCGCGGGAATGTCGTCTGGTCGCAGATATCCCTCTGGGGAACCGGCACGGCCGATCATGATCGGATGGGTTCAAGATCACTTAAGGGAGTTGCGTCGTTTCGATGGATGGTTATTGCTTGGGGTGATGGCGCTGATGGCCGTGGGAGTTGTGACCATCGCCAGTGCGGTGTTGCGCTCCCCGGATCTCGCCGAGGCGCCCCGACGGCAGGCTTTATATAGCGTGATGGGGATTCTGCTGATCTTCCTGACCGCAGCGGTCAACTACCGGCTCTGGGGAGCTTTCCAGCATGGAATTTATTTGTTCATTGTAGGCCTGTTGTTGCTCGCTCTGGTCGCTGGCCGCAGCCAGATCGCCCCGGTCCGCCGCTGGCTGGAGATCGCATCGCTGAACCTCCAGCCCGCGGAGCTTGCGAAGCCCCTCCTGATCCTCAGCATGGGCCGTTTCCTGTCCGAGCGTGAAGGAGGACAGGATTCCCTCCGTACCGTGCTGCTGGCCTTCGGATATTTGTTGCTACCTGCCGCGCTGATCTTCCTTCAGCCCAACCTGAGCACCGCTGTGGTGACGTTAGCCATCGGCTTCGGGATGCTCTTCGTCTGGGGGATCCGCCCACGGCATCTCCTCGCCATCGGCCTGCTGAGCGCTCCGTTGACCATAGGGGCCTGGACCGTTATGCTGCCTTATATGCGCGGGCGTCTGCTGCATTTCCTCGGCCTTCAGGCGGATCCGAACACAACCTATAACCTGACCCAGGCGCTCATCACCATTGGCAGCGGGGGCCTATGGGGGACCGGATGGGGGCAAAGCCCTCAGAACGTCTGGGGCTTCCTGCGGGTGCGTCACACAGATTTCATCTTCGCGGTCTTAGCGGGGGAGTTCGGACTGATCGGTGCACTGACCGTGCTGGCGCTTTACCTTTGGGTCCTTGGGCGGATCTTCCGAATCGCCTGGAAGGCCGAGGATACTTACGGCCGGCTGATCGCTGTTGGGGTGGGCACCTGGATTGCCTTCCAGGCCTTAACGAATATCGGAATGAACGTCGGTCTGACCCCTGTGGCCGGCCTTCCCCTACCCTTCATCAGCTACGGGGGAAGCTCGCTGATCTCCCTATGCCTAGGGATCGGGCTGGTCCAGAGCGTGCGGATTCATCGGCAGGAGTTCTCGATACGCGGATAATGGCCTCCTCCGCTGACCTCCCGCTCGTGTTGTATTGTTTGAGGCTTCATGGATCCCGGATGATCTTCAGAGGATAGGGGCCACCTCCAGCAGCCTCCACCTACTGAAGAACTGTTTTCCTTATTCCCCTAGTTTTATAGTAACTCTTCTTCGCGGGGGTGGATTATTCCCCTCACGAGGCTGTGTCAACCCAATCGAGGGTGGCATCGCTCTCAATCTTATGCGCAACTCCGGTTACAATGAATGTAGACCAATCGCGGATACCTTACCCAGGAGGGCATCCTGTGGAGTTCGAGCCTGTCATTGGCTTGGAGATCCACGCGGAACTCCAGACGCGGTCCAAGATGTTCTGCCCGTGTCCGGTGGTGGATAGCACCACCGCCGAGCCCAACCGGTATGTGTGCCCGGTGTGTGCCGGGATGCCCGGGACGCTTCCTGTCCCGAACCGGCAGGCGATCGAATGGACCATCCTCACGGGCCTCGCCTTGAATTGCGAGATCGCCGAATACAGCCTCTTTTACCGGAAAAATTATTTCTACCCCGATCTGCCGTCCGAATACCAGCGCTCGATGTACGATTACCCCCTTTGTCTGAACGGCTACCTGGAGATCGACACGCCGGATGGGCCTAAGCGGGTGCGAATCCGCCGGGTTCACATCGAGGAGGATACGGGGAAGTTGATCCACATCGGGGGCGTAACCCTCGTGGACTTCAACCGAGCAGGTGTCCCCCTGATGGAGATCGTCACAGAGCCGGATATGCATTCGGTGGAGGAAGTGAAGGCCTTCGCCATGGCCCTCCGCACCCTGCTCCGTTATCTGGGCGTCAACTCGGGGGATATGGAAAAGGGAGTCATCCGCTTCGAGGCCAACGTCTCCGTACGCCCGAAAGGGGAGACCCGATTGGGAACCCGCACGGAGATCAAAAACCTGAACAGCTTCCGGGCGCTGGTACGGGCCGTTGAATACGAGATCCGACGGCAGATCGAGATCGTCCGCTCCGGCGGTCGTGTGGAGCAGGAGACCATGGGCTGGGATGAGACGCGGGGGATCACCGTCCCCCAGCGCGGCAAAGAGCATGCCCATGACTACCGCTACTTCCCAGAGCCAGACATCCCGCCTTTGGTGATCTCCCGGGAGTGGGTGGAGTCCATTCGTGCGAGGCTGCCGGAGCTGCCCCGGGCTCGACAGACGCGTTTTGAACAGGCTTACGGCCTCACCCGCTACGAAGCCGCCCTGTTGACGGAAGACCATCGGGTGGCAGATTACTTCGAACGAGCCATCGCTCTCGCCCGATCCGGCGAGCCGGCGGTGGAACCCCGAACCGTAGCTTCCTGGATCATCGGGGAGCTTTTCCGGCTGATGAACGAAGCCAACGTGGAGATCCAGGACGTGCGAGTTCCCCCTGAAGCGCTGGTAGAGCTGATCCGCATGGTCCAACGGGGGGAGATCAATCTCAACACCGGCAAGCTGGTCCTGCGTGAGGCCTTTGAGACCGGGGAAGCCCCCCGCCGCATCGTGGAGGCCAAAGGGTTAACCCAAATCCGGGATGTGGAGGCATTGCGGGAGATCGTCCTCCAGATCATCGAATCAAATCCCAGGGAGGTGGAAAGCTACTTGCGCGGAAAGGAAGGCGTGCTGAAATGGTTCGTCGGCCAGGTCATGCGCGCCACCCGTGGCCAGGCGGATCCCCAACGAGTCAACGAGTTGGTCCGTGAAGCCTTGGAAGCCCGTCGGGCTCACGGATCGACGTGAGCAGACCCTCCATGTGGGGTGGAGGCCGCCTTCGACGGACCCCATATCCTACACGGCAACTGATCTCCCCCTCCTCCTGTGGGGTTGCCATATGGGAAGGGGCGAGGGAACGGCCCAGCCCCCTTGCATGTTTGTTTTGTTCTTTAACTCATGCTAAGAGGGAAGACTACCGGTCTTTGCCGATAACACTATAATATAAGTGAAAACTTTCCCAAGGAGCCTGCCATGGCCGGTTCAGAGGTGATCATACCGGAGGAGGCACGGAAGCGATGGCGGGCCCTGGAATGGGCCTGGGTTCCCGGGGCCGGGTTACGGCTGGTGCTCCAAGAAATCCCCCAATATCGTGGCCGGATCCATCAGTGGGCCTGGGTGGCCAATCGGATCGCTGGGTTAGGAACCCTGCTCTTCCTCACCATTCATATTCTGGACACCTCGTTGGTCTATTTCGCCCCCACTTGGTATGAGCACGCCCTCGCCCTCTATCGCCATCCGCTCTTCGGCCTCGGCGAATTGATCTTAGTGGGTTGTGTCCTCTGGCACGGCCTCAACGGCCTGCGTATCGCGATCAGCGATTTCCGCCCTCGTCTGTGGGCGGCGGAGATCCAGGCCCGTATGATCCTGTGGACCATCATCGCCTTCCTCGTTCTCTATATCCCCACCTTTTTCATTATGGGTAACGTGATCCTCCAGAAAGGCATCTTGGGGAGGTGATCATGGCCGCTATCCCGAAGGTTGCCCCGCGAACGGTACCGACGGTACGCCCCCGCCTGGAGGTCTGGCTGTGGGCCTTCATGCGCGTCTCAGGTGTGCTGCTGATCCCCCTGGCCTTCGGCCATCTGGCGATCATGCACGTGATCAACAATGTCCACGATATCAACGTCTGCTTTGTCTACCAACGTTGGAACGTGATGTTCTGGTGGCGAGTCTATGATGCCCTGCTTCTGTTCCTGGCCTATACCCATGGCTTGAACGGCCTGCGTCATGTGATCGATGACTATGTGCATCATCGGGGATGGAATCAGACGCTGAAGTGGATTTCTTTCGTCGGCGGGACCTTGGTCATCGTGATCGGGACCATTGCGCTGATCGGCGGAGTGCGGATCACGGCGCTTCCAGCCGGATGTCCGCCGCTGGGATGATGAAGCGGAGCATGAGGTGCTGGACTTTGGCCAAACCCATCCCTTTCCTCAATCCGGGACATTCTGGAGTGGATGGGGCCGTCGAAGGCAGCCCTATCCACTCTAAAATCCGTTAACTTCCTCTCCCCGTGGCCCTTCGGGGCGCGAGGAGTGGGAAGGGAACTCGACCTGCATGATGGGAGGTCCTGGATTGAGCGGTCGAGTGGCCTCGTTGGCCCAAAATAAAAATTATGCAAGCCCCAAACTTAACTGAAGGAAGGAGCACGCGATGAAAGTCCATCGGCATCAATTTGATGCGGTGGTGGTGGGCGCAGGGGGGGCCGGGCTGATGGCTGCCCTCTACGCCTCGAAGCAGGTGAAGACGGCGGTCCTCAGCAAGCTCTACCCCACCCGCTCCCATACGGGGACGGCGCAGGGAGGGATCGCTGCGCCGCTGGGGAACATGGAGGAGGACCGGCCTGAATGGTATGCTTACGATACGGTGAAGGGCGGGGACTGGCTGGTAGACCAAGATGCGGCGGAGATCCTGGCCTATGAATCCATCGAGGCCATCATCGAGCTGGAGCACATGGGCCTGCCCTTCGATCGCACCCCTGACGGCAAGATCGCCCAGCGTCGGTTCGGCGGGCATACCCGCAACTTCGGCGAGGCGCCCGTCATGCGGGCCTGTCACTCTGCCGACCGCACTGGCCATATGATCCTCCAGACCCTCTACCAGCAATGCATCAAGCACAACGTCACATTCTTTGATGAATTCTTCGTCACCGACTTAATCCTGGAAGATGGAACGGTCCGCGGAGTGGTGGCCATCGAAATCGCCACTGGGGATATCCATGTCTTCCACAGCAAAGCTGTGCTCTTCGCCACGGGCGGCGCCGGGCGGATCTATAAAGTGACCTCTAACGCCCACTCTCTGACTGGCGACGGCATGGCGATCGTATGGCGGAAAGGGCTTCCTCTCGAGGACATGGAGTTCTTCCAGTTCCACCCCACCGGCATCTACAAGCTGGGGATCTTGCTAAGCGAGGCCGCGCGGGGTGAAGGGGCGGTGCTGATCAATGACAAGGGCGAGCGCTTCATGGAGCGTTACGCACCGACCCTCAAGGATCTGGCCAGCCGCGATGTGATCTCCCGCGCGATCTATATGGAGATCCGCGAGGGCCGTGGGATCGGCGGGAAGGATTACGTCTACCTGGACTTCCGGCCGGAGACCATCAACCGCTTCAAGAGCGCACCGGGTGGGAAGGAGGTCACAGCGGAATACCTGGAGCGCAAGCTTCCGGATATCATCGAGTTCGTTCGCGTGTATCTGGGCATCGACCCGATGCGGGAGCCCGTGCCCATCCAGCCCACTGCCCATTACGCAATGGGTGGCATCCCCACGGATGTGGACGGCCGTGTGATTCGGGATGAGCGCAACACGCCGGTCCCCGGCCTCTACGCGGCCGGCGAAGTGGCTTGTGTCTCGGTGCATGGGGCCAACCGCCTTGGGACCAACTCGCTGGTCGATTTGGTGGTCTTCGGGCGGCGGGCGGGCCGGCATATGGCGGAATATTGCAAGCAAGCGGACTTCGCTCCCCTCCCGCCGGAGCCCGAGGCGTTCACTGTGGAGCTGACCGAGCGCCTGCGTAATGGGAAGGGAGAGGAGCGCGTCCCGATCCTCCGGAACGAGCTCCAGGAAACCATGCAAACTTATGTGAGCGTGTTCCGCGAGGCCAGCGGGCTGGAGACCGCCATCGAGAAGATCCGGGAGCTGCAGGAACGCTATCGCCACGTCCGGATCGATGACAAAGGCTATCGATTCAACACCGATCTGTTGGAGGCAATCGAGCTGGGCTTCCTCTTGGACGTGGCGGAAGCCACTGCCTTCAGCGCTCTGAACCGCACCGAAAGCCGGGGCGCCCATTACCGGGAGGATTACCCGAAGCGGGACGATGAGAACTGGCTCAAGCATACCTTAATCTGGCGCCAGAATGGCAAAGTGACCTTCGCCTATAAACCGGTGGTCATCACCAAGTGGCCGCCGAAGGAACGAAAGTATTGACGTCCTCCCGCTATCCGGCCTAGCTGGCCCAGGGGCTGTGGGGCCTGAAGGCCGCCCGTTCGATGCCAAATGGAGGCTTCCTGTGAATGGGCGGCCTTTCAGGCTCACCAGGCAGCGGAAAAGGATATGGCGCAAGATCGCTCAGTGGCGTGTAGAGCATGCGGAGCGCATCGGGGATGGACCTGGTTAACGCCCTCCCAGACCCAGCTCACACCGGAGGAAACGCCATGAAGGTTCGATTGCGTATCCAACGATTCAACCCAGAGAAGGACCGGAAGCCCTGGTGGGGGGAATACGAGGTGGAGGCGGAACCGGTCGATCGGGTCCTGGATGCCCTTCACTACGTCAAATGGTATATCGACGGCACCCTCACCCTCCGCCGCTCCTGCGCCCATGGGATCTGCGGTTCGGATGCGATGCGGATCAACGGCCGCAACCGCCTGGCGTGCAAGGTTCTGGTTCGTGAGGCGATGGAGGAAGGGCGCGGGGTGATCACCGTTCAACCTCTCCCCGGGCTTCCGGTGATCAAGGACCTCGTGGTGGATATGGAGCCCTTTTTCGCGAAGTATCGGATGATCTTGCCTTATTTGATCAACGATGAACCGCCCCCGGAGCGGGAGCGCTTGCAGACCCCGGAGGAGCGCGAGCGCTACGATGACACCACCAAATGCATCCTTTGCGCGGCGTGCACGACCTCCTGTCCCTCCTTCTGGGCCAATGGAGAATACATCGGCCCTGCGGCGATCGTGCAGGCTCATCGATTCATCTTCGACAGCCGGGATCGGGGAGCGGCCGAGCGGTTGCGGGTTCTGAACGAGTGGTTCGGCGTTTGGCGTTGTCGCACGATCTTCAATTGTGTGGAGGCATGCCCGCGAGGCATCAACATCACACGAGCCATTGAGGAAGTCAAAATGGCCATCCTCACGGGACGTTTGTCTTGATCGGGGCGGCTTCGTTGGCCCCCGGGAGGTTTGGGGGCGAGCCGGTCGCCTTTGGCGACCGGCTCGCCCCCAAATTCTTCTCCATGGTCCCAAGGGCCATGGAGAAGAAGGTCAATGTGGGCGGAACCACTCGTGGACCATCGCCTTGTGCTCTCAAAACAAATTGGGAGTTGTGCATGTCTTCTCTGACTTTCCTCATTGCTCTGCTGGGCGGTGTGTTAACTGCAGCGGCCGGATACGTACTGCAAACTGCGGCTTTGGTTTTCCTCGTCCCCGGCTGGGAAGGGATGATGCCGTCGAACACCCTTTTGCTGGCCTCTGTTGGAAGTGTGCTGGCGCTTCTCCTCCTCACCGGGGTGGCTGCCGGACGGTTTGCCCGAGCGCAAACCCGCTGGGGCAACGTGGCCGCAGGCGCGTTGGCGGGTTGGATGACTGCCTGGGTGGCGGAAGCCATGTTTGGCGGCTTCATCGCCGGCTTATGGGGCGCACGCGGCCTGCTGGCCCACGGGCTGGTCCCCGCCGAGAGCGAAACCGCCATGCTCGCGCTGCTCAGCGAGAGCACGTTGTCCATTGTCGTATGGATTTGTGGCTCCATCGCGCTCTCAGCAGTGACGGGGATGCTGCTCGGCGCATTGGGAGGCATCCTCGGCAGTTTGGGTGCGCGTCCTTCTCCTCCGGACTTCCGCTTTAACCTGTGCGTGAGCGGTGCCATGATACCGTTCTCTGGCGCAGCGTTGATAGGGATGCTGCCCATATACGCAGCCCTCGCATCGGTTATGGAAAAATCGGTTCGGGAGGCCGGCCTTACCTTGCCCATGCCCCCCAGTTTGGTGTTCGACGCACCGTTGGCCATTTACCTGATTTGGTATCTCTTCTGGGCAATGCTGGCTTGGACCTCCCTCCGCCACCTATCCGGCAAGCTAAGCGTGGGCCTTTTTCACCGGCTGGCGTTTGCTGTATGGGGCGCCGTGGTAGGATCTCCCCTCGCATGGCTCGCGGGCGCCATGTTCGCAGGTAAACTGCGTCCCTCCCTCTTCATATTCCTTTTCATCCTCGCCTTTTCTTCCGTTCTCATATTCGTTCTGTTATTGCTCGCCGGAATAATTTCTCGCATCTCAGTCATCTTGCGACCTCTGTTTAGACCCCTCTTTCCACAGATGAAGAGCAGGGGGATCTTCCAGCGGCTAGGAGAACTCCGCCTGCTGGCATGGTTCTCGCTCGTTTGGGCGCTGATCATGCTCATTGTCTCCTGGCTCTTATTGCCAGGAGAATGGAGGATGCAGAGAGCCACATGGCTAGCGCTTGGACTGCTGCTCGGCGTCCTGCTGGGTCTGGACTCTGTCCGCATAGCGCGCACCCTCGATCCCATAGAAGAAAGCACTCCCACCCCGCTGAATGCCCTCCGCTTGTTAGAGACCGTGTTTCCCATTCACTTGCTTTACGGCCTGACGTCGATTCTCAGCCTGCTTGCACCGATCGCATTGATTACATTCTTGGTTCCCGCCCTTCCCTATATCGAACCCGATGCGACCCCGCAACAGGCAGGTGATCTGGTCCGCCTCATCCAAACAGCACTGGAAACTACTTGGGCCTTCGTTTTCGGAACGTTCATGTGGGTGCCCGCTGCCAGCCTCGCAAGCCTGCTCCTCTGGAGGATATGGAGCCAGCTGGACAAATAACACGATACGGAGTGTGGGAAAAGGAGCAGGACTGTGAGGAATTCGCTGAAACGAAGCATCAGGGGCTTCTCGTGTGAGGGATAATGCTTTGCCCGCCTTGCAATTGGGTTTTTCGATCAGTGGGCCGGGCGCTTTCAGCATCCCGGCCCACCGCCACCCCCAAGGAACCCGATTTCTAATAGGTGCGGGCAGCCCCACACGCCCTGCCCCTCATCGAGGACCCCTCCAGGCGACCTCGGGACCGAATTGTGTGCTGCGCCGATTGAGCGCCAGATCACGAGCCGTGACGGTCCAGACGGCGCAACCGCTGATAGCTGGGGATCCCTTGGAGCTCCTGCCAACGGGCCTCCCGATCTCCCCAGCGCCATTCATACACCACCTTCCCTTCCTCATCTAAGTAAGAGAAAACCGGGCCCACGCCAAGGGAACGCTGCAAGGCTTCGACGACCCGAGGCAGATCCTCGGCCGCACGCAAGATCACATAGCGTCGGGGCTCGAACTCGATCTCAAATGTTCGCTCCCGCCAGTAACCTCGGTATCGATAGGGAGGCTCTTTTTGAACAGGATCCACAGGGGAAACCCATGCCTCCTGCAGGCGCACGAACCAGAGGCTCTGGCGGAGCTGCTCCGCGACCGCACCTGCGCTGAGGCGCTTCTCCGCGTAGAACCAGTGAACCTCAGGGGGCACAACAGTGATCATCTCCCTCCCTCCAGGGATCGGATCGAAGAAAACTTTTAGGGCCTTACACTCCAGCGCCCATAACAAATGAGCTGCTTCTGACGATCTCGACGGAGCTTCAACACTTCTTGATAAAGGTCAACAATGCGATCGGCGATGATCGGCCATGCAAACCGCTGGGCCCAGCGCCGCCCGTTCTCACCCAATCGTTGTCGCAGCTCCTCATCTCGTAAGAGCCGATCCAGCGCGCGGGCCAGGGCGATCGGCTGACGCCGGGGGACCCGCAGGCCGGTTTCCCCATCGCGGACGAGATAAACCAACCCTCCGACATCCGAGGCGATGACCGGCGTGCCGCAGGCCATGGCCTCTAATGCCACTAACCCAAACGACTCGTAATCGGAGGGCATGACGACCACATCCGCGGCATTGTAGTAATAAGGAAGGGTCTCTTGAGCCTTTGCACCCAGAAAAGCGACGAGATCCGTGATCCCCAGCTCCGCCCGCAGTTGTTGAAGCCGTCCCATCTCCGCATCCGCTGTCGCATCCGGATCTCCACCGATAACCACCACCGCGAAATCTTGCGTCCATGTAGGACAATCCTGAGCTAGGATCGCCACTGCCCGCATCAAGGTCTCTAACCCTTTTAACGGCTCGATCCGCCCGACGAAGAGAACGTAACGCCGCTCCGGGGGGATCCCCAAAACCCGCCGGGCCTCCATCTTGGGGATCGGACGAAAACGCCGAACATCCACCCCCGGTGGGATGACCGTGATGGAGGAGGGCGTGGCTCCGTAAAGCCATACCAGCTGAGCTTTCTCCAGCGGCGTGGCCGCCACCATATGATCGACTTCCCGAACCAGCCGCCGCTCCGATTCCAGGCGCTGAGGAGGTTCCCGTTCTTCCACCCGCTGCGCGACGCGGTTCTTCATGTGGCCCAGAGTGTGAAACATCTGAATCACAGGGGTCCGCCATACGGACCGCAGGGCCAGCGCCACCAGGCCGGAGAGCCAGTAATGGCTATGGATCAAATCGTAGACCAGGCCTTCCCGTTCCGCGAAACGACGAACCCACTCAATGAACTCAGGGAGATGCTCCAGGACGCGATGTTTTTCAATCGGGGCCTCAGGGCCAGCTGGCACATGGATCACCCGTCCCCCGGGCCCTAATTCGTGAACGATGTGGGGAAGATGGGGGTTCTGAGAACGGGTGAAAACATCCACCGCGATCCCCCGGCGGGTCAGCTCGCGGGTCAACTCCCGGACGTACACGTTCATCCCCCCCGTATCCTTACCCCCCAGTGTGGCCAGAGGACACGTGTGGACACTGATCATCGCCACTCGACGCACAGGAACGGAACCGTCTTTCACGCACGCACCTCCTGATAGAGCTCCTCCGAGACCCCACCTAAGGATCCGTGCCCTCGCACTTTGCGAGCCAGGAAGAAAGTGACCTTGGCATCAACCTCTAAACCGCCCAACGCCCGAATGCGTGGCTCGAAATGCGCCCAGACCGCCTGCCAATCCGGCTTGTTCCGCCATCCATAGGCCCGTTCCAGCCAGTCGCACTCAAACCGGATGAACGCTTTGGCCTCCTCGGGGTCGAGATTGACCCCTGTTGGATAGAACTCAACGCGCTCTACTTGAAAGCCCATCTGCTCCAAAGCGGCCCGAATCTGGGCCTTTGTGAAGAAGCCCGCCCGAATGTATTGATAGATCTCCAAGGCTAACTTCTGCGACGGCGTCTCCGCATCCTCCGGCGTGGTGGTTGCCAGGGCAAACCACCCTCCCGGCTTCAATACCCGATTCGCTTCTTCAAACAGCCGGTGAAGGCTCGGTAGGTCTAAGCAAATATCTTGCAAGGCTAAGAAAGTCCCTACCCCATCGAAGACGCCGCTGGGGAATCCCAAGCGATAGGCATCCATTTGGATGAAGACGCTGAACTGGGAATTGACATCCCGAGCATGCTGGCGGGCCAGCTCGACCTCGCATCGCGCCAAGTCGATCCCGATGACCACCCCAGGAGCCATCTGCCGCTCGATCTCCAATGCGAACCATCCATCTCCGGTCCCGATGTCCAGCCATCGTTCCCCTGGGGCAAAGGGGATCTGTTGCACAATGGCCCGCCGCACGCCGTTCAGATCATCGTAATAGCTTTGAAACTCTCGGATCACTCGTAAACCTCGTTCTCCCATCGGAGCGTCCTCCATCGATTTTATTGACCTTCGCGCTGCTAAAGGATCCATTGATCTAATAGCGTGTGGAATCAAGGATGGTGCGGGCCAATGGCCCCACCCCCCTGTATCCCCCCTCCCCACCGCCCTTTGGGCGGTGGGGAGGGGGGATAAAAGATATTTTTTAGGGTGCGCCGGGCGCCTTCGGCGCCCGGCGCACCCCCAAACCCCCAGGGGCCAAAACCCCCAGAAGCTTTGGAAATGCGCCCTGATTGCTCCATTTAATTCACGAAGATCAATAATTTTGAGGTTGCGGGGACTGGACCGAAAGTCCGTCGAAAGATTTTTCCTCTCCTTCCTCCCTACAGCCCTTGAGGCCGTAGGGAGGTTTGTGAGTTATGTAAGAGGGAGACAGATGCCCCCTCTCCCAGACAACCAAAGGCGGGTGAAGGGATCCCTCTTCACCCGCCTTTTGGCAGCTGTCGGTAAGCCCCAGGCCGGAATCTCAACGCCGCTTCGGGCCCTTTAACCACCTGCGGAGATCCCCGCCACGAAGCCCCCTTCCGTCATCTTCCGTACGTCCAGGACCTCATCCAACTTCTCTACGGGCATCAAGCCCATCTCCAGAACCACTTCTCGGATGGTCCGATTCTCGGCCATCGCCTTCTTCACCACCTCCGCGGCGCGGTCGTAACCAATATAAGGCGTGAGGGCAGTCGCCAGGATCGCGTTCTTATGGACCAAGGCTTCCATGTGCTCGCGGTTGGGGACGATGCCACAAATACACTTGTCCGCCAGCACTGTTGCGGCGCTCGCCAGGATGTGGATGGACTGCAACAAGTTGTGGGCGATCACCGGCAGGGCCACGTTAAGCTCAAAGTTCCCAGAGGCGCCGGCCATGTTGATCACCACATCGTTGCCCATCACCTGCATGCAGACCATCATCACAGCTTCAGGGATGACCGGATTGATCTTGCCCGGCATGATCGAGGATCCGGGTTGCAGCGCCGGGAGCCGGATCTCAGCCAGGCCGGCCTGCGGACCGGAGTTCATCCAGCGCAGATCGTTGGCGATCTTATACATCGAAACGGCCACCGTCTTCAGCTGGCCGCTCAGCTCCACCGCCGCGTCCTGAGCTGCCTGGGCCTCGAAATGGTTCTCCGCCTCCCGGAACGGCAGGCCGGTCTCCTCGCTCAGAGCGGCAGCGATCCGCCGTCCGAACTCGGGATGGGTGTTGATCCCAGTGCCCACCGCCGTGCCGCCTAAAGCCAGCTCCGCCAGGTGCGGCAGGGTCGCCTCGATCCGCCGGATCCCATGCTCGATTTGGCTGGCGTAGCCAGAGAACTCTTGACCTAGCCGAACCGGCATCGCGTCCATCAGGTGGGTGCGGCCTGTCTTCACGATGTCATCGAACTCCCGCGCTTTGTCCAGGAGCACCTCATGGAGATGTCGCAAAGCGGGCAGCAAACGTTCGTGCACCGCCAGATAAGCTGAAATATGAATGGCTGCCGGGATCACATCGTTGGAGGATTGGCCCAAGTTCACATGATCATTGGGGTGCACCTCCCTGGAGCCGATCGTTCCACCCAGGATCTGGATGGCTCGGTTGGCGATCACTTCGTTCGCGTTCATGTTCGTCGAAGTGCCCGACCCGGTCTGGAAAATATCCAGCGGGAAGTGATCATCCAGCTTCCCCTCGATAACCTCCCGGGCCGCCTGCATGATCGCATTCGCCCGCCGCTCATCCAGCAGGCCCAGATCCCGGTTCACCCTCGCAGCGCAGTATTTAATCAGACCCAAGGCACGGATGAAATCTCGGTGGAACCGGATCCCACTGATGGGGAAGTTCTCAACCGCTCGCTGCGTCTGAGCACCCCAGAGGGCGTGGGCTGGAACCCGCACTTCCCCGAGAGAATCCCGCTCAATCCGGAACGCCTCCATGGTTACCTCCCCAGGGCGGATGTCACCATCATCGCCCACCCCGAATCCCACGGCTCGGCGTCAAATGCCCGCCCTGACCGTTTCCACTGAGTGCCCTCCGGCCCCGCGCCATCCCTTTTTCAGGCACCCTAACCCTTTCCACACCTTTCCTGATCATTGCCCGTTCCCAAGGCAAAGGCGCTGGAATTTACCCGCGCCAAATCCGAAACACCAAATTCAGCAACAGGGTAAGCAGGAGACTGAGCAGGATCGAGGTAGCCAGCGGGAAGAAGAAAACAAAGTTCCCCTTGTGAATCAGGATGTCCCCGGGTAAGCGCCCCAGGCCTGGAACCCGACCGATCAGCAGGAAGATCAGCCCAAACGCCAAAAAAAAGAGACCGATCAGGATAAACCAGCGTCCGAACTCCTGCAACGGCATCTCCTGACCTCCTGCTTACCATCCTTCCAGGTATTTCCGCCACTCGGTATATTCCCGCAAATAAGAACCAAAGAGATAGCGTATGGTTGGGACAGGCTCAAAAGGTTGGCGGAGCAGGGTCATATGAGCCTCCGCCGGGGTGCGATTTCCCTTGCGGCGATTGCACGCCGGACAGGCGGCGACCAGGTTTTCCCACGTATGCGTTCCGCCCCGATGGCGCGGGATCACATGATCCACAGTCAAGTGGGGAGAAGAATGCCCGCAATATTGACAGGTGTACTGGTCCCGCCTCAGGATCTCCCGTTTCGTCAAACGCAGCCGGCGGGGCGGCCGCCGCACCACATAGCGTAACCGGATCACAGAAGGGCAAGGGAAAACTCGAGAAGGGGTCCGCACCTCGCCCCGGCCGTTCTCTAAGATCTCCGCTTTCCCACTCAGCACCAGGGCGATCGCCCGACGAAGGGAACAAATATTCAAGGGCTCGAAGTTGGCGTTCAACACCAACACCGGTTCTCGGAGCGAAGATAAAGATCCAAACCTCCTTGAAGCCTCCATAACGAAACCTTCCGGAACAGCGTACTGGGGAGCATATGAACGGCCAGCCGAACCGACAGAAAGCCACTCCTCCCTCTGGTCTGATTATAAACAAAGCCCAGCGAATCCGCCAATGGGCTCGACGGAGATCTCCCGAACAATGAGCGCCGTGAAGGGCCGCTGCTACAGCCAAGCCTCAGCACACCGACCAGCGAAATATAGCAGGGATCGAGCGATGGGATAGTCCCTCCTCCAGCAGCGGCGAGCTCCACATGTCAAAAATCGAAATCCGAGGAGGATACGCAGGTAGTGATCCAATATGGGGCGTTGAGGAGTTACGTTGTTCGGCGCCCGGGAGAGGGAGCGGAAGGGCCCCACCCTCTTTCCTCCCTTCCCATGTGGGGTGCGGATTATCTTCTTACTATTTGATGTTCCCAACCACTGCGTGACGTGGGAAGCAATAAATTCGCAGAACCTTCTGCCCAGATATAAAATAAGGTTAGAGGAGGGTCGGACAGGACGGGTCAGGCGAAATCTTAGGACGGCTAGAAAGGGGTGATGGGATTCCGATGGTTCTGCGAATCACAGAGCGCGCACAACGAGCGCTGGATGAGCTGCACCCGAAGCATCGGGAGCAGGTCATGCGGCGGATTCGTCAGCTGGCGGAAGCTCGACGCCCGCTGCTGACAAAGATTCGCCATGATCGGGGTGAGGTGTTATCGTATCGGGCGGGGGAATATCGAATTTATTTAACGTGGGACGAACAAACCTTACAAATTGAGGATATCCGCAAACGCAACGATGCCTATCGCTGATGATGGTAACGACCAGATCATTCAATTTCCTAGACAGAGGAGAGATCCTGCCCCGATGTTCAAAGCACAGGCCAGGCCTCCAGGAAACGGCTGGCCCGCGTAAGGTGATTGATGTTGTGCAATCCCCTCACAGATCTCCTTCTCCCCGCGCCGCCTTGTGGCGTAAGGAGGTGAAGAAGGGGACCACTGGAACATCCCCCAATGGGTGTTGGGACTGCGCAGCTGAGATGGCAAGGGGCCAGGAATATATGAGCCGCTAACGATGCGGAGATGGCTGCCTCAATGGTTGAGATCCTCCGGAAGGAGGTGATTCCTTTTGTCTCGCTTCATCGCTTCGATCCGGATTGTGCAGGAGCCTCTCTCCAGCTCCGCAAACCTCGTGGATCTCTACTTGCGTGCCTATCAACCTTTAGGAGACTATTATTACCGTCACCGCTCCGAGGTGAAAGCTTATCTGAAATGGCTCCGCCATCGAGACCCGAATGGATCGTTCATCGCTTACGATGGGAACCGTCCTGTAGGATTCATCGCGACAGACTCCCGATGGAATCATGGGACGGTGGGGGCGATTCACGAGCTGGTGGTGGATCCAGAATATCAAGGGCGCGGCCTGGGGCGCGCGTTGCTGTTGCGTGGAATGGCTTATTTGCGTTCCCAAGGATGTCGGGTTTGCGAGCTTTGGGTTGGCGAACGGAACACGCGAGCCCGTGCCATCTATCAGGCCATGGGCTTTCAGGAAAACGGCCGTTGGGGTAAATGGATCCAGATGGTGCGTTCGTTAGACGACCTGCCGGAAATCGGGGAGCTGGAATCCACTCTGGTTATCCATACGGCTTAGGCGTTACGCCGCGGGTTCCCTCGTGGGGGCTTGGAGAGCGAAGCTGGGCTCCGCCCCCACATTGGGTTTTCCCGCCTTCGCTCCGCCGTCTCCGAACGGCGCAGCTCCTCTGCGCACGAAGCGCACACTTCTCAGGGCGAGGGTTCTATGCCAAACGCAGAGGTTCTAGCTACCGGCACCGAGTTGCTGAGCGGCGATCTTGTGGACACGAACTCCGCCCGGATCGCCCGGGCCCTTCAACCCCTCTCGATCCCTTTGGTCCAAATCACCGTGGTCGGGGATGATCTTCCCCGGATGGTTGCTGCCATCCGTGCGGCGATGGCCCGCAGTGAAATCCTCATCATCAGCGGCGGGTTGGGGCCTACGGTGGACGATGTAACCCGCGAGGCAGTCGCCGAGGCGACGGGACGCCCGCTCATCTTCGACCCGGAGCTCTTCGAGACGATCCGGGCTCGCTTTCAATCCCTCGGAATCCCCATGCCGGAAAACAACCGTCGCCAGGCGTTCCGCCCCCAGGGTTCCCAAGCGATCCCGAATCCGATCGGGACCGCTCCAGGGTTTTTGCTGGAGGAGAACGATCGAGCTCTTTTCGCCCTCCCCGGTGTCCCCCGCGAACTGGAGCGGATGCTGGCGGAATCCGTGGTCCCCTACCTGGAACGGCGCTTCCCTCGCACCGAAGCGTTGGTCTGGCGGGTGGTTCGCACCATCGGCCTCGGGGAAAGCATGATCGACGAGCGCTTGCGCGATTTGCTCCAAGGGGAGAACCCCCAAATCGGCCTGAACGCCCACCCCGGGCTGGTGGACATTCGGATCCGGGCGCGGGGCACCACTCGGGAGGAGGCCGCCGCCCGAGCGGAGGAAACGGTTCGGATCATCCGGGAGCGCCTCCGATGGGCCGTGTATGGCGAAGGAAACTGCACGCCGGAGGAGGCATTGATCGCGGCGCTTCGGGAACGAAAGATCACCCTGGCGACGATCGAACGAGGCACCCTGGGGTTATTGGGAGGACGCCTGGCGGCAGCCGATCCGGAGAGCCACGCTTTCCGCACCGGGGAGGTGCGCGCCCGGCTGGCCGTCGCCCCGGAACACGCCGCGGAAGCGATCCGCCGTCAGGCAGGGACAACCGTGGGTTTGGCCGCTGAGGTTCTCCCGATGGAGGAGAATTTCCAAATCACAGTCGCTATGGCCACCCCCGAAGGCGCCCGGAGCCTTCACCGCGGCCATCGAGGCCCCTTGCCGCACGCAGCGGAGTGGGCCGCGAACGCCGCGATGGGGTTGCTCTGGCGTTGGCTGCAGGAGGCACCATGACCGTTCCCTTCAAGCCCACCCTGCCACCCGTGCGGCTGCCGCTCTTTGAAGGCCCGCTCGACCTCCTCCTTTATTTGATCGAGCGGAACGAACTGGATATCACCAAGATCTCCCTCGCCCATGTGACCGCTCAGTATCTGGAATACGTCACCGTCCTTCAGTCGCTGACCATGGACCAGCTGGCGGAATATCTGGTGGTTGCTGCCAAACTGCTTTACATTAAGTCCTCTCTGCTGATCCCGCGCCCACCGGAGCCCAGCGAAGAAGAGGATGTGGGAGAGGCGCTGGTGGAGCAATTAAAAGCCTATCGTCTCTTCCGGGCGCTGGCTCGCCAGCTGGCCGATCGGGAGCCATTCACCGCTTATGGGCGGATCACGGTACCCCCCCGCCCTGAATTCCCTGGGACGGGGTTGGAAGGGGTGAGCTTGGAGGACCTCCTTCGCCTGGCCCGCCGGGCGCTCATCGCGCGATCGGAGGCGCCTCTCGTGGATCGCTTCCTCGCCCCTTACCGCTTGACGATCCATGAAGCCATCCAACGGATCCTGCAAGCGGTGCGGAGTGCGCAACGGGTTGCATTGAGTAGTTTGCTCCATGAGGCGGAGACCCGCTATGATCTCGTCGCCCTCTTCCTGGGTCTCTTAGAGCTTCTGAAGCAACGCCAGGTGATCGCCCGCCAAAGCCGCCTGTTCGACGAGATCTATATCGAGCCCTCCTCCTCGAGTATCCCATCCATAGAATAGCCCCACCCCTCCCCTATCCTCACGATGCGCTTCGACAGGCCGAACACAGCCCCATCACGGTCACCTTCACCTGATGGACCTGATAGCCTCGCGCGCGTTCCAGCGAAAGCCGCAGGGGCTCCAGGACCTCCCCCTCGAGGTGCTCCAGTCGTCCACAACGCTCGCAGAGGACATGCCCGTGATCCCGTTGCATCCGCCACTCATACACATGGCGGCCGCCTCCCAACTCGTGGCGTTCCAAGATACCTAATTGAACGAACAATCGGAGGGCTCGATACACCGTTGAGAGGTCCACGCGCGGATAGCGTTTTTGCAAGGTAGAATGAATCTCCTCGGCCGTCATGTGTCGCTCCGCTGTGCGGAGGACCTCCAGCACCATTAATCGCTGAGGGGTCGCCCGATAGCCACGCTCCCGCAACAGACGGCGAGTCTGAACACAGTGAGGCATTGTGCGCTCCTTCAGAAAAGATCACTACTTCGTGGCAAAGTTTCGGCCGTACGACAGCGCAGTTTTCACACTCATCATTCGCACCCTCTGTAGGGGGCACCCTGACCGATGCCCCTACCCCTGGTGAAGATATGATGGTGGCGAGCTGGGCGCCTTCGGTGCCCAGCTCGCCACCAAACCCCCATAATTTCTTCACGGAGGCTCCAGCCCATGAGCTTCCAGAAGCGCTTCATCCCTCAGGATCTCCTCGGCAGGCCCGTCCGCGACGATCCGGCCCTGGTCCATAATGATTACGCGAGGAAACAACTCGGCGACTAGGCGCATGTCATGGGTGGCCACCACCATGGCCTGAGGGAGATCCCGCAACAACCCGATCAACTCCCGACGCCCCCGGGGGTCCAAGCCGGCCGTGGGCTCGTCGAGAAGCATCAATTCCGGCTGAAGCGCCAGCACCGTGGCGATCGCCACTCGCTTCTTCTCTCCCACGCTCAAATGATGAGAGATCCGTGAAGCCGCCCACGCCATCCCCACGGCCTGAAGCGCCTGATGCACCCGTTCTCGGACCTCCGGCTCCGGCAATCCCCGATAGATCAGGCCGAAGGCTACATCATCGAACACGGTCGGCGAGAACAGCTGATCGTCCGGATCCTGAAAGACCAGCCCGCTTTTCGCCCGAAGACGCCGGGGATCCCCGTTCCCGATCTCCTCCCCTTCCACCCGCAGGATCCCTGCCGTTGGGCGAAGGAGACCGCTGAGCACCAGCAGCAACGTCGATTTGCCAGCCCCATTGGGCCCCACCAACGCGATCTTCTCCTCACGGTGGATTCGCAGGGAAACCCCTTGAAGGGCAGGATGACCGTCCGGGTAAATGTAAATCAGCCCCTCCGCTTCAATTAACGGCCCCATCCAAGCTCACCCCTCGATCCGAGATCGCACACCAGCCCGTCGCGCAGCATCAGAGGGACATGCTGCGCCGTTATTGCGGAGCCCAGAAGGCAGCTCAGATCACCAAGACATCCACCCCAGGAGAAGAACCCCGACCAGGAAAAGCGATCCGACGGCGAGAAGCACACGGTCCGATTGAGACAGCGGCGGCATCGAAAGCGCTCGCACCTCCCCATCGTAACCGCGAGCGATCATCGCCATGTAAACCCGTTCTCCACGCTCCAGAGTGCGAAGGAACAGCGTCCCCACCATCCGACCGGTCACCTGAGCTCGCCACATCATAGTTCCCCCAACCCGACGCCCGGCGGTTTCCGGGGCTGTGCTCCGGGCCTCCCGGGCCCGGGACATCCGCAGCGCTTCATCCACCAGAAGGAACAGATACCGCCACATCAGCCCAAAGGTCGCGACCAGAAAACGAGGAACCCTGAGCGCCCGCATAGCCGCCAACAAATCCGGGAAGGAGGTGGTCCCCACCAGGACCAGAGCTGCCTGAAGCGAAAGCCATGACTTGATGAGCACACTGAGGAATCGAACAATTCCTTCCCAACGCACCGACATCGACCAGGAGCCTATCGGAAATGTGATCCAAGTCGAGCCGGGTGTCGTGAACACCACAGGCAGAGCGGCCAGAACGAACGGGAGGGCCAGCATGGAACGCCGAAGCACCTTCCGGATCCCCAAACCGGAGAGATATTCGGCCAGCCACACTCCCGCGCCCAACAAACCATATGCCAGCCATGCCCCTGCCGGCAGCAACGTGGCGGTCACGATAAACCCCAAGGTCAGTACGAGCTTCACGCGGGAATCCAGATGATGGATTGGGCTCTCCAGAGGTTGATAAGGGTCAATAAAGTGGAAGTGAGCCATGCCCATCCCCTTGCGTTGGATGGTTGAGGGATTACGCATGTCACTTTTGTGATTCTTCGAGGCGCCGTTTCGCGATGAGAGCGATCACCAGCCCGAGCACCAACAATGCTCCGAGGATCCCAGCTAGGATCGTAGATAGAGCCTGATTCGGAACCCCCGGGATGATATAATCTGGCAGCAAACTCCACACGGAGGGGCGGGCCGCCTGACGGAAACCCAAGTTCTCCGCGACCCGCTCCAGCCCATCCGGATTGGAGGAAGCGAACGGCGCAAGGAAAGCCAGGCCCAGCGTCAAAGCCAGCCCGGCGATCCACAGGGGAACACGCCCAGCGACCGGCCGCTCCCGGACCAGACCCCGACGAGCCGCGGCTAGGAACGACACCGCGCTCATGGTGAGGAGGCCTTCCACGATGCCGATCAACGCGTGGATGCTGCCCATCGCTGGCAGGACCACGTTCGCAGGAACCAAACCGGATAACGAGAGCTCCAGCCCAGTGGCGAGCGCCCCGATCACCACGGCCATCCACCCGCTCAGGAAAGCCGCCGCGGATCGCGCCCATGGCCGATCTCCGAACAGCGCCCGGAAGGTTTGGTGTACTGCATAAGCGACGAGGGCGCCCAAGATCCCCATGTTGAAAATATTGGCCCCCAACGCGAAGAGCCCCCCATCCTGGAAGACGATCGCCTGGATGGAGAGCACACAGATCATGATTAAGATGGCTACCCAGGGCCCGAACAGGAGAGTGGCCAGGGCGGTTCCAATCAGGTGGCCGGAGGTTCCCCCCGCGATTGGGAAATTGAGCATCTGGGCGGCAAAGATGCCCGCGGCCACACACCGATCACGGGCGCCTCCGATTCCGTCAACTCCTGGCGGACCCGCCGCAAGGCATAACCGCCGATCCCTGCGCTCACTCCCCACAGAGGCAGCACGACCGAGGCCGAAAGAAAGCCATCCGGGATATGCATCGGAAATCCCTGCAAATGGTTCTTTATTGCAAGTATATTGCAACTGCAAATAAGTTGCAATAATCGAGCCTCGTCCAGGTCATCTAGTGAGAATGGGTGCTCTGTTGCAAGCATAGAGGAGGTCATCCCAACTCGTCGTGGCGAGCTTTCGATTCATGGAATTTCTGTGAGGGGTGGGCCGCGTAAGCGGCCCACCCCTCACAGAAATTTTTATCTTCGCAACAAAGCAAGAATGGGGACAAACCAAGCGAGGGGGTGACACGAAGGCCGAGGGGTTAGCCGTGATGGCGGATCCAGCGATCCATCCGTGGGCGCGGGTCGTGGGGCGGGAACCTGGTGTCTGGTGGCTGAGGAAAGGCCGCACCTTCACCCCGAGGAGATCCCTAAGGAAAGGGACGCTGACTAAAGTCCAGCGCCAACGGCCCCGCTTGTTCAACACAAAACCGGAGGCTCTCAGGGCTAAGCGTGGCTCATCATCTCAGCGCGAGAGTTCACACGCCGGCTAAGCATCTCAAAGGGTCGACGAAGCTGACCGGTTTCCAGCTCGTAAATATAGCCTGCGATTGTCACATCCTTTGGAATCAACGGATGATTCCTTAAAAGCTCAACCTGAGCCGCTGTTATCTCGTCCAGGTTCTCAAAGGTTCTAAACCATCGCTCAATCGCTTTTGGATCTTTCAGGACCAGTTCCGGCAAAGAGGGATCAAGAGGGATTCGGGTTAGGTCGACCCCGAGGGCTGTCTCCAGGGCCTCAACGATTTCCCGCCCGGTCTTCAACATCATCCCGCATTCAGTGTGAGTGACGACAATGATCTCCCTCGTCCCAAGGAAATTTGTGGACAACGCGGCAGAGCGGATCACATCGTCGGTGACCAAACCGCCAGCGTTGCGGAATATGTGCGCATCACCGGGTTGGAGTCCGAGAACCTCCTCGATCTTCACCCGTTCGTCCATGCACGTTAAGACGAAAAGCCGCTTGTTGCTCGGGATTCTTTTTTGCCTCCTTAGTACCCATTCCTCCCGTCGTCGTATTCGCTCTTCGATTTGCTGAACGACGCTCATGGTCAGCACCCTCGCGGTGAGCTTGCCGTGATAATTATTTCGGCCCTATTTAATTTAAAATTTCAATTCAACGTCAAGGCTTCCAGCAAGGAAGCAACCAGCGAAGCGGAAGCGGTCGGCCGAGGAGCGGGAAGCTCCTTAATGGTGGTTCAGAATCTCCAGCGCGATCCCTGCCTCCGCAAGGCGCTCCTCCAGACGACGGTGCGCCTCCTTCACCAAGGCCTGGGCCTCCTCGGGGGTGGACGCCGCGGCCGAGAGATAAACCTGAAGACGGACTCCAGGGCCGAAAGCTCGTGCCCGGGATTTGATGTACAGCTGAGGAAATCGCTCTTGTATCTCCTTCAATAAAGGCGCCAATCGGGATTCATCCCCGCACCCGACAAGCAAGCGGAGCTCCGCAAAGCCTGCTTTTCCAAATCGGGTCTGAAGATAAGGGGCGAGAGCGTTCTGAACGATGGCTTTCATCTCCTCGGGAACACCAGGGAGACAGACCACGGTGGTTTGTTCCAGCGGAAGAAGGACCCCTGGGGCAGCGCCGACAGGATTCGCTAAGGGGACCGCGCCACGAGGGAGAAGAGCCATCTTACGGCGCGGCGGGGTGAGCTCGGGGTCAGCCACATAGCCCAACTCAGCCAGGGCTTGGTAGCGCGCTGCCACCATCTGAAGCGCCTGAGGGTGTTCCTCCAACGGCCGGCCCGTGGCCAAGGCCACTCCGGCAAGCGTTCGATCGTCCTCCGTTGGGCCCAGCCCCCCTGTGGTGAATATAAAATCGGGCCCTCGTCCTAATGAGCGCTCCAACTCAACGCGGATCTCCTCTACTTCATCTGGAAGAAGGATCGCTCGACGTACCTTCCCGCCCAGCCCGGTGAGGAAACGACATAACCAGGCCGTGTTGGTATCGACCACTTCGCCCAGCAACAATTCATTCCCGATGGCGAAGATCTCCACGATTGGAGGGCGGACGCCCATTGGGCTTACTCCTCAGCGGACGAAGCCGAGGCCGAATGGCTCATCACCCGCTCAATGCTGGCGATCAGCTCTGATGGCCCAAAGGGTTTGGTAAGATAATCATCCACCCGGGCGATATGAAGTCCTAAGATGCGATCTACATGCTGCGCCCGGGCGGTGACCACGATCACCGGGATGTTGCGTAGTTCAGGATCCGCTTTCATCTGTTGATAAACTTCCCACCCATCAATGTCCGGCATCATGAGATCCAACAGAACGAGGTCCGGTTTCTCCCGTCGGATGACTTCAATCCCTTCCATTCCGCTGGTTGCCCACCCGACCAACTCATATCCCCGTCGGGTGACGATCAACCGGATCAGGTCGATCATATCCTGATCGTCCTCGATGCACACGATGCGGATCTTTCTTCGATTTCCTTCAGCCATGGGGAACTCCTTATCTATGGAAATCAGACAGGGCCCTCGTGAGACAGGCGATCCCCTCAATAGGCCAGGCTCAAGAGAACCTCCTGTGTATAGAGGCATAAGAATGGTGCCCCTTCTCTTTCTCACCCCCTCCCACCGCCCTTCGAACAGTGGGAAAAGTAGCCATGAAGGTCCTCAGCGGGTAAAGGGACTCATCGCCTTTAAGGGAAAGTTTAACGAGGGCCGTCCCTCTGGGCAAGCGAGCCAGGGTTGTCCGATTGGCCGGAAACTCCCGCCCCCCTCCACTCTACAGCCTGCAGTTGGGGGGGCGAGCGGTCCGAAGCCCTATGCTTCATCTTCTCGCACAACCCGGATATGCAGTTCCCGCAACTGGCGCTCATCCACCTCTGATGGTGCATCAAAGAGAAGATCTACCGCGCTGGCCGTCTTGGGGAAGGCGATGACCTCTCGGATGTTCGGTTCATCCGCCAGGAGCATCACCAGGCGATCTAATCCCAAAGCGATCCCTCCGTGGGGTGGGGCGCCGAACTCGAAAGCCTCCAGCATGTGACCGAACCGGGCACGCGCTTGTTCGGGCGTGTAGCCCAACAGTCGGAAAACCCGCTCCTGGACGTCCCGACGGTGAATCCGGATGCTTCCCCCACCGATCTCATATCCATTGCACACAATGTCATAGGATTTGGCGCGGACGGATCCAGGATCCGTCTCCAACCGGTCTAAATCCTCATCCATCGGCGAGGTGAACGGATGATGCATCGCTTCCCATCGCCCCTCCTCGTCGTTCCACTCGAACATGGGGAACTCCAGAATCCAAGCGAAAGCCAGCTCGTTCGGATCCGCGAGCTGCAATCGATCCCGGAAAAACAACCGCAACCCCCCCAGGGCCTTGGCCACCGTCTCCGGCGCATCGGCCACCATGCAAACGAGATCCCCCACCCCTGCCCCGACCCGCTCCGCAATCACCGCTTTCTCGCCTTCAGTGAGGAACTTCACCACCGGCCCCTTCACCTCGTCTCCAACGAAGGCAAGGGTGATCAGGCCTTTCGCACCCAGCGACTTCACGTAGGTCGTTAGCTCATCGATCTCGCGGCGGCTGTAGCCCGCACACCCGGGAGCCCGCAACGCTTTCACTTGCCCTCCGCTTTGAGCGATGGAACGAAAGACCTCAAACGAGCTTTCCTGAAATACGTCCGTCAGATCCACCAGCTCCATGCCAAACCGGAGGTCAGGTTTGTCTGAGCCATAACGGGCCATCGCCTCGGCGTAGGTGAGGCGGGGGAAAGGAGCGCGAAAGCGCTTGTGCGGGGTGACCCGCTGCACCACTTCGATCAGCAACCCTTCGATGACCTGAAGGATATCCTCGCGATCCACAAAGGACATCTCCAGATCCAACTGAGTGAACTCCGGCTGTCGGTCGCCCCGCAAATCCTCGTCTCGGAAGCAGCGAGCGATCTGATAATATTTCTCCAACCCCGCCACCATCAACAATTGCTTGAGCTGCTGGGGGGATTGAGGGAGGGCGTAGAACTTCCCTGGATGAAGCCGGCTGGGGACAATGAAGTCCCGCGCGCCCTCCGGGGTGCTTTTGATCAGTATGGGGGTCTCCACTTCGACGAATCCACGGGCATCCAGATAATCTCGGATCGCCCGCGTGATCTGGTGGCGCAGCATCAGGTTCCGCTGCATCCGGGCGCGACGCAAATCCAGATAGCGATAACGCAGACGGACCGCCTCATCGATCCGACGGCCATCATCGTCGATGGAGAAAGGCAACGGGCGCGCGGGGTTCAGGATGTGCACCTCATGGGCTTCGACTTCGATTTCCCCAGTCGGCAGATTGGGGTTCTCCGCCCCGGCCGGCCGCCGCCGGACGAGGCCACGAACTCGGATCACATATTCCAAGCGCACCTCGTCCAGGACGGCGTGGGCGGCTGCGGAGCGAGAAGGATCGCCCACCACCTGCACCAGGCCGCTCCGATCCCTGAGATCGATGAAAATCAATCCCCCGTGGTCCCGACGACGGTGGACCCAACCGGCCAGCTCGACCTCCTGGCCCACATGCGCTGGACGCAACTCTCCACATCCGTGGCTCTTCAACATGAAGCCCTCCTTCGCGATGAGGGGAATGGCTCCATTCCCTTCCCTTGTGGGGTGCGGGCCGCCGAAGACGGCCCGCACCCCACAAGGGAAAACATGACCATCACTGAATCGAGCGACCACCCCACATTGAAAGCCACAATCAAAAACCTGGGCCGCCCTCCTGCGGGTGGGCGGCCCAGGTCGCCTATGAATCGCTCAGCCTTTATGAGGTCAAAGCCTTCCTACCGCCCCCCGCTGTATACGCCGGAAGACGTCGTTGCCCGGGATATCCGGATTGAGATTCGAACGGCCCGCCGCGATCATAGCCTTCGCACCGACGGTTTTTGGAGGCAGGGCCGGACGCCAAAGGCACCCAGCTTCGCCCCCTAAGCCCTCACAAGGAAATCCACCGCGTAACTCCCTAAAAGGATAGCATAAGCCTCTTCATGTGCCAAGAGGACCTGGGCTTTTCCAAGTTCCAAACAAAGACGGCACAACGGTGGAGAAAGGGATAAGCCCCTCCCCCTTCTGCGGCCCTTCGGGCCACAGAAGGGGGAGAAAAATTTTTGGGGGCTGGGCCGCCAAAAGCGCCCCAGCCCCCAAAGATCCTTTCAATTTTAGTTTTGAGGAATATGCAGGTGTCCGACACCCGCCGCAGAGGTGAAGGGTGCCCGGAGTTATTCCACCCGGCCTCGTTGGGCCTTCTGCAACACCTCCACAATCTCCGCGAGAAGGTCTTCTGGATCCACGCCCACCTTTTGAAGCAAGGCTTCGATCTGTCCGTTCAGCCTCCGGCGATCCTCCTCCGTCAGCGATTTCGCCGTCAGCACAATAATAGGAATGGCCCGAGTAGCCGGATCACCCCTCAACGCCTCCACCACCATGAAGCCGTCCATCTCAGGCATCATCAAGTCCAGGATCACCAAATCGGGTCGCTCCCGTCGGGCGAGGGCGGTTCCTTCCTGCCCGCCAGCGGCCTCCAGAACTTGATAGCCGCCCAGTCGCTCCAGAACCCGTCGGACGAGTTGGCGATCAGCTTCTGAGTCATCGATCACGAGGACCTTAAGCGGCCCAGGCCGGCCATCCACCCGCTGGATCGCCTCCAGCAACTCTTCCTCCGTGAAGGGTTTAACCAGATACTCGGCGGCTCCCAAACTGAAACCCCGCCCCTTCTCATCAACAATCGAACAAATGATCACCGGGATCCCGCGGGTCTCTGGATCGCTCTTCAACTCCTGGAGGATCGCCCATCCATCTTTATGCGGCATCATAATGTCCAGCGTGATCACATCGGGACGGACCCTGCGAACGACCTCCAACACGTCTTGCGCGTCCGTCAGCCCGACCACCTGGAAGCCGTGTTTTTCCAGATAGCGACGATACAGAGTGATCACACTTGGATCATCATCCACACATAGAACGATCGGAGGCCCCGAACGACGCTCCGCGGAGGGCTGAGGCCGGGCGCGGGGGAGAGTAAAGAAGAAGGTGGATCCTTTCCCCACCTCACTCTCCACCCAGATGCGACCGCCCATCAGCTCGACCAGGCGCCGGGCGATGGCCAGGCCAAGCCCGGTCCCCCCATAGCGCCGCGTGGTTCCGCTCTCCACCTGGGTGAACTCTCGGAAGATCTCCTCTTGTTTTTCCTTAGGAATCCCAATCCCCGTGTCCTGCACACTGATCGTCACAAAGGACTCATCCGCCCAAGCCCGGACAGCGATGAAGCCCTGATCCGTGAATTTGGCCGCGTTGGAGACCAGATTGAGCAAGACCTGGCGAGCCCGTTGTGCATCGGCCCAGACCGGTGGGAGATCCTCAGGGACCTCCTGATGGAGCTCGATGGGCTTGTCGCGGGTGAGACCGATCGCCGTGGACATTACGCCTCGGATGATCTCCCGCATGTCGACCTCGGCGAACTGGAGCTCCATCCGGCCTGCCTCGATCTTGGAGAGATCGAGGATATCATTGATCAGGCCCAACAGATGCTGTCCGGCGTTGTAGATCGCCGTGAGGTCCTGGCGCTGGGCCTCCGTCAGCGGCCCATCGATACCCTTCAGGATCACCCGACTGAACCCGAGGATGGAGTTCAGCGGAGTCCGCAACTCATGGGACATGTTCGCGATGAACTGGGTCTTCAACCGATCCAATTCCCGCAGGCGCTCCGCCGTGCGCTTCTGTTCCTCATAGAGCATGGCGTTCTGGAGCGCCACCGCCAGGTTGTCCGCCACGATACCGAGGACGGTGAGATCCTCCGGCGTAAAAGCGTGGGGACGATCCGCTTGGATCGTTATGGCTCCCAGGACCCGGTCGCCCACGATCAGCGGCAGGGCCATCTCCGCCCGGGTGGCCGGGAGCAGTGGGTTCACGTAGCGAGCCTCCGCCTCGCTGACGTCCTGGGCGACCACCGGCTGTCGGCGGGCACAGGCCTGGCCGATCATGGACTCCCCACCTACGCGCAGACGGTGCCCCTGAGCGACCATCTGTCGGCCAGCCTCCCCAGTGCCTGCCCGCAGGACCGCCCACTCTCCGGACGGATCCAGGACAAAGGCCCCTACATAGTAGTAATCGAAGCGCTCCCGCACCAGATCCACGGCTTGCTGTAACAGCGTTTCCACATCCAGAACACTGACGATAATGCGCGAGATTTCAGCCGCCGTCTGAATACGACGGGCCTGTCGTTGAGCCTGCTCATACAGAAGCGCATTTTCCAGGGCCACAGCGGCCTGCTGGGCGATCGTCTGCGCCAGACGGAGCTCCTCGGGCGTGAAGTGGTGGGAGGATCGGATGTAATCCAGGCCTACCGTCGCGATCACCTCACCCCGCGCCACCAGCGGGACCACAGCAACGGAGCGGATGCCTAGGCTCGCCAGCAGAGGCCCAGTTGCTTCCAATCGCTCATCTTGAAGAGTATCCCAAGCCCATTGGGGCTCGCCGGTCTCCATCACCTGGCGGGTGAAGGCGTTGTCGATTTGGATCCGAACGCCCAGGAAGCCGCGAGGGGGATATTCCGCCACCACCACGCCATAATCCCGTCCCTTCTCCCACAGGGCCGCCCCGCTATGGTCCGCCCCCAGCACCTCCACATAAGCCCGGCACACGGCCTCCAGGATTTGCACCAAGTCGAGGGAACGGGAAAGGTCCACAGCTAGGCGATGGAGGGTCGCCAGCTCCTGAGCCCGCGCTTGAGCCTGCGCGTAGAGCCGGGCGTTCTGCCACGCGGTCGCCAGCTGATCGGCCATCACCTGAAGGGCCTGGATGTCCTCCTCCGTGAAGGCGGCTGGCTGCTCGGATTGGATATCCAGGACCCCCACCAACTCCCCGCGGACAATCATCGGGAGGGCGATCTCGGAACGGGTGAGGGGGAGCAATGGGTTGGCAAACCGGACCGGCTCGGCGCCGACGTCCAGGGCGATGCGCGCCCGCCGGTGAGCAGCCGCCCAGCCGACCATGGACTGCCCGCCGATCTCCAGCCGATGGCCCCGCTCCTTCATGATCCGGCCGGGCTCGCCGGTCCCGGCCGCGAGAACCATCCACTTCCCCTCTGAATCCGGAACGAACCAGCCCACATAGTAGTAATCGAACCGATCCCGGATCAGCTCCACTGCTTCACCCATCAGGCGATCGGGATCAAGGATCGTCGCGGCGATCCGACTGACTTCGGACGCCGCCTGGAGCAGGCGCGCGCGGCGCTCGGTCTCTACGAACAACTCCGCTCGCTGCAGGGCGAGGGCAGCGCCATTGGCCAAGGCCAATGCCAGGCGGAGTTCCTCGCTGGAGAACCAGCGCTCCTTCCGGCTATCCCATACCTCAACGTGTCCGTAATATCGGTCCCCCACTGTCAGCGGGATCAGCAACACCGTTCGCCCACCATACCGGGCCAACAATCGGGCCTCAGGGGCCTCCTCAGCCTCCAGCTCGCTGCGGCGGAGGATGGCCGGTTGCCGGCTCTCCCGCATCCGTGCATAAAGAGGGTAGTCCGCATAACGATAATAAGTTCCCAAATCGGAAACTCGCTCCTCCGGAGCTGCTTCCGGCGCATAGAATTCACTGATGGGGATAAAGAATTGACCATCTGGAGATTCCCGCGCCACATAAGCGCTGGTCGCCCCTAATCCCATCGTGAACGCCCGGCAAACCCGTGCGAGCACCTCTTCCAAGCCAGACGCCTCGGCGAGAGAGGTGGCCACCTCATAGAGCAAAGCTTGCTCTCGCCACTGCTGCTCCAGCAACTCAAAGAAGCGCCAGTTTTGTAGCACCACAGCGGCGGTGTCCGCCAGCGTTTGCAACCGACGCACAGTTGCATCCTCTAGCCCCAATGGACGGCCGACCCCTTGAGCGATCAACCAGCCCCAGAACGTATCACCCGACCAAAGGGGGAAGAAAGCGATCGAACGGACCCGATGCCGCAGGTAGAATGAGCGGCTGACCTCGTCTAACCAGGGATCGGTCTCCACATCCTGGACGAAGATCGGCTCACGGGTGGGTTCGCGGGCGATGATGGGCAGATCGGCCGCCGTATATCGCCTGAGCTCGGTGAAGAGACCCCGCTCTCGGTCCCAGATCAACCGCGCCTGAAGCACCCGATTTTCCGCCCGAGCTTCCAGATCCTCCACCAGGGTCAGCACATAACGATCGACGCCATGGCTGGGCAGGTGAGCGAGCAACGCCCGGGCCGCCGCCTCGATGGAGGTCGCGGCGGTTAGGTCCCGGGTGGCCAAATAGAGGGCCTGGGTCTCCTCCAGCGCGGATTGGGCTTGTTGGTAGAGGCGAGCGTTCTCGATGGCGACCGCCAACTGGCCCGCGAGGATCTGCAGCACGGAGAGGGCTCCAGCATCAAACACGTTTTCCAGGGTGCTCTGAACGTCCAGGGCGCCGATCACCCGCTCACCGATCTTCAGCGGGAAAGCAGCCTCCGAGCGGGTCTCAGGAAGGAGCTCGTTCTTCAAATGGATGGGATCCTCCACCGTGCGCTGGGCTATGCGCGGTTGGCCATTCGCGGTCACCCATCCGATGAGGCTTTGGCTTCCCACCGCCAGGCGATGGCCTCGCTCCTTCAGTTTTCGACCCACCTCCCCCGTTGATTCCCGCAATACCGCCCACTGGCCGCTTTCATCGATCAGGAAAATGGAAACGTGGTAGTAACCCAGGCGATCCCGGATCAGATTCACAGCCGTCCGCATCAGCTCATCTAGATCCAGCGTCGAAGCGATCAGACGGCCCATCTCCGCTGCGGTTTGAAGCTGATGGGTGCGCTCCTGCACCCGGCGCTCTAAGTTCTGGTAGAGATCCTGTAGACGGAGCGCCATCGTGTTAAAGGTTTCCGTCAGCATGCCCAGCTCATCCCGTGAGGTGACCGGGACGCGGACGTGGAGCTGGCCGGCCCCCAGACGGCGGGCGGCCTCCGTTAGCTGCCCGAGGGGACGTGTGAGGGAGCTAGAGGCGATAAAGGAGAGAACAATTGCAATCCCTCCGAGCGCCAGCGTCCACAGCAATGCCTGTCGGCCCAAGCGCGCCACCGGGGCTAAGGCTTCATCCTCGCTCTGTAATACCGCCAGGATCCATCCACGCTCCTCAAGGGATGGAAGGCGATGCGCAATCCCCGAGCCCACCCGGCTGTAAGCCAGCAACCAATCAGAGGTGAGCGTTACTCCTTCCGGCTGAGCGAAGACCCCCAGTTCTCTGCCTAATGCCGTGATCCGCTGTTCCCGTTGCAACAACCCCAGGGGATCCATCAGGATCGCGCCATCCCGATCCAGCAGCAGAGCCCGCCCCGTCCGACCGGTCCGGTACTGACTGAGGATCCCGAAGAGATGCGAGGCACCATAGGCGCTTCGGAGAACCCCGACGGCCTGCCGGGTATCCGGTCGGTAGACCGGGACCGCGAGATACACCACCGTGGTCCGAAGGTCCTCATCAAACTGAAGGGTGCTGATGTAGGGCGCACCGTTCCCGTGGTTCCAAGCGGCCTGCCACCACGGCTCCCGGTCGAAGCGATAGGCGCTGGGGGGTTCGGTGGCAGCCACCAGGATGCCGTGGGCATCCGTGAGGAGAAGATGTAGATGGCCGGTGAGGCGGCCTCGGATCGCGCGGAGCTGCTCCGCCGCCGGCCCCTGGAGGACCTGCCGCCGCAATTCGGAGGTCGGCTGGGTCTTCCAAAGAAGCTCTTCCTGTTGAGCTGCATAGGCTCTCAGTATTGGATCCGCATATCGGGCGGAGTGCTTGATCGCCTCAGAGATCAACGTTTCTTCCTCCGCCCCCATGCTCAAGCTGTCAATCTGATGCCACAAACTCTGTTCCAGAGCCGCCCGCTGGGTGCGTGCGATCCCCTGGAATTCCTCGGCGATCCGCACCCGAAGGGCGTTCTCCAGCAACCGTGAAGCCACGCCCGCCGTCCCGGCCACGCTCACCAAGACAACGAGGACGAAACCGGCCATGAACTTCCAGCGCAGCGGCCATGAGCTCCAATCCAGCGAAATCATCTCCCTTCCTCCTCAGCCCAGGGTCCAAACCCCTTCGCCGGCGAGGATCCGTCGGATTTGGTCCGGGAAAGCATCAGGGTCGATGGGCTTTCCGATAAACCCATCGAAACCCGCCTCCCGCGCCCGCCGCATGTTGTCTTCGGTGGCCTCCGCCGACACCGCCACCACCCGTGTCCCTCGGAAGCGCGGATCCGCGCGGATCTGGCGAAGCACCTCATAGCCATCTTCATAAGGAAGGTGGATGTCCAATAGAATGAGGTCAATATGCGGCAATTGCCCGGCAAACTCCAGGACCTGCCATCCGGAGGCCTTCCATTGGATATCCCGCACCCCTAAATAACCCAGAAGACGGGTGATCAGCACGAAATTCTGGAGGTTATCCTCCACCACCAGGATCGTCGCCTCTTTGGGATCTACAGGGGGCTTCACGGCTTCACCGGCCATCATGGCCCTCCTCGTTCCTCAAGAAGGTAGCGATCTGCCCTGGCAACGCGTCCACGTCAATCGGCTTGGGGATGTAACCATCACATCCGGTAGCCAGCGCCCGTTCCCGTGTGCCGCGGATCACATCTGCAGTGAGGGCGACGATGGGGACTCCCTTTAGGTGAGGCATTTGTTTGAAACGGCGAACCAGCTCGTATCCGTCGATGTCGGGTAGATGGAGGTCAACCAGGATCAAATCGGGGCGCAGCGAGCGGGCGATCTCCAGGCCTCTGGGCCCATCCTCTGCCTCCACCACCCGATACCCCTCTGCTTCAAGGATCCGTCGAACCAGTAACCGGTTCTCAAAGTTATCCTCGATATATAAAATAAGAGCGCTCATCGATCCTCCTACTGCTGTTTTTGGGTATGCGCTCGGGAAGACCGATGGCTCCTCCCTATGGCCTTCCGGGCCGTGGGGAGGAGGAGAAAAAAGCTTTCGAGGGCTGGGCTAGGGGGCCGTTTGGAGTAAGGCGCTTTAGCGCCCACTCTTGGTCATCCACCCAACCCCCGAAAACCCCAAAGATTGAAACAAGAAGGAGTTCTATCGGCTTATCGGCTTCCTCATGCAGCTCCCGTTTATTCGTTTTTTCCGTCGTTCGGAGCCCACAAGCGAAAGGGGAAGGACCCTACCCCTTTCCCTCTCCATTCCCACGGCCCAAAAGGTTCTGGTGCTGAAACCGAGCACCTTCGGCACCCCGCTCCAGTCCCAGAGCCCTACAAGGGAATTCACCGTGTATTTAATTTTAAGCGATATACAGGTTGTGTGGCAAGACTGTTCTAACCATGCGAACCGATATAGCTAGCCCGATCACTACACCGTACAGGGGAATATGCCAGCGCTTGGAACCTCCCACCGGGGGTGCAGGTCTTAAGTACACTAACCCTATTCGTTAAAGATAACCGATTCCAGGAAGATTCGGTTACGCCCCGTGGCCCTTTCTATGGCGGTGGTCCCGTCTCCTGCTGCGTTGCCAGGCGAACCATAGAGAAGAACAACCCTTGGGTTGGGAACCGCTTTCGATCGCCTCCGACCCCCGAAGATCCTCAAGGCCTCAGCCCATCTCATCTATCAACTTCCGAGCGAGGGCCAGGGCCTCCTCACGGGTGGTGACCTCACCCGCGGCCTGGGCCTCCCGAATCGCCTCCAGGATATGACCGATCCGCGGGCCCTCCGGCACGCCCATCGCCAAGAGATCGTCTCCACGAATTAAGGGGATCGGCCGAACGAAACGTTCGGGAGCTTCGAAGAAGGCCTGCCACAGGGTTTGCGCCACATGAAGACGGGGCTTCCAGATCGCATCCGTTAAGGTAGGGCCCCAGACGGCCAACGTGTCCGCAAGCGCGAGCAAGACCAGGTCCACCCCCAACGCCCCCAGATCCCGGAAGAACCGATAAATTGCCCGCGGCGTGAGCCGTCCCCGGGCCAGCCCATGGGGCCGCATGTGGTGGCGGATCAAGGCCTCGATCTCGTGGATTTCATCGTTGCTGAAGCGAAGCGCTTCCAGACGGCGAGCCGCCGCCTCGGCGCCCACGGCTTCATGGCCGATGAAACGGACACGCCCATCCGGCTCAGCCGTCCGAGTCACTGGCTTGCCGATATCGTGGAGCAACGCTGCCAGGAGCAACAGCCCCCGACGGGGGTGGTCCACGGCGACCTCCTCTGCCCAGCGGGCCGTCAGCTTCTCCCGCCATGGGGCCATCACTTCCTCGACCTCGGCCCACTGCGATGGGAGATCATGCAACTCAGAGGTCTCCGCCGTAGCTCCCAGCAGCCGCTCCATCGCGGCAACGGCCCGCAGCGTGTGCTCGTAGACATCCCACACGTGCGGAGGGCTTTGGGCCACGCCCCGCAAGTTCCAGACCTCCGGCAGGATCCGCTCCAAGATCCCCAACGCTTCCATTCGGCGCAGGCTGCGGACAACCGGGGGGATTAAGAAGGTTTTCATGAGCTCCTCGCGGATCCGCTCCGACGCGGCGACGAAAAGCGAGGGGAGAGCCTCCTGAAGCGCTCCCTCGGTCTCCCCGGTCATCCGGAGCCCGAACTCCACCTCAAAGCGGATCGCCCGGAGGATCCGCACGGGGTCCTGACGAAAGGCGTCCGGGGCGCAGAGTTGAAGCCGACCGGCCTGCAGATCCTCGAGCCCGCCCAATGGGTCGAAGGGAACCAACGGATCCTCGTGTAGGAATGCATCGAGATCCGCCATCATCGCATTGATGGTGAAATCCCGTCGCCGAAGGTCCTCCTCCCAGGACTCGCCCTCCCGCCGGGTGAGATCCATGTAGAATCGGCGGCCATATGGATCCTGCCAGACCACGCGACCGAACTCCCGGCGGGCATCGAGAATATAAAAGAACCCTCCAATCTGATCGGCCAGGGCACGGGCGAGACGCAGCGCCGGCCCAACCACCACCACATCGAAATCGTTCGGCTCCCGACCGATCACACGGTCCCGCACGGCCCCACCGACCAGTCGGGCTTCATACCCGCCCTCCTCCAGCAGGCCCTTCAATCGTTGCAGCAGCTCGTGGGACAAAGATCCCTCCCGGCAACCTTAGGAGTCAAGGGATCCGCCAACGTTCATCCACATCCATTGAGATTGTAGAGCCTCTGGAGTGAACGGGAGAAGGGAGGGCGCTCCGCCGGCCGCTGCTTTCTATTCCCCTGCAGTCAGAAATCGAGGGGAGAGCCGAGATCGGGGGTGAGGAACTTGCATTCTGAGCGAATGCCCGGATTGCACTCCAGGAGCTTTGAGAGGTCAGGCGGGGCTTTTCAATAGCTCTAATCATTTTGGGGTGGAGGATCCGCCGGAGGGGCCTCCCAGTCCCCTACTCAATAAAGCCCTCGGCGGTTTACCGACGGGCGCGGGGCTCCAACGCGGCGATGAAATTCTTGTAAACCTGCTGAACCTCCCAGACGATCCGGTCCGGCCCCAGCGCCCACCATTCGGCGGGGGTGAAATAGGCGGAGACTTCCGCTTCGGAGCCGGAACGACCCACCCACTGGAGCACATGGAGATTGTCCGACTGGGCCATATAGAGGGCCAGCTCAATGATCTCAGGATCCCCCGTGAGACACGCCATCTGATAAGCCTCCAGCATCAGCCGGAAAACCGCCCACTGGGCGCTGTTGCCCAGGAAGAACTCCAGGCCCCCGCTGCCCGCCCATGTGCTGGTGAAAGCGGGCAACGGCAGGTCGAAGCTGCGGGAGCCATAGCGGGCGATAATCTCGCTGGGAGTTCGGAAACACAGACCCCGGCGAATCACTTCCTGAGGCAGTGCCTCGAGGAACGCGAAGATCCCCGTCTCCTCCCGATGATGTTCCCCAAAGGTCTCGAAGTCCCAACCTAAGACGATGAAATCCCCCACGTGTTGTGCCAGCCACTCTGCATAGCGATCCGCCAAAAGCGGCCAGCCCTCCCAGCCCCGGTTCGAGAACCGATAGCCGACATCATCGCTGAGCTGGTAATGGCGAGCCAGTAATTTCAAACGCCCGCGGCCGTGATGGTAGAGATAAGTGGGCTGGCGCCATTCCATGACCCACGGCCGGCCATCCAGGAAGGCACCATCGAAGCCCGCCCGATCGAGCGCGTGGTAAATCGCAGGAGACATCATCATCTCGGTCGTGTCCGCCACCCGAGGTCGGACGCCGAACAGGCGCTCCAGTTGATCGGCGGCCCACTGCATGCGCTGGATGAAACGATGGATGTCCCAGAGAAAGAGCAGGCTGTGTCGCGGCTCAGCGACCACCAGCTCGACGTGGGGGTGACGAACCAGCTCCCGGAAGCGATCCAGGAGTTCCTCATCCCAACGCTGGGCTTGTTCCAGGAACGTGAGAGTGAATCCGATGGCCAACCGGAACCCCGCATTCAGCAGGGATTCAAAGCGGGCGATCGCTGGATAATAGCAGCGCTGGGCGGCGCGCCGGAAGTAACGCTCATTGAGCGCCTCATCGAAGAGGCCTTGGGCCAGGACATCCGCAGGAGCTCCTCGGGGGAGCGGCTGGGCAGGCAGGCGAAGCCGACGAGGTTGATGGACGATGGTATAAATCACCACATCCTGCACCCGACCGTCAGGACGGGAGAACACCGGTTTGGGCCAGGGCAGGGCGCCGTTGGCCTGGGCGACGAAAGTCACCTTCTCCAGCAGAAGCTCCAACACGCGGGGCCAGGTGAAGTCGGCCGCTCGCCGTCGGGCCAGCTCCCGCAGGGCCTCGGCGCGAGCGGGCTCCGCCCGGAGGTCCAACAGACGAAGGACGATCTCCTCCGGCCGATTGGTATCCAACACAATCGCCCCCTGGCCATCCAGGGCGTATTCTTCCCCGGTGACACCCGTGAACACCAGGCCACCTGCCGCCATCGCCTCCAGCCCCACCAATCCGAAAGGCTCATGGCCGCTGATGGCCAACACCGCGTCGGCCGCCGCATAGAAGGGGCGCAGCCATTCTTGAGGCAATGGAAACCCAAAAGCATAGAGATCCGCCGAAGGGACCTCGCGGAGGATGCGGAGCAAATCCTCCCATGCCGCTGGTGAGCCCGCGAGGTGCGTTATCGTTAGGCCCAGCGCCCGGGCGCGTGCGAACACCTCTTCCCCATGGGGTTCCATCCCACCTCGCAATGGGAAAACCACCCGATAGCCCATCGCCTTCAATCGGGCTGCCGCTTCGACGGCCAACAGCCAGCGCTTGGCTGGGTCGAAACGACCTACTTTAAAAAGCATCACCGTGCGCTCATCCACGCCCAGCGCTTGGCGGAGGGCGGAGATCTGCTCCGGCGGGACAGGCTCCAGCAAGGCACAGGGGATCCCGTTCGGGATCACCAGCGGGTCGACTCCCAACTCCCACATCCGATGCTTCATGTAGCGGCTGACCGTAGTCAGCTGGGCAGCGGCGCTCAGCCTGCCCCAATCGATCCGATGGAAGGACATCGTGTTGTTGGCGTTCCAGAAGATCACACACCGCCCCCGCCACCCACGGGCGCGGAGGAGTTCGTCGAGATGGATCACCGCCTCCGCCGTGTGCCATTCCTCAGCTAGGATCACCGGGAGGCGGCCGGTCTCTAACGCCTGGCGGATCACATGCTCTAGCACATAAGGAGGCACCGTCGCGGTGAAATCATGCCGCTTGCCCTCCTCCCCATCGTAGACCCCCGCGGGGTGATAGCGGCTGATCCACTGACACCAGCGATGCAGAATCAACCGGTCATCGAAGCGGCTCTCCTCGCCAGGGGCATCTGGGGCGCCGATGAAGAAGAGATGGGTGAGGAATCCTTGCTGGGCCAGCGCTTCGGCCAGATGAGTCACCCGAACAGCCAGCCCACCCGCCTGCGCGTAAGGATCCGGTCCTTCAAAGGAGAGTATGATGAAAACCGCCTCATCTGGCCTTAGACCCGCCATCTTGGCCCTCCCCGCTTTGGAATGCGGCCCGTCAGGCTGGCACGGCCTCTTCGGATCTCCAGCCAAGCTGATTCAGGGCCGAGAGTACCACTTCAGGTGGCGTTCCTGCACCACTTCAGTGTGGGAGAGAGCAATTGCGGCGGGCGGCTTCACCGCAACCGTCTCTTCGTCTTAAAACCATGCGATCGAGCGAGTCGGGCGGACCTCACCGCGGCGGATTTGATCCAGATAGCGCTGAACGAAAGATTCGGCGGAGCCGATGAAAGAAGGGGATCCCTGAGGAGCGATCGTCTGGGTAGTGATCACAAACCGGCCAGGGCCTAAATGCTCGATCCAGATCCGAAAGCGCTCTACCTGGAATTCATAGCACCCCGGCTCCCCATAATCCTGTTCCGCATCCAAAATCACCCATCGCACCTGCATATCCATGATCGCCCCCTTTCCGAGGGAAGCCATATGGGCCTTGGATCGCCTTTGAGGGTCTCTCCTCCTTCGGCGGCAAAGAGGGGCATCCGCCTCTCTGCTGAACATCCCTTCAAGCGGATAAAGCTTGATTTTCCAGAATGACGACTCGCTTCAGGGTTACCTGTTTCATCAGGTGGAAAACCCCACGGATGCCAACGGGCTTTCAGTTCTTTGGGACCGCATCGGATCAGTGGGCGGATCTACAAGAAGGCCAAACCGCAGGGACATTTCTTAAGCGGGCATCCCGAAGAGGAGGAAAGGGGAAGAAGTGAGGATCCTTCAAGTCTGTCCACGCTTTCCTGCACATGGCTCACCACCCTGTTCAGGAACATTGTTCAAAATTAATTTTTACTAATTTCTAAGAATCTGTCAATATGCGAATTTCTAACCCCAGGGCTTTTCAAAGTTCTAACCCGGGGATGCAATGTTGCTTCTTCGAAGATGTGGGGTGATGAGAGCCAGCGGCCTTACCCCTCTGGAAGAAGCAGTCGTTGCCTCTCGGCTATCATCTAAATGAACCCAGATGCGGAGGCTGTCCTGGTGCGATGATTCTCCGTCTAAGCTTGACACTACGGATCACCCCGATTGCGGAAGGGAAATGAGTACTTATTGCAGGGCTTCCCTGCGCGACAAAGCCGCGCGGGAAGGGATCGGTGCCCCTACCCCCATCCCCATACCCACATTCACGATCAGGAGGAGCCATGGGCCGAACACCCCGCTTGATCCTCGCCCTCGTCTTCGGCTTTGGCGGAACGGCGATCTTCTTCACTCTATCCAGCGGGCACCGCATCTCGCACGCCGGGATCTCCGGCGCTTGGATCACGGCTGTGCACCCGGATGGTGTGTTCGCGGGAGAGCCGGATGAGGCGGTGCAGCTGCTGGTTCTCGGCCCCGCCCCTGTCGATTTGGGTGAATGGACGTTGAGGGATCGCCTGACGGGGACCGGAGGGTTGCGGTTCCCCCCAGGGTTCATCGTCACCCCTGGGGTTCCGATTTGGGTGGCCCACCACGCCCTTTCATTCACCCTGGCCTTTGGGCGCCCACCGGATGCCGCAGTGTTTACCGATGGGCTGAGCGCCGTGCGCCCGGTCAGTGGTATGTGGCCCGGCTTTGCTAACACAGGCGATGAGGTGGTGCTTCGGGATTCCAACGGATCGCTGGTGGATGCCGTGCTCTACGGCGCGGGCTACACCGAAACGATGGGATGGAGCGGCCCGCTGGTCCAGAGCTACACGATCCCCGGTGCCCGGAGCGAGGGCCGGATCCTGTTCCGCCGCGTGGATCCGGCGACCGGGTTCCCCATCGACACCGATACAGCCAGCGACTGGGCGAGCGATGCGTGGGATCCGTGGCACGGGCGCCGGGTTCGCTTCCCCGGATGGGCGCCAGAGCGCTACGAGCAGCCTCTCCGCCTCGCCGGCACGACCTCCATGACCTTGATTATCGCCCCCGATCACGCCTTCGAGGCGGTCGCCGCCTGGATCGCTGACGCCCGAGCTTCCATCATCGGAGAGATGTTCACCTTCGAGCATCCTCGGCTGGCCGAGCGCCTGGCCGCGGCAGCGCAGCGGGGCGTCTCCGTCACGTTGCTCTTAGAAGGCACGCCCCCGGGTGGGATCACCGACGATGAACGGTATGCGTGTCGGCTCCTGAGGGAGGCCGGTGGGCGGTGCCTCGTGATGCGCAACATGCCGGCGGCGACCCCACCCGCCTTGCGTCGCTACGCCTACGCCCACACGAAATTCCTGGTGCGGGATGACCGATGGGTGCTGATGGGAACGGAGAACCTGAGCCCGCGAGCCATGCCGGATGATCCCAAAGGCGACGGCACGGAAGGTCAGCGGGGGGTGCTTGTCGCGCTGGAGTCCCCGGAGGCCGCCGCCTTTCTGGGCGACCTGTTCCGCATGGATACCGATCCGATCTTTCGGGATGTAGCGCCGCTGATGGAAGATCCGCCCCCGACGTACACCCCGCCGATCACCTTGGGTGGAACCGCCTACCCGGTCCGGTTCCCCGAACCGATCTCGATCACCGCCAGCGACCTCCAGTTGATCGTGGGGCCGGAAGGGGCGTTGAATTTAGAAACCGGTGTGTGGGCTCTGCTGCAGCAGGTTGGTCCGGGGGATGAGGTCATGGCCCAGCAACTGACGGTGCCGCCCTGGTGGGGCCCCAGCGTGGCGGATCCCACCACCGCACCGGTGATCTCGCCGAACTTGTACCTGGCAACCCTCATCGAGGCAGCGGAAAGGGGAGCTGCGGTGCGGCTTCTTTTGGATCGCTTCTATGATGATCCGGCAAGCTCCCGCAGCAATGCCGCCACCGTGGCCTACGTGGAAGCTTTACGAGCGGCCAACCCGACCCTTTCCCTTACCCTTCAAGCGCGAACCGGCAACCCGGGCGGGCGTGGGCTTCACAATAAGATGACCCTTATCCGCATGGGCGGAGCGCCCTACATCGTCTTGAGCTCCGCGAACGGCACGGAGACCTCTCACAAGTTGAACCGTGAACTCGCACTGATCTTTCGATCCGAGGAAGGCTTCGCGGTCCTGAGCGAGTTGTTCCGGTTCGACTGGGAGCTCTCTAAGCCCAAAGTTTATCTCCCGATGGTCTTTCAGAATTACCGCCCACCTCACCTGCTGATCAGCGAGGTCCTGGTTAACGCCATTGGGATCGATCCCAACGAGGAATGGGTGGAGCTCTACAATCCGACTGGGGCCGGTTTGGATCTGAGTGGCTATCGGATCGGCGACGCGGCTTCCCCAGGGGACTATGAGGGGATGTATCGATTTCCGGAGGGGGCAACCATCGGGCCTGGTCAGGTTGCGGTGATCGCGGTGTCGGCCCGAGCGTTCCTCGCCCGCTACGGCATCCGCCCCCACTTCGAACTGGCAGGGACGGATCCTCAGGTCCCTGACCTTATCCCGGATACTGTTTGGGGGCGTGGTTCGTGGAACCTCAACAACACCCAGGACGAGGTCGTGCTGATCGGTCCGGAAGGGGA
>DATMAC010000058.1:0-4534 GCA_035573655.1 Thermoflexus sp.
GGCGGCCCTGAAGTTCGCCCGCTGGCGCACAGGGCGTGCGGAGATCGTCGCCGCCCGCCGCGCCTTCCACGGCCGCACCATGGGGGCCCTCTCCGCCACTTGGAACCCTGCCTACCGCCAGCCGTTCGAGCCGTTGGTCCCTGGCTTCCGTCACATCCCCTTCAACGACATCGCCGCCCTGGAGGCCGCGGTCGGCCCTCAGACGGCTGCGGTGATCCTGGAGCCGATCCAGGGGGAGGGCGGGGTGTGGCCGGCCGATCCCGCCTTCCTCCAGGCGGCGCGGGCGCTGTGCGACCGCCATGGGGCCCTGTTGATCTTCGACGAGGTGCAAACCGGCTTCGGGCGCACCGGGCGCTGGTTCGCGGCGGAGCACGCCGGCGTGCTTCCGGATCTGATCGCCATGGGAAAGGGGATGGGCGGCGGGTTCCCTATCGGCGCAGTGGCCTTCCCAGCCGATTGGGGTCCGCTCCCGACAGGGGCTCACGGCTCCACCTTCGGGGGGAACCCCATGGCGTGCGCTGCCGCCCTGGCGGCCATCGAGACCATCCACGCGGAGGGGCTGGTGGAGCGGGCCGCCCAGCTGGGCGCGGTGTTTCAAGAGCGCCTCCGACGCATCCGCTCCCCTCTCGTGCGGGAGGTGCGGGGGCGCGGCCTCATGATCGGCGTCGCTCTGCGAACGCGGGCGACGCCCGTCCTCCGGCGCATGATGGAGGATGGCGTGTTGGCCCTCCCCGCCGGCCCCGACGTGGTCCGGTTCCTGCCCCCGCTGATCATCGAGCTGGAACACCTGGAACAGATCGCCGCTGCCCTGGAGCGCGCCCTGGCCGAAGCGCCCCTCCCAGTTCCCCAGGCCGCAGAAGGAGGCGAGGGATGAACGGACCGGTGGAGGATCCGGAGGCCGTCGCCCTGCTGGAGGAGCTGGTCCGCATCCCAAGCCCCTCCGGGGCCGAGGGCGAGGCCGCTGCCTTCCTGAGGGATTGGATGGCCCGACACGGATTCGAAGCGTGGATCGATGAAGCGGGAAACGCCATCGGCGTGTTGGGGGAAGGACCGCGGACGCTGCTGCTTCTGGGGCACCTGGACACCGTCCCCGGGGAGATTCCGGTCCGGGTGGAGAACGGTCGGCTCTACGGCCGAGGGGCGGTGGACGCCAAGGGGCCCCTGGCGGCGGCCGCGGTGGCCGTCGCCCGGGTGGGGGCTCGGCCAGGGTGGCGCTGGGTGGTGGTCGGGGCGGTGGAGGAAGAGGCGGCTACCTCCCGGGGAGCCCGCCATCTGCTGCGGACCTGGCCCCGGCCGGATATGGTCCTCATCTTGGAGCCGAGCAGGGCCCACGCCATCACCTTGGGTTACAAAGGACGGCTGCTCCTGCACGTCCGCCTGGAAGCGCCCAACCGCCACACCGCCGTCCCGGAGCCGAATCCGGCGGAGCGGCTGGTCGAGCTGTGGATCGCACTCCGGGAGTCCGCGCGCTCCGCTTCATCGGGGGGCAGCCTCTTCGAACAGGTCACCCCTTCCCTCCGACGGCTGCTGGCCGATGGGGACGGCCTCCGGGAGTGGGCGGCGATGACCGTGAGCTTCCGCTTGCCGGAGGCCTGGCCGCCGGAGCGGTGGCGGGAGGCTATCCGACCCATGCTGGAGGCAGCCGGGGCGGCCTGGCGAACGGAGGGGGAGGAGCCCGCATGGCGGGCGCCCGCCGACACCCCGCTGGTGCGGGCCCTGCTCGCCGGCATCCGGGGAGAAGGCCTTCGCCCCCGGTTTCTGCTGAAGTCCGGCACCTCGGACATGAACGTCGTCGGGCCTGTCTGGCGTTGCCCGATCGCCGCCTACGGGCCGGGCGACGCCCGGCTGGATCACACGCCGGAAGAGCACATTGAGCTTCGGGAATATCAAACCGGCATCCGCGTGCTTGCTCGTGCTCTGGAGGAAATTGCTTTGCAAGCGATATAAAGCCCAATCTTTTCCAAGGAGGGAAGATCGATGCCGCTGGATCGCTTCTATATCATCGAATCGACGTTGCGCGAGGGAGAGCAATTCGTCGGCGCCTACTTTTCCACTGAGGACAAGATCCGCATCGCCCACGCCTTGGACGAATTCGGCGTGGAATACATCGAGCTCACCAACCCCTCGGCCTCCCCAAGAAGTTTCGAGGACTGCCGGACGATCGCCCGCTTGGGGCTGCGGTGCAAGGTGCTCACCCACATCCGCTGTCATTTGGAGGACGCCAAACGGGCCTTGGAGACCGGAGTGGACGGCATCGACCTGGTCATCGGGGTCTCCTCGTACCTACGGGCCTTCAGCCACGGCATGAGCGTGGAGGAGATCATCGATCGGGCCGCGGAGGTGCTGACCTTCATCCGGGAACAGGCCCCCCACATCGAGCTGCGCTTCTCGACCGAAGACACTTTCCGCAGCGATCCAGCGGATCTCCTCCGCGTGTATCTGGCGGTGGACCAGTTGGGAGTGGTGAATCGGTTGGGGATCGCCGATACGGTGGGCATCGCCACCCCGAGCCAGGTGGCATGGCTGGTAGGCACCCTGCGGCGGCTGACGAAGGCGGATATCGAGTTCCATGGGCACAACGACACAGGTTGCGCCATCGCCAACGCCTTCGCTGCCCTCGAGGCCGGGGCCACCCACATCGACACCACCGTCCTCGGGATCGGGGAGCGCAACGGCATCACCCCGCTGGGGGGCTTCATCGCCCGGATGTACACCATCAACCGAGATCTGGTCCGGCGCAAGTATCGCCTCGAAAAGCTCCGGGAGATCGAACAGATGGTCGCCGAGATGGTAGGGGTGGAGATCCCCTTTAACAACTACATCACGGGGATGGCCGCCTTCACCCACAAGGCCGGCATCCACGCCAAAGCCATCCTGAACAACCCGGAGACCTATGAGGCCCTGAACCCCCAGGACTTCGGGATGACCCGCTACATCTCGATCGCCCACCGGCTGACCGGGTGGAACGCGGTGAAGGCGCGGGCGGAGCAGCTGGGGTTGAACTTGAGCGACGAGCAGATCCGCGCGGTCACCGCTCATATCAAGGCCCTAGCCGATGAGAAGCGGATCACGCTGGAGGACGTGGACGAGATGCTGCGGCGCTGGGCGAACGGACAGGAGGTCTCTCAGCCTGCCGTCCGGGAGCGTTAACGCCTTTCCCGAATCCGGAACGCGGAGAGGAGAGCCATGGCCCCTCAGACCTTCGCGCAGAAAGCCATCGCCCGGGCGGCCGGCCGCGCCGAGGTGGCCGTCGGGGAGATCGTGGACGCGCGGCCGGACCTCATCCTGAGCCACGACAACACGGCGGCCATCGCCCGGATGTTCTACCAGCTGGGACTGAAGCGGGTGAAGGACCCCGATCGCCTGGCCATCACCCTCGACCACGCGGTCCCGCCGCCGACGCCGCGCCACGCCCAGAACCACGCCGAGATCCGCCGCTTCGTGGCCGAGCAGGGTGTTCGTCATTTCTTCGAGGCCGGGCGGGGGATCTGCCACCAGGTCCTGAGCGAGGAGGCGTTGGTGCTGCCCGGCCAGATGATCCTGGGCGCCGACAGCCACACCACCCACTTCGGCTGGATGGGGGCCTTCGGGGCTGGGGTGGGCCGCAGCGAGGTATTGGCCCTTTGGGCCACCGGCGAGATCTGGCTCCGGGTCCCGGAGAGCATCCGCATCGTCCTGGAGGGGCGCATGCCCGCTGGTGTGACCACCAAGGACCTGTGTCTGCGGATCTTCGGCGACCTGGGGGCCGATGGGGGCCTTTACCGCTCGGTCGAGTTCGCCGGGCCGGGCGTCCGTGCCCTCTCCATCGAGAGCCGCATGACGCTCACCAACTTCATGGCCGAGTTTGGGGTCAAGAACGCTTACCTCCCGCCGGACGACGCGGTCTTCGATTGGTTGGCCCCCCGGCGGGCCCGACGGACGGGCGAGCCGACCGAGGCCGTGAGGGAGCGCATTGCTGCGGGCGCGCTGTATCCGGACCCCGATGCCCCGTATGAAGCGGAATACGTCTATCGGCTGGACGATCTCGAGCCGATGGTGGCCTGCCCGCATTCAGTGGATCACGTCAAGCCGCTGCGCGAGGTCGCTGGAACCCGCGTGGACATGGCCTTCATCGGAACCTGCACGAACGGACGGCTGGAGGACATCGCGGCCGCCGCGGAGATCCTGCGCGGGCGGCGGATCGCCCCGGGGGTGCGGCTGCTGGTCATCCCGGCCTCCAGCGAGGTGCTCCAGGAGGCCCTCCGTCGGGGTTACATCCAGGCCTTGGTGGAGGCAGGGGCCATGATCGGGGTCCCGGGCTGCGGCCCGTGCATGGGCAACCATATGGGGATCCCCGCCCCGGGGGAGGTGGTGATCTCCTCGGGGAGCCGCAACTTCCGGGGACGGATGGGAACGCCCGAGGCGGAGATCTACTTGGCCAGCCCGGCTGTGGTCGCCGCCAGTGCCCTGCGGGGGCGGATCACCGATCCCCGGGAGGTCCTCTCCCAAGCCTGAGCATAGAGATTTTGGGGGCGGAGCCGCGCGCCGAAGGCGC
>DATMAC010000059.1:0-5303 GCA_035573655.1 Thermoflexus sp.
GTTACATGGCTTCCTGCATATTTTTCAGACACCCTCTAAGACAAACCTTCCCTTGCGCTGAAGTATAATCGGCTCGAGGGGCTCCCTCAAGCTCAGAATGATGCATCCAGGAGCCTGAGATGTGGGTCGAACAGGAAATCCGACAACAACCTGAGGTGGCTGCCCGCTTGATCCGCGAAGGGTGGGAGGAAGCGCGGTGGATTGTCGAAGAAACCCGTCGCTTCCAACCTGCCCTGGCCATGCTGGCTGCGCGGGGAAGCTCTGACAACGCGGCTCGCTATGGACAATATTTGCTGGGCGCCTTCGCCGGCCTCCCCACCGCCCTGGCTACGCCTTCCCTTTTCACGTTTTACCGGCGACCCCCTCGACTGGATCGGACGTGGGTGATCGGGATCTCCCAATCCGGCCGCTCACCGGATATCGTGGGGGTGGTGGAAGAGGCCCGCCGGCAGGGCGGATGGACGCTGGCGATCACCAACGATCCGTCCTCCCCGCTGGCCTCGGCCGCCCATGTCGTCCTCCCCCTTCGAGCGGGGGAGGAGCGGGCGGTGGCGGCCACCAAGACCTACACCGCTCAACTCATCGCCCTGGCCCTGCTGGCGGCTGCCTGGACGGAGGATCCCACCATGCGGGAGGATTTGCTTCAATTGCCCGAAGCGATCGCCCAGGCGCTGGGCACGGAGGCGGCCGCTCGGGAGGCAGCGGCGTTTTGGTGGCGGGCTGTCCATGGGGTGGTCATCGGCCGGGGCTTCAACTACGCGACCGCCTTCGAAGTCGCTTTGAAGCTGAAGGAGCTGACTTATATTGTGGCGGAGCCTTATTCCTCGGCGGATTTTCTCCATGGACCTGTGGCCTTGGTGGAACCCGGGTTCCCGGTCTTCTTGATCGCACCCGGAGCGACTTTCCGTGTCGAGATGGAAAGCTTGGCCCATATGTTACGGGAGCGGGAAGCCCACCTCACCCTTTGCAGCGAAGATCCCGGGCTCCTCGCTTTGGCAGAAGTGGGCATTCCCCTACCTCCCGTCCCCGAATGGTTGTCCCCCGTGGTCGCCGTGATCCCCGGTCAGTGGTTTGCGGTCTCCCTGGCCCGGCTCAAGGGACTGGATCCGGATCAACCGCGGGGCTTGCGGAAAATCACCGAAACACGGTAACCCCCGGATCCACATGGGGGTTAGACAATTCAACGATATTACCTTTTTTGGAATATATGAGGGAAGGGCGGATAGCCCAGCTCTCGAAAACCTAAAAATGCATAAAGCGCTGGTCCCTCATTGAGGATCAATTTCCCTTAGGAGCTTTCCGGATGAATGAATGGGAGGAGCTTGAGCATGCCTCCATCACCTATCTCACGGTCTCCCAGCTGGCCGCTCACCTGAAGGAGGCGGTGGAAAGCCGCTTCACCTGGGGGGACCTGTGGGTGGAAGGGGAGGTGGGCGATCTCCGTCCGACGGCGCCAGGGCATATCTTTTTCTCATTAAAAGAAGGACGAGCGCAGATCACATGCGTGATCTGGAAAACCCAAGCCGCCCGTATGGCCCAACTGCCAGCGAACGGCCAGACCATCCTGGTGCGCGGCCGGGTTGGATATTACGAGGATCGAGGGGATTGCCGCCTGTATGTGGATCGCTGGCTTCCCATCGGCCTGGGCCAGCGGTTCCTGGCCCTGGAGGCGCTCAAGCACCGTCTGGAGGCGGAGGGGTTGTTCGAACCCGCCCGCAAGCGGGCGCTCCCCCCTTTCCCCCGCCGCATCGGCGTGGTGACCTCGCCCGCAGGGGCTGCGCTTCGGGATATCCTGAACATCCTCCGGCGGCGCTGGCCTCTGGCGGAGGTGATTCTCTCCCCCACGGCCGTCCAGGGGGAGGATGCCCCGCTCTCCATCGTCGCCGCCCTGGAGGCGCTCCAGGCGGTGGAGGGGCTGGACCTAGTCATCATCGCGCGTGGAGGAGGATCGAACGAGGAGCTGTGGGCGTTCAATGATGAGCGGGTAGTCCGAGCGGTGGCGGCTTCCCCCTTCCCGGTGTCTCCGGCGTGGGCCACGCGATCGACCTCACCCTGACGGACGCGGCCGCCGATGTACACGCGCCTACCCCTTCCGCCGCGGCAGAGCTCGCCACGCCGGATCGAGATGATGTGGCCATAAAGATTGACGAATGGCGGGATCGTTTGCGACGGGCGATGCGCGCCCGGCTGGAAAGCGCAGCCCAGGCCTTGGCGACCTTGCACGCCCGCCTGCAGGCGCACACACCGGAGCGAGAGCTTTACGCCCGTTTGGAGCGCCTGCATCTGTTGCGAGCACGGTTAAACAGCGCGATCCGTCAACAGATCCTGCAGGCCCAGGCCCGCTGGAGCCATCAGCAAGCCCGCCTGGAAGCTTTGAACCCCCGTGCGGTCTTGGCCCGCGGTTACGCCCTGGTGCGCCGGCCCGATGGCCATTTGGTCACGCGGGCGGATCAGGTCCATCCCGGCGAGCACCTGACCGTGCAGTGGGCCGACGGGGAGGTACCTGTGCGGGTGGAAGGGGGGGTCCCGTGATAGACCGGTATTTTCGCTTCGGCCCGCATGTTGAAGAGGCACGAGCGCAACACCAACCGATCGTCGCCCTAGAGACAGTGGTGATTGCCTTCGGCCTGCCCCGGCCGCTGAACCTTCAGGTCGCCTGGGAGCTGGAGGAAGCCGTTCGCGCGGAGGGAGCTGTCCCGGCGACCATCGGGCTCCTCGATGGGCGGGTCGTCGTCGGCCTGACGCCCGCTGAGCTGGAGCGGTTCGCCGGCGATGAACGGGTGGTCAAAGTCAGCCGACGGGATCTCCCCATCGTGCTGGCCCGCCGGGGGATCGGCGCGACCACAGTGGCGGCCACCGTGTGGGCCGCGGCCCGGGCCGGAATCCCCGTGGTGGCCACCGGGGGGATCGGGGGAGTGCATCGGGGAGCGCCTTTCGACGTCTCGAACGACCTGCCGACCCTGGCGACGGAGCCGGTGTTGGTGGTCTGCTCGGGGGCCAAGGCCATCCTCGACCTGCGGGCCACGCGAGAATGGCTGGAAACCTATGGGATCCCAGTCCTGGGGTGGGGCACCGACACGCTGCCTGCTTTCTACAGCGTATCCAGCGGGCTTCCGGTGGACGCCCGGGTGGATTCGGTGGAAGAGATCGCGGCCATCGCCCAAACCCATTGGGCGCTCGGTGGAAAAGGCATCCTGGTGGCGGTTCCCCCACCCGCTTCCCTCGCCGTGCCGTTTGAACAGCTGGAAGAGCTCATTCAGGAAGCGCTGCAGGAAGCCGAGCGGCAGGGCGTGAAGGGCTGGGAGGTCACGCCTTTCCTGCTCGCTCGGATCGCGGAGCGGACCGGTGGGGAGAGCGTGCAGGTCAATCGGGCTTTGCTCCTGGAGAACGCACGGATCGCCGCGCGCATCGCCCGCGCCCTGGTGGGCGTTGATCCGGGTGGAACGTCTTAAGCGGATACCCAGAGATGATCGATGCCCCAGGGAGATAGTGAAGGAAATGAGCGCCGAATCGGTGTTCGAGCGTTATGCTGCTCGTTACGATGCTTGGTATGAGGGTCCAGTGGGGCGAGGAGCTTATCGCTCGGAGATCCGGGCGCTGGCCCCGCTGCTGGTCCAATGCCCGCCCCCGTGGCTGGAGATCGGGGTGGGATCGGGCCGCTTCGCCCAGGCGCTCGGAGTGGGTTTCGGGATCGATCCGGCGATGGCACCGCTGCGGATGGCTGCCGGGCGAGGGGTGCAAGTGGTTCAGGGGATCGGGGAGCGCCTGCCCTTCCGATCCGGTGCCTTCGGGGGGATCCTCCTCGTGGTCACCCTGTGCTTCGTCGAGGATCCATTGGCCGTTCTGCAAGAGGCCCATCGGGCGCTGCGCTCAGGGGGCGGCCTCGTGTTAGGGATGATCCTAGGGGAGAGCCCGTGGGCCTCTCACTACGCGGAGAAAGGCCGTCAGGGACATCCCTTCTATTCCATCGCACACTTCTACTCTCGGAAGGAGCTGGAAGCCTGGCTGCACGCAGCCGGGTTTCAGATCGTTGAATATCGATCCACCCTCTTTCAACGCCCGGACGCGCCGGAGATCGCGGAGGAGGAGGCTCGCCCAGGCTTCCACCCGGAAGCCGGTTTCGTGGGGATCCTGGCGCGGCGCTCGTAGCTTATCCCGCTCGGATGATCTTTCCCCAAGGCATTTCGGTGGGGTGGGATTGGGAGATGGCGTAGGGGTGCTCCAGGGCGGGCACAAGGCCCGCCCCTACCCGCGACATCCGCGTCCCGATGTAGGGCGCCCTTGGATGGAGGTCCCGCAAGGGTCGGATAATTCGCATTCGCTCATCTTCTCCAGGGAAAAAGCCGGAGCCCTGGCTGGATGTGAATCAGAGCGCGAGGAGCAAGGATCGCTCAAGCGATGAAGGAGACCGTGGAAGCTTCCGCCTGCGGCAAGGTGATCCTCTTGGGCGAGCACGCGGTGGTTTACGGCCGCCCTGCCTTAGCGGTCCCGGTGTGTGGATTGCGGGCGCGGGTACGGGCCGAGCCGCTGCCCCGTGGATCCGGATGCTGGATCGAAGCGACCGATGTGGGGGAGAAAATCGGGCTCGCCGCGGCCCCGCCGGAACATCCACTGGCCATGGCGGTTCGCCTGGCGTTAGCCCATTTGGGCCTCCCGGAGCCGGATCTTCGACTGATCCTGCGCTCCGAGCTGCCGATCGCCGGGGGATTGGGGAGCGGCGCCGCCGTGTCGGCGGCGCTGATCCGGGCGATTTTCCAGTGGGGCGGGCGGCCGGCGGATCCGGAGGTGGTTTCCGCCCTCGTGTATGAGGTGGAGAAGCGTTACCATGGCACTCCCAGCGGGATCGACAACACCGTGATCGCGTATGAACGCCCCATCCGCTTCGTCCGCGGCCAGCCCCCGGTCTTCCTTTCGATCGCCCGGCCGTTCACGCTGGTGATCGCGGACTCCGGCGTCCCCAGCCCCACCCGGGAGACCGTGGCGGCGGTACGGGCGGGGTGGGAGCGGGATCCGGAGCGCTACGAGCGCTTATTCGATGCGATTGCGGAGCTGGTTCGGGAGGCCGAGGGCTGCCTGGCCTCCGGCCGGGTTGAAGACCTGGGCCCGCTGCTCGATGCGAACCATCAGTTGCTGGGCGAGCTGGGCGTCTCATCGCCGGTCCTGGATCACTTGACCGAGGTCGCTCGGAAGGCCGGCGCGCTGGGGGCCAAGCTCACGGGCGGCGGCTGGGGAGGCAACATCATCGCTCTGACCCGTCCGGAGCAAGCCGAGCGTGTGGCTCAGGCCCTGCGAGCGGCCGGCGC
>DATMAC010000060.1:0-9013 GCA_035573655.1 Thermoflexus sp.
GTCCGTCTCCTCCCAATACATAAAGTAGCGTTCATCGAATCCCCCCACCGCCTCTAAGGCCTCCCGCAGCATCAGGATTCCACACCCCGGGACGAAGTCCACCGGGTGAGGGGCGCGTTGAGAGGGTTCCGCCCGTCCGGCCTCCCGATGGGCGGTGTAGGCTCGATCCCAGCAGATCGCCCCGCCCAGCGCCCAGATCCCTTGGGTGGGGGGCCAGGCCCAGACCAGCGGCCCCACCGCTCCCACGCGAGGTTGACCCCGCGCGGTCTCCAGGAGGGTCACTAAACACCCGGAGTCCACCAGTGTGTCGTTGTTCAGCAGGAACACCCCGTCCATCCCCTGCTCCATCGCCATCCGGATCGCCACGTTGTTCCCCGCCGCATACCCCTGGTTCGCCCCCAGCTCCAGGACCTGGACCTCCGGGAAAGCCCGGCGGACCGCATCCGGCGTCCCATCGGTGGAGCCATTGTCCAGGACCACCACCGCCTCGACCGGCCCCTCCAGCCGCCGCACCGACTCCAGGCAGGCCAGCGTGTCTTGCAGCCGGTTATATGCCAGAACGGCAACGAGGATCCCACTCATCTCTGCCTCTCCTCATACCGACTCCTGAACCCCGCATCTATCTTCATCGCCTGCGAACGGCCAGTGGCGTGGTCACGAATCACGGCTTCATAAAGGCGCAACATCGCCTCCGTCCCTTGCTCGAAGGAGAAGGGTGGTCGGGCGTGGGCTCGTAATTGCTCTAAAGTTTCGGGTTCCCGGATCCAAGTCACCAGCGCGTCGGCGATGGCCTGGGGATCACCCGGGGGAACAATCCAGCCGTTCCGGCCGTGGAGGACAACCTCGGGCACCCCACCCACTCCGCTAGCGAGGACTGGGACACCCATCGCCAGCGCTTCCAGCGTCACGATTGGTGCGACCTCTGGCCAGATGGATGGAAGGGCCAGCACGTCGGCTTCTGCCAGCGCCTCCCCCAGGCGTGCCCGTGGCAGGACTCCCGCGAATCGGATGGTCTCATCAGAGCCAATCCGATGATCCAGTTGAGCACGATACTCAGGAAAAGCCTGGTCATTACCATAGATCGTTAATCGAAGTTTTCGGGTTGTGTTTTCTCCCACCATCGCATTTGCCCGCTGAATACCCTCGATCAGCACATGAATTCCCTTGAGAGGATTGATCTGACCAATATAGACCACGTGCAGCATTGAAGGATCTCGTCGATTCGTTTCCGGTCTGCGAAGATCAGGTGGCGCAAAATTCGGGATCCAATAAACTTTCTCTTGACGCATTCCAAAAGATCGATAGAACCCCTCCAAGAAGGCAGCCGGGGTGTGAATGGCATCCACTTGATTGAGAGTTTTTATTGTTTCGCGTGCGCGTTCTTGCATGAACGACTCCCACATCCGAAAGAAGGGCCAAGGATGCAGAACATGGCCCGCCAGGATATGAGGCCGGCTTGCCCCCAGCCGAGCCAGCCCCTGCTCCATCCAACGATAGCGCCGGCTCTGGCTGAGCCAACAATAGGCGCACCCCGCCGGATCCTCCGGCCCCGGGCAGACCTGGCCGCTGGGCCGCAGCAATGTGTGGTGAGCACAAAGGAACCAGAAATCGTGCAGCGAGACGACAGTGGGGATCCTCAATTTCATGGCCGCCCGCAGTGGTGAGATCGTCAACAGATACCCGCTGTGGAAGTGAAGGAGGTCCGGCTTGCGGCTGTGGAGATAGGCTTTGAACCACAGCTCCATCGCTGGGTTATCGAAGCGATCCCGCAACCCCAGTGGACCCCTCCGCCAGCGCACGGTCAGCCGATACACCGGGAACCCCTCGGACCGATCGAGGATCGCCGTGACCCGCGGGAAGGGCCCGTACTCGATCTGCTCCACACACACCACCTCCACGCGATGGCCTTGCTGATGCAGCCACCGGGCCAAGGATTGAACGAAGATCTCCACCCCTCCGATGTTGCGCGGCGGATAATGGGGCGCAGCGAGCACCACGAACATGGCTCAGCCCACCTCACCCGGCGCAGGAGATCGACGGAGGACCTGCTGGAGGAGATGCCACTCGGCGGGCCCCAGCACCCCCAAGGCCCAGAGGGCCGTGCCATAAGCCACCACGCCGAGAATTAACGACAAGGGGAGCGGAAGCCCTCGTGCGGTCCAAAGGATCAATCCCATCATCCCGGCCGCCAGCGCAGGCTTTCCGAAAAGAGCCATCGACATCCCCCGCCATAACCGGAGGAGAACCACATATTGCCCGACCAGCAGGATCTCCGTGAACAGCGTGATCCATGCAGCGGCCATCAAGCCATAGCGAGGGATCAGGATGAGGTTCGTCACGAGATTGAACAAGGTGCTCGCGATCAAAGAGCGGGCCACCAGCCATTCCCGGTTCCGAACCAGGATCACATATCCCAGATATTCGGAAAGGAACATGAAGGGAACAACCCCGATCAGGACCCGGAAGGCAGGGATCGATGGGATGAACGAAGCGCCGTAGAGCGCCGGGATCAATTGGTCTCCCAGGATCCAGCCTCCCACCGCGAAGGGAATGGAGAGCATCCAGAGATAACCGAGCGCGCGACGGGCCACCGCAGCCAGAGCCTCCGGGTCGGAGAGGGCGGCCATCGAGGGGTAAAGCGCCACATTGGCGGCGTTCGATAGAATGGCGATGGAAAAGATCAGATTATAGGCTGCGTTATACCAACCGACGATCCCCGCAGACCACCACAGGCTGAGTAGGATCGTGTCGATCTTGTAAGAGAGGTTCACCGCCAGGCCGATCAGGCCGAAAGGGAGGCCGGCTCGCAATAAGGGCAGCCAGAGAGACACGGTGGGCCGCCGCAGATGAAGCAAACCCAGAGCGCGCGCGGCCCCCGCGGTCATGGCCAGGGCGGCGACCAGGCCAACCAACGAGGCCCCGATGAGCCCATAGAATCCCCACCCCAGGAGCAGGGCACCCGTGCCCAGCCCCACAAAGGACAGCTGCTGCAGCACCCCAGCTGCTGAAACGAGGTCCAACCGGCGCATCCCCTGCAACGCCGCCTCCAACGGCCCGTGGACAGCATAAAGGATCAGGGTGAGGGAGGCCAAGGCGATTCCCCATAAGAGAAACAGCGGCTGCCCATTCCACCATGCCACCCCCAGAATGAGGCCGATCGTCCCCAGGGAAAGGAGGAACCGAAGGGCGATCGTATTCGTCAACAGGGCCTCTCCCTGATTTCGATCCCGCGCGATCTCCCGAACCAGATAAGGAGCCAGGCCCCAATCCGAGAGAACCGCGAAGGCCGTTACATAGGCGAGGGCGGTGGCATAATGCCCGAAATCGTCTTGTCCCAGGCGCCGCACCACCCACACCGAGAAGGCAAAGGCCAGCGCCTTCACGGTCAAACGCCCACCCAGTCCGAACAAGGTATTTCGAAGCACCGTAAAGGCAACCGCGCTCATTCGGAACGCTCCGGCGTCTCCACACCATCCGCTGAGGCCGGCTGCTCATTCTCCCCAGCGGCCTCCAGCTCTCGCAAAGCCTCTTTCAACAGCTCGGGGTCAACTTCCACAAAGGGCTGGACAGCGGGACGCTTCTCTTCCTGAGCCGCCAAAGAGGATTCCAAGACTGTGGTCTCTTCTTCCTCAAGGAGAAAGCTTCCCAGAAAGGCCCCGCTCTCCTCCGTCGGCTTTTGAACTGCCTCCTCGGAGGTGATCGCAGGCTCCGGTCTTTCCCCATGCTCCGAAGGAGGCGAAGCAGAGGCCGCTGGCGCAGGAGGTGGCGGAGACCATAGGGATGGTTTTCGACGCCATCGGGACGATGCAGCCGCGCGCTCGTGGCGCGGCGGAAGCGGCCATGCGGGAGGGTAAGCAATAGGCTCAGAAGCAGATCGCCCGGCCCGCCACTCTTGAATCCGCTGGGCCAGGCCCTCCCGCCAGAGCTGCAGCACCCCAGGGGCAGCGGATGTCGATGAAGATCGGCGAGGGTAACGATAGCGGCCATAGGCGTAGCCATAGCCCAACCCCAGCTTGCGTCGGGGAACGTCGTTCACCACGATCCCCAGGACGCGCTGGCCCCGCAAGGCGTAACGGGCCTGCCCCACCAATCGCCGGGGCGTCTCACCGTCCCGGATCACCAACACGACGCCGTCAGCGGAACGGGCTAAGATCTCCAGCTCCGCAAGGAACAGCGTAGGAGGAGCATCCAGCATCACCACTCCATATCGCGCCCGTAGCTGATCCAACAGCAAGCGCCATCGGGGTGAGCTCAACAACAGCCCGGGATCCCGGGGGATGCGTCCCAGGGGCAGGATCGCTAAGCCACCATCGATGGGGATCAACAGGCCTTCCAAATCTGGCAGTTCCCCTTCTGCTTCTAGGTAATCCACCAGCCCGCTCTCGATCTCCCGAGGGCTCAAATGCGCTACCGTCCCACCCCGTAGATCCGCTTCCACCAGCACCGTCCGGACCCCCGCTTCCACCATCGCCATCGCCAAGTTACTGGCCACAAAGGATTTGCCATCCTCCGGCATCGGGCTGGTGATCAGCAGCACATGCGAGGGATCTTTTTCCAGCAGCTGAAGGATCCGGAGCCGCAGCGAACGGACCGCCTCCGCCTCAGGGGAATCCGGCGCGCTGCGGATAATCAAGGGGTCCTTTCGATTGCGCCAGTGAGGGATCGCCCCCAGGACCGGAAGGCTGAACATGGTCAGGCTTCCATCCCAGCGCACCGCCCGGCCCATCAACAGCTCCAGGACCATCAGCATGCTCAGGCTGAGAAGCAACCCCGCCCCACTAGAGAGGACGAGATTGCGCAACACGTTCGGGGAGACCGGCCGCGTGGGAGGGAGAGCAGGCTCCAAAAGTGTGAGGGTGTTCACCCTTCCTTGGTTGATTGTAGATAGCAACTGGGCGTAGGTTTGCTGATAGTCGCGCTTCAACTGCTCCAATGCCTGAAGCTGATCCTGGGCCTCCCGCAGCTCCGCCGCCGAGTTCATACGCTCCATGCGCTGTCTCAGATCCCGAACCCTCTGATCTACATCCTCGATCTTGGCCTGGATATCGGCGAGCTGGCTCTGCAGGAAGCGCTCATCCACCAAGCTCCGCGCACCAGGTGCTTGCTCGATTAGGGTCTGGGCCAAGGCATTGGCCAGCGCGGCAGCCCGCTCAGGGCTGAAATCATAGACGTAGATCTCGAGCAGTGAGGCATTGAATACCACGCGGGTTTCCACAGCCCGCGCCAAGACCTCGGGGGCGAGATCCAGATTCAGCCGCTTCAATGTCTGTTCCAACACCGGCCGCCGTCGGACCATCTCGCTGTAGACCTGCGCCAAGGTCCGGCTGAGCCCGATCTCTTGGGGATCCGGGCTGGGGTTGTTGAGGCTGGTTCCCACCATCAGGGTGACGCGCGCTGCGTAAACCGGTTGCTGCTGTCGGGTGTAAAGATAACCTCCGCCCCCGGCCAACAGGGCGCACATGATGGGGAACCACCACCATCGTCGCAGGACATCTAAATAGGGTTGAAGGCGCTCCATTCGCACGCTCCGTTCCCGGGCACGCCAGGAACAGATACCAGGCTTGCTCCTGTCGTGGCCCCAAAATTCCATATGGAATCTCAACCGGACGCCGCAGGCATCCGGGTCAGGCCTCAAAAATCACTCAAATAGGCAGCCCACCCCTTGTGAGCACCCTCCCTAAGACCTCCATCGCTCTTTGAAAAAGGCTACGGTCCGTTCCAGCCCCTCCTCCAAATCCACCCGCGGCTCCCAGCCCCACGCTTGACGGACCCGCTCCGCCTTCAGGTAGATCCGGAAGGTCTCCCCGACCTTTGGCGGGCCGTACAGCGGCTCCCGCCGATAACCGGTGATTGCCGCCAGCATCCGGAAGATCTGATTGACCGTTGTCCCCCGCCCGCTCCCCAAGTTGAACACCTCCGCCTCCCCGTTCTCCAACGCCATCCGATTCGCCGCCACGATATCCCCCACATACACGAAATCCCGCATCTGCTCCCCCGTCCCGTAGATCACCACCGGCTCCCCTCGCAGCATCCGCCCGATGAAAATCGCCACCACCCCCGCCTCGCCGTTCGGGTCCTGCCTTGGCCCATACACGTTGGGATACCGCAGCACCGTGTACCGAAGCCCGTAGTGCTGATGGAACAGGGCCAGATATTGCTCGACGATGAACTTGGTCACCCCATAGGGGCAGAGGGGACGGATCGGATGTTCCTCATCGCACGGCAGGTAAACCGGCTCCCCGTACACCGCGCCCCCGCTGGAGATGTAGATGAACTTCTTCACGCCGTATTGAAGGGAAAGGCGGAGCAAGTTGAGAGAGCCCAGCACGTTGACCTCGGCGTCGTACATCGGGTCGGCCATGGAAACCCGCACGCTCATTTGCGCCGCGTGGTGGTTGACGACCTCCGGCCGCTCCCGTTCGAACACTTCCGCCAGGGCCGGGCTCCGGATGTCCACCTCGTAGAAGCGAGCTCTGGGGTTCAAGTTCTCCCGACGGCCCGTGCTGAGGTTATCCACCACCACCACCTCATGTCCATCCTCGATCAACGCATCTACCACGTGGGATCCGATGAACCCCGCCCCGCCGGTGACCAAACATTTCATGGCTTCGCCTCCTGAGTCGTTTCCTGGACCGTCGATGAGGCAGAGAGCTGCGGACAGAAGCGATAGCCCACGCCCCATACGGTCACGATGTAACGTGGTCGGGAGGGATCTGGTTCGATCTTGTTCCGCAGATGCCGGATGTAAAGTTTGAGGTAATGAGGGTCCCACCCCTGATCCTCCCAACCGGCCTGGAGCAACGTCTCGTGCCGGACCACCCGGCCGGCGTGCTCCAACAAACAAGCCAGCAGTTGGTATTCGATGCGGGACATGCGGACCCGCTGCCCGCGAACCCGAACTTCCTGAAGCCGCAAGTCAATGACCAGATGGTCATCCGCATAATAAGTAAGCGTTCTCTGTCTCCCCCCCCAATTGCGCCGGCGCAGGTGCGCCTGGATGCGCGCGCGGAGCTCGACGAAGGCGAAAGGCTTCGGGATGAAATCATCCGCCCCCATATCGAACGCGCGGATCACATCGCGGTCGGAACGCACGGCGGAGATCACCAAGATGGGGCTGTGAGTGACCGCCCGGAGCTGTTGACAGAAGCGCAAGCCATCGTGATCTGGAAAAGCGAGCTCCGTGAGGACAATGTCCGGGGTAACCACTGGAAGCAACGCCAGGGCCTCCGACGGGCTGGCCGCCCCAAACACCGCCATCTGATCCGCGCTCAGCTCCTGCTGAAGCAGCCGTCGCATCTCCGGACTGGGGTCCACAACCAGGATCCGGACCTCATGATCGCGCTCCAAAGAACCTCCATCCATATCCCTGGGCACTGATGGGGCCATAACCTCCCTCCTCTGCACGACCCGTATGCACTGATCTCGGGATCTGAGCTCACTTTACCTGAAAGAGGTTTGAAAAGTCGGAGATTTTGGTTTGAATTCCTTTAGAGGAAATACGGGAAGCACTTCAGTTTATCGTGGAGGGGTTCTCCTTTCCTCCCCGTGGGAAGGCATTTGCAGGGGTTGTATAGGGGCGGCTGGATCGCTCGGCCCTGCTCGGGGCTCGGGAAGTGGGGAGGAGGGAAAAAGGTTTTTGGGGGTTGGGAAGGCCGCCAAAGGTGGCCTTCCCAACCCCCAAAAACCCCTCCCAGGAGGAATCGCTTGGGGTTCAATCACACTGGAAGCGGTACCCGATCCCCCACTCCGTCAAGATATAACGCGGGTGTCGAGGATCCGGTTCGATCTTCTGGCGGAGATAGTGAATATATAGCTTCAGATTATCAATATCATCCGCATACTCCGGACCCCAAACCTGGGTGAGGAGATAACGATGGGGAAGTAATCGGCCTGCGTTCCGCATCATGATGCTCAGGAGCCGGAACTCCAGCGGGGTCAGCTGAACAGGTCTCCCGGCCACGGTGACCGTATGCTGGTCTAGATCCAGCACGATCTCCCCACATCGGTATACCCCTTGCTCCGGCAATGCCCGGGCGCTCGTCCGACGTAGAAGAGCTCGGATCCGGGCCAAAAGGACATCTGCCTGAAACGGCTTGGTCACATAATCGTCCGCCCCCAGTTCCAGGCCATATACCACATCTGTGGTCATTCCCTTGGCGGTCAACATCAGGATCGGGACCGTCGAGATCTGCCGGATACGACGACAGACCTCCCAACCATCCATCTCGGGCATCATAATGTCCAAAATCACTAAATCCGGCCGCTCAGTCTCAAGAATCCGAAGGCCGGTCTCTCCATCCAGCGCAATTCGAACCTGATAGCCAGCTCCCTCTAAGCGCTTCCGGAGCAGCTCGACGAACTCCCGATCATCGTCAATCACCAGCAAAGTGGGCGGCATTCAACCCTCCTTCTTGAAGTCTGTAAAGCACAATCGGGATGATGGGGCGGTCTCTCCAGGGATTGTGGATAATCCGATGGCTGCCCAGATGCGAACAAACCAACTCCTGGACGCCCGTAGGGATGCCCCGAGCCTCTCCGGCGCGGCTTCGTCGCAAGGAAGGATAGGGCATGGCAAACCTTGTCCCCTATCCTAAAATTTCGTGGTTCGGCCGGCTATGGTGCGCCGCTGGGTTCCAAATCCGGAAGAATCCTACCAGTAATGATATTAGGAATTGATGTTGCCAAACATAGGACTTTTGTCCCATGGTGATAAGAGTGTGCGGAGACAAGGAAATAGTTCATGAAGCTATTTCGCCTTTTTCCTTTTTATAATTTGCGATCATTCATCGAAATTCCAAGCGAGGAGTTATCTCCACCCATAGGGCAAAGGACCTCACTCGAGACTCTCCAAGCTTCCTGCGCGCGGGGCATCCATGGAGCGCGAGTCAGGATCCTCCAGAGGTTGCCATGGAGCCGTGGGATCCCCCAACGGGCGCCAACGGGGACCTTCCCGCGTATCCTGGATCTCATATCCGAGCGCACGGATTCGATCTCGCAACGCATCGGCGGTGGC
>DATMAC010000061.1:0-2058 GCA_035573655.1 Thermoflexus sp.
GTGGGCCCTTCCCTACTTACAGAACTGTGAGGGATGGGCCGTGTAAGCGGTCCGTACCTCACAGAACAACGCTCTCATCGTTGACGGAGTCAGCATCCCAATCACTTGATCAAGCGAGGTTCGGTCCACCGATGGAGACACTGCGGTTTTATCCAGAGGAAGTCCGGTTCATTGCCCTGGCGACCATCCGTCGGGAGCGTCGGCTGCCCGTCCCTGGTAAAGTGCTGGTTCAACGCGGGGACCCGGTGGAGGCCACGACCGTCCTCGCTGTGGCGGAGCAGCCGACCGATGTGGTCATCGTGGACATTGCCAGCCCGCTGAAGGTTCCCCCCGAGCGGGCTGCCGTATACTTACAGCGGAAACCTGGCGCTTCCGTGCGCGCCCAGGAGGACCTGGCGCGGCGGCGGATTTGGATGGGGCTGCGAACGCTGCGGGTGCGCTCGCCGGTGAATGGGGAGATCGTGGCCGCCGGAGGAGGGAAGGTCCTGATCTGGGCAGGCGCGCGTGAGGTGGAAATTCGAGCGGGGTTCCCCGGAACGGTCGTTGAAGTCCTCCCTGCCTATGGCGCAGTGATCGAAACCAAGGGCGCTCTAATCCAGGCCTTTTGGTCCAGCGGCCATGATTTCAGCGGGATGATCCGGGTCATCACCAGCAGGGCGGAGCCGTTGCGAGCGCGAGCGATCGATCCCATTGCCCAGGGGACCATTATTGTGGGAGGGGCGTGGATTGAGCCGAGCGCCCTCGAGCAGGCCGAGCGACTTCAGGTCAAGGGAATCATTGCCGGAAGCATGGACGCTTCCCTCCTGCCTATGGTGCGTGAGGTTTCCTTCCCAATCGTCCTGACGGAGGGGTTTGGCCGTCTTTCGATGCATCCTGGGATCTTTCGGATCCTTTCTCTTTATCAGGGACGGGAGGCTTTTGTGCTCCAGCCGCCTCCGCGTCCGGACGGCTTACCGAGCCGCCCGGAGATTCTGATCCCGGTGCCGACGGAGACCCCGCCGTCCCCTGAGCCCGAGGGGGAAGTATTCCTCCAGCCTGGCCTTCAGGTGCGCCTGCTGCGAGAACCCTATCGAGGGCGCACCGGGACGGTGGGAAAGCTCTCTTCGCATCCCTGGACGCTGGATAGCGGCTTGCGGGCCTGGTGCGCAGAGATCCAGCTGGATGATGAAGAAGGGAGCGTTTGGGTTCCGGTTTATAATTTGGAAATCCTTCGCTCGTGAAGAGAGCTACCACACAACCGGCATCCTCAGAAGGACATCCCAGCGAGGAGGCGACCCGAATGACTGATATCGATCTGGAGGAATTGCCCCCGGAGGAGGCGCCGAATCGGACATTCCTGCTCGGCGTGCTGGTGCTGGGTGGGCTTTTTGTTGCGCTGCTTTTGGCGATCGGCTTGTACCTGGCTTTGAGTGGGCCGGCTCGAGGGCGGCCTTCAGCGCCCGCGGTCGCACCCACTCGAACACCCATCCCCTCGCCGAGCCCACTGCCGCCTACCTATACACCGACCCCAAGCCCCACGCCGGTTCAGGTCGCGACGCCCACGCCCTCATTGGCAGCGGCGGGCCAGCCGACCGCCACCCCAACCCCAGAGATCACGGCCACGCCCATTCGCCCAACCCCCACCCCACGGCCCAGCGGCTTGCCGCAAACCGGTGGAGGGGGGATCGGATGGGGACTGGGAGCGCTCGGGGTGCTCTTGCTGGCCTTTCTGGCCCGCCGGCTTCGTTCGCGCCCTCAGGCCTCGTGACCGGTATAACCTTCCTCAGCCAGTGGGGAGGATCGCTCGGGCCGTCAAGGCTTTTCCGCGGCTGCCCGGGCGACCCTCCTGTGTCGCCGGATCGCAGCGATCATTCCCGCAAAGGAAGCGGAAGGGCTCCATCCCCATTTATCCCCCCTACCCACGGCCGTGGAAACGGGCGCTAAAGCGTCCTACTACAAACAGGGGGATGGAAAATCTTTTGGGGGCCGAGCCGCGCGCCGAAGGCGCGCGGCTCGGCCCCCAACGCCCCCAGAAGGAAACCACCTATATCCGTATTGGCGTTGCGCGAGAACGACGCT
>DATMAC010000062.1:0-4418 GCA_035573655.1 Thermoflexus sp.
CCGCCCCAAAATGTTTTGATCCCCCCTCCCCACGGCCCTTTGGGCCGTGGGGAGGGGGGATACAGGGGGGTGGGGACCTTCCGCCTCCTCTCACGGGTGCCGAAGGGCATAACTCTTATGATTCTTCACCTGCCGGTTGTGACCGCTAAGGCAAGTTGATTTCTTTTGTAGGGTGCGGGCCGCCGGAGGTGGCCCATACCCCACAGAGGAAAAAACAACCACCTGCTGCCCTATGAGCGTCCCACAGCGACAGGAAAACGACGTCGAGCGAGCCCGCTTCGCGGGCGGTGGTCGGATCGCCGCCTTCCAGAACCCAAATAGAAGTTATACATTCTCAGCATTAGAACAAGATTAGAGCGGCTCCGGCGGCGCCCTCGATGGTTTTAGCCCACAACCGATGATCCGCCGGTAGAGATGGTATAATTGACCAGCGCCCAATCCGATCCTCCGACAAGGAGCGAGGGCCTTTGCGTCTGCTGATCACCGGCGTAAGCGGATTCGTGGGACGCCATCTGGCCGCCGCCTTGGCCCAGGAGACCAGCTGGGAACTTTGGGGGTGGACCCGGCGGCCCGTCGCCGGGCTGCCCGATCGCCTTCGGACGGCCCATGTGGACCTCCGGGACCCGGAGGCCGTCCGTCAGGAGCTCGCCCGTCTGGCGCCCGAAGGCATCATCCACCTGGCAGCCCAGTCGGATGTGGCGGAATCATGGCGGGATCCCTGGGGCACCTTCGAGACGAACGTGCGTGGAACACTGAACCTGCTCGATGGCCTCCGGGCATTGGGATTGCGGCCTCGTGTTCTGATCGTGACCTCGAACGAGGTCTATGGCCTCATCCGGCCGGAGGAAGTTCCCATCCGCGAAGATCAGCCGTTCCGCCCGGCCAACCCGTATGGGATCAGCAAAGCCGCTCAGGATTGGCTGGCCGCCATCTACGCCACGGCTTACGCCCTGCCGATCATCCGGGCTCGCCCTTTCAATCACATCGGCCCCGGCCAGGATCCCCGCTTTGTGGTTCCCTCGCTGGCCCGTCAGATCGCTTGGATCGAAGCGGGATTGCAAGAGCCGGTGCTTCGGGTGGGGAACTTAGAGGCCCGGCGGGATTTCACCGACGTCCGCGATGTGGTGCGCGCCTATCGCTTACTGTTGGAGCACGGGGAGCCCGGCGAAGTTTATAATATCGGATCCGGCCATGCGCGCTCCATCCGGGAGGTCATGGACACGCTCCTGGCGATGGCGCGGGTGAACGTGCGCGTGGAGACGGACCCTCAGCGCATCCGCCCCGTCGAGATCCCGATCAGCGTGGCCGATACGACCCGGATTCGGGAACGTCTCCGGTGGCAGCCGATAATTCCCTTCGAGCAATCCCTGCGCGATGTGTTGGAGGAATGGCGGGCGCGGGCGCGAGAGGAACAGCAGCGCAGGCATCCTTTATCTTAGAGAGCCTCCGAGAAATATGCAGGAAGCCACGTCACGATTTCGCCCTGCTCACGCTACACCAACCCGGATATCAGGGGATTTCCTTCTGGGGGCTTTGGGGGCAAGCCGCGCGCCTTCGGCGCGCGGCTTGCCCCCAAAGAATATTTTGACCCCCCCTCCCCACGGCCCTTTGGGCCGTGGGGAGGGGGGGCAAGGGGGGTGGGGCCCTTCCCTATTTAAGGGTAGGTCGTTACCCAGAGCGAGTTTTCAGACACTCGCTTAGTGTTTTACGCCCGGCTGTGCCCCATCGGGAATAAAATCCGATCGCTTCGCCGGGCAGCGGTCTGACCGCGATCATCCGGAGCGAACAGTGCATGGGGTTTGGGGGCGAGCCGGGCGCCTTCGGTGCCCGGTTTGCCTCTAAAATGCTTCGGGCCGTGGGGAGGGGGGATCCAGGGGGGTGAGGCTGTTGGCCTTCATCGCCCCATATCCGCAACCCAAAACAAGCAAATGAAGCACTACCTCAAACCGGAGGCACACCGGATATGGAACGGAGGCGCGCTTTGATCACAGGGATCACCGGCCAGGATGGATCCTACCTGGCGGAGTTCTTGCTGGAGAAAGGATACGAAGTGATCGGGATGGTGCGGCGCACCAGCACTGTCAACTTCGAGCGGATCCGCCACATCCAAGACCGCATCACCTTGGTCCAAGGGGATCTGCTGGATCAATCTTCGCTCATCGACATCCTGCGGGAATACCGGCCTCACGAGGTCTACAACCTGGCCGCCCAATCCTTCGTGCCCACCTCCTTTAAACAGCCCGTCCTCACCGGGGAGTTCACCGCCCTGGGGGTCACCCGGCTGCTGGAGGCCATCCGCTTGGTGGACCCTACGATTCGGTTCTACCAAGCTTCCAGCAGCGAGATGTTCGGGAAGGTCAAGGAGGTTCCCCAAAACGAGAACACCCCCTTCCATCCCCGCAGCCCGTATGGGGTCGCCAAAGTGTACGCCCACTGGATCACCGTGAATTACCGGGAAAGCTACGGGATGTTCGCTGTCTCCGGGATCTGCTTTAACCATGAGAGCCCGCGTCGCGGTCTGGAGTTCGTCACCCGCAAGATCACCTACACGGCGGCTAAGATCAAATTGGGCCTGGCCCACGAGCTCCGGCTGGGGAACTTGGAGGCCCGCCGGGATTGGGGTTATGCCCCCGATTACGTGCGGGCCATGTGGCTGATGCTGCAACAGGATGAACCGGAGGATTACGTGATCGCCACGGGGGAGACCCACTCCGTCCGCGAGTTCGTGGAGCTGGCCTTCGATTACCTGGGGCTGGATTGGAAGAAATACGTGGTGGTGGATCCCGCCCTCTATCGGCCGGCGGACGTGGATCTGCTGGTGGGGGACGCCACCAAGGCGCGAACCAAATTGGGCTGGGCCCCCTCCGTGACCTTCGAGCAGCTGGTGAAGATCATGGTCGATGCAGACTTGGAGCTGGTCAAGCAGGAATACGGGATCCGGGAGGGATAAGATGAAGGTCATCCGCTTCGGCACGGACGGGTGGCGCGGCCGCATCGCCGACGACTACACCTTCGAGAACGTCCGGCGATGCGCTCAGGGCTTCGCCCAATGGCTGCTGGACACCGGGCAGGCGGAGGGGGGCGTGGTGATCGGTTACGATCATCGTTTCGCCTCCGAGCACTTCGCGGAAGCCTGCGCGGAGGTCCTGGCCGGCAACGGGATCCGGGTTTATCTCTGCGACCGGGCCGTGCCGACCCCGGTGGTCAGCTACAGCGTGGTGGCTCGGGGCGCGGCCGGGGCCATCAACATCACCGCCAGCCACAATCCCCCCACGGACAACGGCTTTAAGGTCCGCAACCGCTTCGGCGGGGCCGTCGACCCTCAGGGGCTCCAGGAGATCGAAGCCCGCATCCCGCCGGACGAGCGGGGGGTGAAGCGGATGCCGATGGCGGAAGCCCGGGCGAAAGGCCTGGTCGAGGTCTTCGACCCCGCTCCCGCTTACATCGAGCACCTCCAGACCCTCGTGGACCTGGAAACCCTGCGCCAGGCGGACCTCACGATCGTGGTGGATCCGATGTGGGGGAACGGGATCGGCTGGCTGCGGCGGCTCCTCTCCCCCGGGCGCATCCGCATCATCGAGATCCACGGCGAGCGGAACCCCATCTTCCCGCGGATGAAGCGCCCGGAGCCGATCCCCCCCAACCTGGATGACCTTCAGGAGCAGGTGCGGGCGATCGGCGCCGACGCCGGGATCGCGACCGATGGGGATGCGGATCGCGTGGGCCTGGTGGACGAACGGGGGAATTTTGTGGATCAGCTGCGCGTCTACGGCCTGCTGGCCCTCTACCTCCTGGAGGTTCGGGGGCAGCGCGGGCCGATCGTCAAAACCCTCTCCACCACCTCCATGCTCGAGAAACTCGGGGAGCGCTACGGGGTCCCGGTTTACGAGACCGGCGTTGGCTTCAAGTATGTGGCCCCGAAGATGCTGGAGACGGATGCCCTGATCGGCGGCGAGGAGAGCGGCGGCTTCGCCTTCCGCGGCCATCTGCCGGAGCGGGATGGGATCCTGGCGGGCTTGTATCTGCTGGACCTAATGGTGCGGACGGGGAAGCGGCCCTCGGAGCTGATCGAATGGCTCTTCCAACTGGTCGGCCCTCATTACTACTCCCGGATCGATGTGGAGTTCCCACCGGAGCGCCGAGGGGAAACCCAGGCGCGCCTGAACCAAGCCCAACCGGAGCGCCTGGCTGGGCTTCGGGTGCTCCGGATCGATCGGAGCGACGGCTACAAGTTCTATCTGGAGGATGGGGGATGGCTGCTGATCCGGTTCTCCGGCACTGAGCCCTTGTTGCGGATCTACACCGAGACCACCGCGCCGGAGCGGGTCTCGCAGCTGCTCGCCGCGGGCCGTCAGTTAGCCGGCCTGGAGTAATCTTCAGGTAGGAGTTACGCCGTTGGTTTTCTCATGTGGGTTTGG
>DATMAC010000063.1:0-6345 GCA_035573655.1 Thermoflexus sp.
CAGAACCAACGGAAGCCAGAGCCGCCGGTCCAAGATCCGTTCCTCAAGCCAGACCAGCCGATTATCGCCTTCGTGGCTCAAGATCGCAAGACCCGCCGCCGGGTCGAACACCATATCTCGCGGGAAGATCCCGGTGGTCAACACCCTGCGTACGCTGGGACCATAGAGGGCGGCGACTTGAACGTCCCCGGCCACATACGCCAGGTGGCTCCGGGGGCTGACCCAGATACGCCGGGGCTCGAAGGGAAGGGTCACGGTGAACGCGATGGCGGTTCCGCTGATCCCCACCACCTGACGGGTCCCGCTCAACACCGCGTAGACCCACCCACTCTCCGGGTCAGCGGCCAGGGCGATCGGGACCCCCGCCATCGTCCGGCTGGTCACCAGGGTGGGGCCTTGGAAGATCCACACGGTGCCCGAAGCGCCAACCCCAGATCCCACATAGGCCAGGCTGTTCGCTGGTTGCACCGCCAGGGCCTGAGGCGGATACACTTGGCCGACGGTGGTCAACTGGGACGAGGCGGTGAGCGGCGTGGTGAGGGAGAAGACCGCCAGCTGAGTCGGGCCCATGACGTAAAGATAGCTCCGCTCCGGATCCACCGTGATCTCCCGCACAGGCCCTTGGAAAGAAGCGATGGGGATCGTGCTCACTGTCGTCCCCGTGATGATGAACAGGAGCGGATTGTAGAAATCGGATGCCCCTCCCCAGATCACACCGTGCGCCGGGTCCGCGACCAGCACGTTCAGCGGCTGTTCCAGCGTTTGCGTGATCCAAGAGCTGTCCTGGAAGACCCATAACTGCGAGAACCATGGGTGCACTACATATACCCATCCGGTGCCGGGATCTACTGCCATCGAGCGTCCTTGAGGCAGGATGATCGAAGGAACCAGCCATGGGGAAAGGACTGCTGAGGTCAGCACGTCGGTCCCCGAGAGGACGTAGAAATATCCCTCGAAGGGGTTCAGGGCGTAGAGGCGTTTTCCATCCGGCGAGAGGGCCAGGGGGCCCAGGCCAAACCCATCCAAGTGCAGAGCGGCCTGGGCCGTCCGGCTCAGCACCAGGAGCGCCGATGGTCGGTCTTCGGCTGGACTCGTCCCCCACCCGCTTACATACACCCATTGATCGGGGAACGCGCCGATGAACCGCGGACGAACGGACATAGAGATCACATTGATCCGCGAGAGATCCCTGGAAAACACGTGGACCTCCCGGCTGAAGAACGCGCCCACCACGATCTCGCCGGACCCTGGGATCACAGCGATGGGGTTAGATCCGCGGGGGAAGGGGATCCGGGTGATCACTTGGGTCCGCGAGAGGACCGTGAGATGATCCGGGCTTAGATGGGTGAGGTAGGCCCGCTCGCTGGACGGATCCACAGCGATCTGGTATGTCCAGGTCACAGACAGGGAGGGGCTCACAACGCGGCCGTTGAGGATCGTGAGCTCGTCCTGACTCGCAACATACGTCAATCGGGTATAAGGATGGTATTCGATATCATGCAATGGGCCGTTGATCAGGATGTTGTCAACGATCTCCGTCCCGCTAAGGATCCAGAGTCTCTGTGTTCCCGTGTAGACGCCGAGATAAAGATCCCCGCTCTCTGGATGGGGAAGGAGCAATCGGGCGCTGGGGGCTTGCATGATGGTCAATACGGTCGTGTCGCGGATGACCCCCAGGTGGGTGGAGATCGGTGGGAACGGGTTGGCCTGCATGGTCACATAGAGCAGCCGGGTCCGCGGGTGTAGAACGATCCCGGTCACCGTGTAGGGAAGGTTCACCTGTGCGACGGAAGTGGTGCCGCTCATGATCACCACGGTCCGTCCGTCCGCGGCGAACCAGTTCCCTGTTTGTGAATCGAAGTCCCATGCGCACAGTCCAGGAAGGATCTTCTGGATCTCCGCGCCCCGTAGGATCGTCGCCCCGCCTTTCCGGCAGACCCACACGTCACCGGAGATCGGATGAACGCTGGCCAGCCCAGGATAGAGTCCCGGCCCCGGGTCCAGAAACTGCTCCGCGGTCAAAATCGGGACCACGGGATCGGAGGGGGAAGCCATGGCAGCCGCAGAGGATGCCGCTTGGATGGGTTGCAACCCGATAAGGGCGATGAGCACCAGGAAACCGCTGGCGACCAGACCGCAGACGAGGAACCCACGCATCCGGAGAACCTCCGGGAGAAGATTGCTGCCTGGGCTCGAAGGCCTTCAGGCAGATTCAGTATAAACTGAAGAAGGCGGAGTCGTGACTTCGCCGGATCCCCGGGAGGCCGAGCGAAACACAACGAGGAGAAAGCAGACGTTGAAGCGCTCGGCGACGAACGGCTGGCTGCAGGCCCTGGGGACAGCTTCCGATTTGTATCCTCACGAGCGAGGACCTTGTTCCTTGGGGATCCATGCCATGACCAAACGGATTGCGATGATCGCTCACGATGGGAAAAAGAAGGAACTGGTGGAGTGGGCCCGACGCGAACGGGACCGCCTGGCCCGCTATCATCTGGTGGCGACGGCCACCACAGGGCGTACATTGCAGGAGGCCCTGGGGCTAGAGGTGACCTGCGTGCGCTCCGGCCCTCAGGGTGGGGACGCCCAGATCGCGGCGATGGTGGTGGAAGGGCGCATCGATGCGGTCATCTTCCTGGTGGATCCTCTTTACGCGCATCCCCACGAGCCCGACATCCGCACCGTGATGCGCCTATGCAACGTCCATAACGTCCCCTTGGCCACCAACCTGGCCACGGCTTCGATGGTCCTCCGGGGGCTGGAAGAAGCATGAGCCGACGCCGTCGCTGGCTGTTCTGGCTGCTGGTGGATCTCCTCGCTCTGCTCGCTCTGCTGTGGATCGACCGATCGCTCGGAGCGAACCGTCCGTCCCCCGGCGGACTCGTCTCCCCCTCGCCGACGCCCTCGGCCGATCAATACGCACAGCGGGCGGAAGCGGCCTACCGCGCAGGGGATCTCCGGGGAGCGGAGGAAGGGTATCGGCTGGCCCTTTCCCTGGAGCCCGAAAACCCGGCCCGATACCCCCCCTTGATCCGGCTCTTAGCTTTCACCAATCGCCTCGATGAAGCAGCGATCTGGATGGAACGGGCCCGACGGCTGGCCCCGGAGGATCCTGGGATCCTGGGGATGGCCACCCTCATCCTGGATTGGCAAGGGAGGGTCTCCGAGGCGATCCAAGCGGGGGAGCGGGCGGTCGCCCAAGCGCCGGACTCGGGCCCCTTGCACGCTTATCTGGCGGAGGCGTATGCGGATGCCCATCGTCCGCAATCTGCCCTCGCTGCCGCCCAGAAGGCCGTCGCCCTGGCCCCAGAGCATCCGGATGTCCATCGGGCCTTAGGCTATGTCTATGAGACCTTGGGGCGATATGCGGAGGCGATGGGCGCCTATCGGGAAGCCTTGAACCGGGATCCCAACATGGTGGTCGTCTGGCTGGCCCTGGGGCGCAACGCGCTGGTCCTTCGCCAGACCGCCGTTGCGGTGGACGCTTTCCAACGGGCTGCAGCCTTGCGGCCGGAGGATCCACGGGTCCTGGATGAGCTGGGCTGGCTCTATTACAACCTCGGGCGCCTCGAGGAGGCGCAGCAAACCTTAGAGAGGGCGCGGGAATATGGCCCCGATGACTGGCGCATTCTATACCATCTGGGGATCACCTTATACGCCCGCCGCCAGTATGAAGAGGTGGTTCAGGAAGATCGCCTCCCCCGGGGCATCGCTCGGCTTCAGACCATCCTGCAGCAAGAGGGAAGGAGCTGCACGCCGGACACGGCGGGAGGTGAGCCCCGCTGCGCTCGCCTGGTCGAGATGGCGTACATCCTCGGCCTCTCGCAGTATTATCTGGGGAATTGCGCGGCCGCCCGCCCGTGGTTTGAGCTGGCGCTCTCGATCTCCCCTCAGGAAGAGAACGCGTTAAAGGGGCTTCGTCTGTGTGAGGAAGGTTCCGGACGGCCATAATGGGCTGAAGGCATCCACAACCCTGGGGAAAATACGGATGGGGAATGCAGGCCGGAGGTGGGCTCCTTCGAACGTCGATATGTTTTTGCAGCGGTGGGGATCCCTGGGGATCTTGACGCTTTGTTTTGCCTTTTATTTGATCGGCCTGCCCCCCACCTTCGTGCACAACGATGAAGCCCACGGGGCGATTGTGCTCATCTATAACCTCCCCGACACCCTGAGGGCGGTGGCGCAGGATAGCCATCCGCCGTTGTACTACATCCTCCTCTGGGGATGGCTCCGGCTGTCTCCCCATCCCTTCGCCCTGAAATTCGTCTCGCCCTTCTTCGCCCTCCTCGCCCTGGCCCTTGTCCACCGCGTGGTGAGGGCCGTTGCTGGCTCGCGCGCGGCGATGCTGGCGATGATCCTCCTCGGGCTCAACCCGCTCTTCTTCGGCTTGGCCACGTTGGGCCGGATGTATCCGATGGCGATCGCCTGGAGCGCCCTGGGCACATGGCAGGCCCTGCGCAGACGAGATGGGGGATGGCTGATCAGCGCCTGGGGGTTGACCCTGACCCATTTTTACGGCCTGCTCTTTCTGCCCGCTCAGCGCCTGCTCGTTCCGAGGCGGCGTTCGTGGCTCCGGGAGGGCTTTCTCCTGGCTCTGGCCGCCCTCCCCATCGCCCTATGGTCTACGAAGGCGCTGGGCCCCTCGTTGGCGCACACCGTGCGCACCCTGACCCGCATCCCCGTTCACCCCACACCGCCTGAGGTGCTGGTTAACCTCATGGGCGCCCTGGGGATCGGGATCGGTGCGGATGGGGCGCTGGGCTGGATCGGGGCCGCGGTCGCGGCGCTCGGGATCGCCGCCGCGGCTTCCCCCCGAACCCTCCGCCTCGGATTGGCGATGGCGATCCCGGTTGGGATCGGGCTGGCGCTGGCGCTGCGGTTTCCGTTCTACGCCGCCCGTTATTTCTCCCCGCTGCTGCCCTTTTATGTGTGGATGCTCGTCTCCGGATGGGACCGTCGTCGGCAACGGGTCCTTATCCCCCTCTTCCTGGGCCTGGGGGTTTACGGCATCGGGCGGACCTGGGCGGTTTATGCCAATGCGCCCATCTATGTGGAGGCCCAGCGGGAGCTTTATGCGACCCTCCACACGCTCGCCCATCCGGCGGATCGCTTCATCTTCCACGGGTACTGGAATCAGGCGGAGATGGCCTTGTTTTATCCAGACACCCGAGATCGCCTGATGGCGATGGAGGAGCGGGATGCGACTGCGGCTCGCCTCCAGGAGCGCGCATGGTTGATCGGCGTGACCTTCTTCCAGGAGCTTTACCGGCCGGTGGCGCGGGCGCTGGCCCGACAGGGACCGTTCGATTACCATGCCTGGTACCCGATGGCCGAGATCTTCCGCTTCGTTCCCTGGTCGAATCCGGCGCCATGGCAACCCTCCATGACTCGCTTTGAAGAGGGTATCGCCCTGGAAACGGTTGCCCTGCTGGATCCCCGGGCCGAGCCGGGGGGAAGCGTTCGGGTCGGGCTGCGCTGGCGGGCGGCGCGCTCCATCGATCGCCGTTTCGTGGTCTTCGCCCATCTTTGGGATGATGCGGGGCGCTACCGGGCGGGGACCGATCGGGAGCCGGAGCCACCGACAGCGACATGGGAAGCTGGATCCACAATCACCCAGACGATCGCCATCGCAGTGCCCCCCTTCCTCCCAGCCGGTCGATATCGCCTGATGGTCGGCCTCTATGAGCCCGTGGGGTCCGGATGGCGGCGTTTGCGGACCGAGACCGGGGCGGATGCGGTGCCCATCGGCTTCGTGGAGGTCCAGCTGCGCCGTTCGGGAGCGAGCGGCGAGGGACGTAAACTTCCCAATGGGATCGCGCTTTTGGAAAGCGGGGCCTGGCGCGCCGAGATCGATGGCACACCGCGATGGCGGGTGCACATCGTTTGGCGGGCGGAGCGGCCGATGGGGGATGACACACACCGGCTGCTTCTTCGATCGCCGAATGGGACGATCATGCCTCTAACGCCCCCGGAGGGGTTATTTCCGGGGGCCCGCTCCGCAGGGGAGGTCGTGGCGGAGATCTGGGAGTACCGGGAGCCGCTCCCCCCGGGGCGTTATGAGGTCCTGTGGGAGGGTGAGGGGATCTTTCCCATCCTGTCGTTTCGTGTCCCACCAGAGGGCTATCGTTGGAATTATGACTGGATTTTTTTGAATCGCCTCCCTTGGTAATCTGAGGTGCTGGGAGGGGAGCCGGGCGCCAAAGACGCCCGGCTCTTCCCAAATCCCAAAAGGGGAAGCCGATCTGAATCGGATTTGTGCAGTTCGGGGCCTATGAGAAGCGAGGGGATGACCCCCACCCCCCTTTATCCCCCCTCCCCACGGCCCAAAGGGCCGTGGGGAGGGGGGAT
>DATMAC010000064.1:0-3996 GCA_035573655.1 Thermoflexus sp.
ATCCCCCCTCCCCACGGCCCAAAGGGCCGTGGGGAGGGGGGATCCAGGGGGGTGGGGCCCTTCCCCACGGACCGGGTAGGTGGTTACAAAACAACGCTGAAATAGGCAACGCATGAGATCTCAGTGAGGAAGGAGAGCGCCATGGCCCAACGATCCTATCGTTTCTTCGATCTCGTGATGGCTCTCTTCGTCACAGTGCTCATCGTCAGCAATATCGCCTCTTCCGCCAAGATCGTCGATTGGGGGGTCAGCCTCTTCGGCATCCGGTTGGCCTTCGATGCCGGGACGATCCTGTTTCCCCTGAGTTATATCTTCGGCGACATCCTGACCGAGGTCTACGGCTACCGTCGCTCCCGTCGGGTCATTTGGACCGGCTTTGGGTGCTTGGCGTTGAGCGCCTTCGTCTTCTGGCTGGTCCGGATCTGGCCAGGGGATCCGGAGTGGGAGCGGTACGCCGGACAACGGGCCTATGAGGCCATCCTGGGGGGCATGAGCACCGGCGGCATCGTCCTGGCCAGTTTGCTGGGGTACTGGTCCGGGGAGTTCGCTAACTCCTTCGTCCTGGCCAAGATGAAGATCCTCACGCGCGGCCGTTATCTGTGGACCCGCACCATCGGCAGCACGTTGGTCGGGCAGTTGGTGGACACCGGGGTCTTCGTGACCGTAGCCTCCCTCGCCGGGGTTTTCCCATGGACCGTTTTCGCGACCCTTGTCCTTACAAACTATCTCTTCAAGGTGGGCGTGGAAGTTGTGATGACGCCCGTGACATACCTGGTCGTCGGTGCCCTCAAACGTCTGGAGCAGGAGGATTACTACGACTATGACACCCGTTTCAACCCCTTCCGATTCGAATTGGAGTTCTGAGCATGCGGATCTGCGCCCGGCCATCGTTCAGGATGCCGTCACCGGCCGGGTGCTGATGTTGGGATGGATGAACCACGAGGCGCTCCAGCGCACCCGGGAAACCGGCCTCGTCCATTTTTGGAGCCGGTCCCGTGGACGATTGTGGCAGAAAGGCGAGACCTCTGGGAACGTCCTGCGGGTGGTGGAGATCCGCTTGGACTGCGACGAGGACGCGGTGCTGGTGCAGGCGATCCCGGCCGGGCCCACCTGCCATACCGGCCGGGCCAGCTGCTTTCACCGCGAACCGGAAGGCGAGGAGACCCCTCCTCCCTCCGGCCAGATCCTCCATCGGCTGGAGGAGGTGGTGGCGGAACGCCGTCGGCATCCCGTGGAGGGTTCCTACACCGCCCAGCTTTTCGAGGCCGGGCTGGATGAGATCGTGAAAAAGATCGGCGAGGAGGCCATCGAGGTAATGCTGGCCCTGCGGCATCAATCGGACCAGCGATCGTTAGAGGAGGCGGCGGACTTCCTCTACATGCTGACCGTTGGACTGGTGGCCCGGGGGCTGAGCTGGGATGGGGTTTTCGACCTCCTGGCCAAGCGCCGCGGGCTTCGATGAAATGCCCGAGGAGGGGAGAGAAGGCATGGAGATCTATCGCTGGGAACGCTTAGATCCGGAGCAACGCCAGCGCCTGCTCATGCGGGCTCGAGCCGATCTCACCGAGGTCCTCCCTCAGGTGAAGGCCATTCTGGAAGACGTGCGGCGGCGGGGCGACGCCGCGGTCGCGGATTACCTTCGACGCTTCGACGGGGTGGACTGGCCGCCGGAGCGCTGGCGGGTGAGCCGTGAGGCGATGACCACCGCCTGGGAGGAGCTCCGCCCCGAAGTCCGGGAAGCCCTCCGTCGGGAGGCCGAGGTGGTCCGTCGCTTCCACGAGGCCCAGCGGGAGCGACCGATTTGGCTGATCGAAATGGCCCCTGGGGTGATCGCCGGGCAGATCGTCCGCCCGCTGGACTCAGCCGGGCTGTATATCCCCGGCGGTCGAGCAGTTTACCCGACCATCGTTCACGCCCTGGGGATCCCCGCCTCGGTCGCCGGCGTGCGCCGCATCGTCGCCTGCACCCCTCCGGCTGGGCGTCATCCCGCGGTCCTGGCGGCCGCGGACGGGGCTGGGGTAACGGATCTCTTTTTGGTGGGTGGGGTGGCGGCCATCGCGGCGATGGCTTACGGCACGGAGACGATCCCACGGGTGGATAAGATTGTGGGGCCGGGGAACCTGTATGTGCTGGCGGCCAAGGCGCTGGTGATGGAGGAAGTGGCCATCGACATGTTGGCCGGGCCGACGGAGGTGATCGTGCTGGCCGATGAAACCGCACGCCCGGATTGGGTGGCGGCGGAGCTGCTGGCCCAGGCCGAACACGATCCCCAGACCTCGTGTCTCCTGGTCACTCCCGTGGAGACACTGGCCCGGGCGGTACAGAAGGAGATCGAGCGCCAGGGGCCTGCCCTCCCTCGCTGGGCCATCGCCCGTCAGGCGCTGGAGACCTACGGCGGGCTGATCGTGACCGCCGACATGGAGACCGCCGTGGAGGTGTGCAACGCCTACGCGCCCGAGCACCTGGTCATCTACACCCGGGATCCTTGGGCGATCCTTCCCCACATCCGCCATGCCGGATCGGTGTTCCTGGGCCCGTGGTCCCCTGTGGCCGCCGGGGATTACGCCACCGGCACCAACAACACCCTGCCCACCGGCGGTTGGGCCCGGGTCGCCTCCTCGGTTTCGGTGGACACCTTTGTGAAGAAAATCGAGATCGAAGCGCTCACCGAGCAAGGCCTTCGACATCTGGCCCCGGTGATCACCACCCTCGCCGAGGTGGAGGGCTTCCACGCGCACGCCGCGTCCGTCCGCATCCGTCTGGAAGAGGGATCATAAACGGGGGTGGGTTTGACAGGCCTTGGGGCCCGGGTTAGAATTTGGCATGAACGGGGCGGTAGCTCAACCGGCAGAGCAGCGGCCTTTTAAGCCGACGGTTGTGGGTTCGAGTCCCACCCGCCTCACTCGGAAAGGCCTTCTGCGATGAACCCATCGCGGAAGGCTTTTTACTTTACATAGCGGAATCCGGGTTGCCCGCCTCCAATTGAGCTGGCGCGCACCGTAGGTGGGCCGAGGCCTCCGGCTCGCCCCAAAACCCTGAGCAGGGAAGCACCTGCCGCGCGATCCTGAGTGAAACCCAGGAGGGAAAAGATGTCGCAGGGAGCACTCGCCGAGGAGCCATTTGAGGGCATGCGGTTGACCTTCGCGGAGGAGAGCACCATCACAGCCGTCTATCAGGTCCGACGGGTCTTCGCTCACGAACGCAGCGCGTTACAGGAGATCGCCATCCTGGAGCTCGAGAACTGGGGCAAAGCCCTGGTCCTGGACGGCGTGATCCAGTTCACCCAGCGGGACGAGTTCTTCTACCACGAATCCCTCGTCCATCCGGCGATGATGGCCCATCCGAACCCGCGCCGGATCCTGGTGATCGGCGGTGGGGACGGCGGGGTGGCGCGCGAGGCGCTGCGCTATCCCACTGTGGAGGAAGTGACCGTCGTGGAAGTGGATGGCCGGGTGGTGGAGTTGTGCCGTCAATATATGCCGGAGTTCGCCTCCTCGTTCGACGATCCTCGGGTCCGCCTGATCATCGGCAACGGGCGGACGTTCCTGGAGGAACGGGACGATCGCTATGATGTGATCCTCTTGGACTCCAACGATCCACTGGCCGAGCTGGCCCGCAGCCTGTTCGATCCGGTCTTCTTCCGCCTGTGCGCAGAGCACCTGACCGATGAAGGGCTCCTGGCCTTGCACCTTTCTGAATCGCTGTTCCGGGAAGGATACCTGGGCTACGAGGCGCCGATGGTGCGGGGGGCGTTGAGCGGGCTCTTCCGCTACGTGGAGACCATCCCCATGCCTTACTCCACATATCCCTGCAACTGGTGGAGCTTCATCGTCTGCTCCAAAGGGCTGGATCCCAAGGTCGTGCGCAACCCCCATCCGTACCGGGGCCGCTACTATGATCCCAGCTATCACGCCTGGCTGTTTGCGCCCCCTTCCTTCATCGATCGGTTGGAGGAACTGAAGGGGACGTTTTAGAGGGCCTCTGAAAACTCGCTCT
>DATMAC010000065.1:0-46955 GCA_035573655.1 Thermoflexus sp.
GCCCCTGTCTGAATATACAGGAAGTCACGTAACGCTTCAGCCGTTCTCACGCAACGTCCATACAGGGGGCTTTGGGGGCGGAGCCGCGCGCCTTCGGCGCGCGGCTCCGCCCCCAAAATCTTTTCGATCCCCCCTCCCCACGGCCCTTTGGGCCGTGGGGAGGGGGGATTCAGGGGGGCGGGGTCCTCTTACTCCAACCGGATCCGGGGATCCAGATAGGCGTAAGAGAGATCCACCACCAGGTTCACCAGGGCGAACATGATCGCCACCGCCAGGGTGAACCCCTGCACCACCGGATAATCCCGGGCGAGGATGGCCGAGACCAGCTGGGTGCCCACCCCCGGCAAGGCGAACACCGTCTCCGTGAGCACCGCCCCCGAGAGCAGGCTGCCGGCCTGCAAGCCGACCACGGTGACGATCGGGATCAGGGCGTTGCGCATCGCGTGACGGGCCAGCACGATGCGCTCCCGCAGCCCCTTCGCCCGCGCCGTCCGGATGTAATCTTCCCCCAACACCTCCAGCAAGCTGGAACGGGTCATCCGCGCGATGATGGAAAGCGGGATGGTCCCCACCGCCACGGAGGGAAGGATGAGATGGCGCAAGGCGTCCCAGAAGGCGGCGAGGTTCCCAGTGACCAAGCTGTTGAACAGCACCGAGTTCGACAGGAAGATCAGCATCACGCGCGGAAACCCCTCGATGTCCTCCAGGCCCCAGGTTCGAGTGAGGGGCGGCAGCGTCAGCCCGGGGGAGAGGCGCCCGGAGGGCGGGAGGAACAGCGGCGTGTCTTTGAACACCAGCGCGAACACATACGCCAGCATCAGGCCCAGCCAGAACACCGGCATGGACACCCCGATGTTGGCCAGAACCATCGTCGCCACGTCGATGGGGGAGTTTTGATGGATGGCGGAGAGGATCCCCAAGGCGATCCCGACGGTGGTGGCGAAGAGGATCGCCCCGATGGTCAGCTCGATGGTCATAGGCAGCCGCTCGGCCAGGATCACCGCCACCGGCCGCCCGGTGCTGATGGAGGTCCCCAGATCCCCCTGGAGGATCTGGATCGCATAGCGGGCGAATTGAACCGGCAGGGGGTCATTGAGGCCGAAGCGCTGCTTGAAGGCCTCGCACTGGGCCTTGGTCGCCCGCTCCCCCAGCATCACGAGACAGGGATCCCCCGGGATCAGCCGAACCATCACGAACACCACCAGGAGGATCCCGAAGAGGACCGGGACCATCGCCGCCAGCCGACGGAGAACGTAACGGGACATCGCCGGATCATCAGCTCCGCTCAGGCTTTGCCTCTTATTTTACCAGACCCAAGGGGAGGACGAAGAGCCAGGGGGCCCACTTATCCCATTTGCCTATTGGCTTCTGTTATTAGATAGCGAGATTTGTATATATCACATTTTGCATATAAAATAAGACCGGATCCACAACCTGTCGGAGGGTCCCGTATGGATCAGTGTTGGTCGTCCCCCAAGGAGGTCATCCGTCATTTTCACCCCGGTTGGTTCGCCACCGTGATGGGGACAGGCATCCTGGCCGTAGCGACGTCGCATGCAGCCGTCTGGCTGCCGCCGCTGCGGGTTCTGGGCGTAGCGCTCTGGATCCTGAACAGCGGGCTTTGTGCATTCCTTCTGATCCCGTGGGGGATGCGCTGGGTGTTATTCCCCCGCGACGCGTGGGCGGATCTCGCCCATCCGATGCGAGGTCCCTTTTACCCCACCATGCCGATTGGCCTGCTGGTGCTGGCGGTGGATTTCGCCGCGATCGGCCGCCCGGTCATCGGCGACGCGATCGCCATCCCCCTCGCCCGAGGGCTGTGGATCGCCGGCACCATCGCGACGTTGCTGTTCGGCGTGCTGATCCCCTATCGCTGGTTCACCGCTGAGCGCATCTCCCTCGATCAGGTCAATGGCGGCTGGTTCATCCCGCCGGTGGCGGCCATCGTGGTTCCCGCTGCCGCCGCCTCGCTGATCCCAACCTGGGGCTCGCCGGAGCTGCGCCACGCGGCATCCCTGATCGCCTTCGCGTTCACCGGCATCGGGCTCATGCTCTTCCTCGTCGTCCTATCCCTTCTGTTCACGCGGCTGGTGATCCACCCCCTCCCCCATCCCCACATGGGCCCCACGCTCTGGATCGGCCTGGGCCCAATCGGGGTGGGAACCGTGGCGCTGATCGGGCTTTCAGGAGTTGCGCTGCCGATCATGGGAATGGGGAACCCGGAGGCCGCCTCGCTGCTCCGCCTGGGAGGGCTCGTGCTGTGGGGATTCGGGCTCTGGTGGTTACCCCTTGCGATCCTCTTGCTTCTCCGCTATCTGAAAGGAACCTTTCCCTTCGCGCTGAGCTGGTGGGCGTTCACGTTTCCATTGGGCGCTTATACGGTGGCCACCTTCCTGCTGGGGGACGCGTTTCACGCGCCGGCTCTTCACGGGATGGGCATCGCGCTCTGGGCGCTGCTGGGCGGCTTCTGGCTCACAGTCCTCCTTCTCACATTGAGGGGCGTCCTCAACGGCGAACTGCTCCAGCCGCCTGCTCCAGCAACCTATCCGTAGGCTGCGGATTTCAGCCAGGAAGGGTGGAAAATGAGGACCAACGCTCCATCGATCCAGCATCTGAAAGCGATCGCCCATCCGGATCGATTGCGGATGATGGCTCTGCTCAGGAACGGACCCACGTGCGTGTGTCATATCCAGCGCTTCCTGGGCAAGCCGCAACCGTATGTCTCCCAACAGCTGCGCCGACTGCGGCAGGCCGGGCTGGTCTCCGCGCGCCGGCAGGGCCAGCGGGTGTTCTACGAGCTCACCGCGCTGGGACGGCTTCCGTGGATGGATCTGCTTCTCCGCTCGGCACTCCCCTCCCCTCCCCGGCGCCTTCGGGGGTGTCCATGCCCGACCTGTTGCCCACGCTCCGATCAGCGCTCCCCTCGACGGCCGAGGAGGTAACCGTGGCCCTTCGGATCTTGGGGACTGGATGAGTCAACTGCCTCCAGCTGGAGGCCCCATTACGCAAATCCGATGCGATCTGGGACGGACGGATGTGCAGGTGGAGAAAGTAGGGGCAGGCCTTGTGCCTGCCCCATTGTGCCCGCCCACAAGGGGCGCCCCCACGAAACGTACACGCCGATTATAGGATAGGATAGGAACAGACCTTGTGCCTACCCTATGGGGCACCCACAAGGGGTGCCCCTACAAAAGGCGAATGTCTATCGTAGGGGCAGGCCTTGTGCCTGCCCCATTGTGCCCGCCCACAGGGGCGTCCCCACGAAATGTACACGCCGATTGTAGGGACAGACCTTGTGCCTACCCCATGGGGCACCCACAAGGGGTGCCCCTACAAAAGGCGGATGTCCATTGTAGGGGCAGGCCTTGTGCCTGCCCCAAAAGGGCGCCCACAAGGGGCGCCCCTACAAAAAATCACCATCATCGAATGGGGGAACCACCCAGCCCACCATAGCGCCTCAAAAACGCCTCCCGTGAGATCCAGAACTGAACCCGCTCCAGGCGATCGAAGCGCTTTCCCCGCAAGCTGGACGGGTTATACGTTCGCATGAGCAACCATACATAGAAGTCATCCGCCTGATAACGCAACCACCGCCACCCACGGGCTCCCCGCTCCAGGAGGACCAGATCAAACCCCAAATCGCGGATCAGTTTCCGCGTTGGATCGGCCATGGAGGTCTCCCCCCGAAGGGCTCGGATTTGGGAGAGCTCCGGGTGCTCCTCCAGCCATCGGGCCATCAGCCGGAGGGAGGCCACCAGGCGCCGATAAAACCGAAGGCTCCACGCCAGGTCCGGACCTTCCGGGGGCATACGGGGGATCCGCTCGTTCCATAGATGGAGCTCGACGATCGGGTCCCCTCTCCGGACCCACGTTCCGTCGGAGAGCCGGAGATCCTGTTCGGCAAAACCCAGCGCCGCGCGAAGCAGGCACCGTTCATCCGTCGTGAACTCCTGGACCCGATGGGCTCTCCGAAGCACGGGGTCCAGCCGATGGACGAAGGCCTCGATGAGGGATTGCATAGCTCAGCGTCCCCTCGCGATCAGGGTGACGCCGAGGACCACCAGCGCCGTCCCCACCCATTTCCAGGGCCCGATCGGCTCATGGAAGATCAGCCAGGCGGTGAAGACCTGAACGCTGGCGAAGCCCAGCCCCATCGTGAGGCTCACGGCGATGTGCACGGGGAGCCAACGGAGAAGGGCCGTATAGGTCAACACGCTGAGGAAGCCGGAGAGGTTGCCCAGGATCTGCCATGCCAGAAAGGCCAGCGCCGTCCCGCTCTCCGCCGATCGTTTGAACCCGATGTTCGCAACGACGACGAGACATTGATAGAGCAGAACGAGGAGAGGGATCCAAGCTGGATGCAGAGAGCTCGGCATGGGCCACCTCGATGGGATGGATCCGGAGGGAGCGAACCGCCACCCCCGAGAGCGGATTGAGGATCAGGCGTTCGTCGGCGCATCTTTCGGGTGCTGGGACAACCGCCGTTGCCATTCCGCCAGGCGTCGCAGGGCTTCCAGCCGCTCCCGATCCCCCAAGCGGGCCCGCTCCACGGCCTCGTGAAGGATCCGGATGGAACGATCGTACAGCGCGCGGTCCACGGGGAAGGGATGCCGATCCTTCCCCCCATGGGCGAAGGCGAAACGCGCGGGGTCCCGGAAGGAGAGCGGCGTCCCGTAAAGCAGCTCTGCCAGCAGGGCCAGGGCACGGATGGTCTTGGCGCCCACCTGCGGAAGGCCCAGGAGCTCCGAGAACGTAGCGGGCTGGGCCTCGTAGGTCTTCACGAAGATCGAGGCGAGGTGGTCCGGATGGATGTCCCGGACCAGGATCTCGTGGTGGGGTGGGAGGCGCAAGCGTTGGAGACGCTTGAGCTCCTGAAGCAGACGCCACGGCTTCTCGCGGGAGAGCTCGGCCACCGCCCGGCGGGCCTCCTCCGCCTCCGCGGCCACCATGTTCAGGGGGTGCGTTCGTTCATCGCAGCAGACCGCCGCGTGGGGCTCGCGGACGAAATCGACCAGCGTTTCGCTCAGCCAGTGATACCGGCGGGCGTAGCGGTTGCCCGGGTTCATCCCCTGCTGGATCACCGCCCACCGCCCCTCGCGGTCGAAGACCATCACGTGGTGATAAATCTGATAGCCGTCCTGCAGCGCGTGGTTGTCGACCTTCGCGGCCATCCGGCTGGCGTGGATCAGCGAGGCCGGATCGGCCTGGAGGTGCCGGGCGGCCGCCTCGATCTCCTCCGGCGTCCGACGGGAGACCTTCCCCTTCCCGCCCGCGACGAACAGGCCTAGGTCCCGGCCGACGTCCTTCATCGCCTCCTTCAGGGCGCCGCAGACCACCGTGGTCACCCCGCTGGAGTGCCAGTCGTAGCCCAGGAGGCACCCGAAGGCTTGGAACCAATACGGATCACTCAGACGGCGGAGCACCTCGGCCGTCCCGAACTCATCCACCAGAACGGTCACGATCTCCCGGGCCAGGGCGGTCATCCGCACGAACAGCCAGCGTGGGGCCCGACCGGTATGCAAGGGAAGATCCGCAAAACCCGTGCGCGGCATCCGCCACCCCCTTTCACGGCCCCGAAGCCGGAGGCGGTTCTCCCTCGTGCCGCCGGTAAAAGAGGAGGTGCGTGCTCCCGTAATCCCGGCGATCCGCCAACCGCAGATGGCGGAGCGGGACCTCCTCGAACTCCCGCGGGTGGATCTGGACCACCGCGGTCCCCCCCGGGGCGAGCCATCCCGGCCGCTCATCCAGGAGCTCCAGGGTGCGGCGCCACCAGCCCCGGTACTGGGGCGGGGCGATGTAGATCAGATCGAAGGGGTGGGGAGGCCCCGAACGCAGGAAGGCGAACACATCCGCCCGCACCACCCGGGCCCGGTCCGCCAGGCCGGTCCCCTGCAGGTTCTCCCGGAGCACCCGGATCGCCCGGGGGTCCTTCTCCACGAACACCGCCTCCGCGGCCCCGCGGCTCAGGGCCTCGATGCCCACGCTGCCGGTTCCCGCGAACAGATCGAGGACCCGAGCCCCGGCCACCGCGGGCCCGAGGATGTCGAAAAGGGCGGTCTTCACGCGATCGGTGATCGGTCGGGTGCCGGGGCCTGGGAGGCTCTTCAGCCGGCGGCCCTTCGCGGAGCCCGAGATCACCCGCATCAATGCCCCCAGTCCCGAAGGTACCGGAAATCGATCCCCACCGTGCGGGAGGTCAGCTTCGCGATGATCGGCGTCCGGCGTTTGAACTGGGTGTCGCGGACCATCCGCCACAGGCGGCGCACGGTTTCCCCATCAAACCCCAGCGCGATGACCTGCTCTAAGGTCATCCGCTCCTCCACCAACAAGTAGAGGATGCGATCGGCCTCATCGTACGTCACCCCCAGCTCCCCCTCATCGGTCTGGCCCAACCAGAGGTCCGCCGTGGGGGGTTTGCGGATGATCTCCTCCGGCACCCCGACGGCCCGGGCCAGCTGGCGGACCTGGTTTTTGTACAGGTCCCCTAAGGGGGCCAGGGCGTACGCGCCGTCGCCGTAGAGGGTGAAGTAGCCTAACAGGATCTCGGTCTTGTTGCTGGTGCCCACCACCATCCCGCCCCAAGCGGCGGAGAGGTCGTAGAGGATGATCATCCGCATCCGGGCCATCACGTTGCCCCGCCGCCGGGCGTCCATATCGGGGAACCGCTCGAAGAGCGGCTCCACCATAGGGGTGATCTCCACCGTCTCCGAGGGCACCCCCAGCTGCTCGATGACCAGATGGGCGTGGAGCAGGCTGTCGGGGGAGGAGGTGCGATAGGGCATGCGCACCGCCAGGACGTTCTCCGGGCCCAGCGCCTCGGCGGCCAGGAAACAGGTCAGCGAGGAGTCGACCCCGCCCGAGAGGCCGATCACCGCCCGCTTCATCCCGAACTTGGTGATCTCATCCCGGATGAAGCGGACCAACACCCCGCGCACCAGGTCCGGATCGATCCGCATCCGGGCGTCCACCCACTCCCGGACGCGCTGGGGATCCAACATCCCGTTCTGCTCGATGATCTTCCAGGTCCGCATGCACCCTCACTCCCCGATGATTTGAACGATGATCTCCCGCCGGCGGGGGCGGACATCGAAATCCACCAGGACGATCTGCTGCCAGGTCCCAAGCAACAACCGGCGATCCTGAAACGGAACGGTCAGGGAGGGACCGAGCAGCGAGGCGCGAAGATGGGAATGCCCGTTTTGATCCCCCCACCGAAGATTATGACGGTACTCCCGTGCGGCGGGGATCGCCTCCTCGAACCAACGCTGGAGGTCCTCCACCGCTCCCGACTCGAACTCCATCGTGGTGACCCCGGCGGTGGAGCCCGGGACGAAAACCGCCACGATGCCCGCCTTCAGGCCGGAGCGGGCCACCGCCTCCGCCACCTGTTCCGTCAAGTCCACGACGTGGTTATTCCCGTTCGTCCGTATCGTCAAGCGCTCGGTGATCACCATCTGCGGACTCCCACTGCAACCCGGTTGGGTCTTCAAGCGAGCTCCCGATCGTCGGGATCAACGCGCTCGTCGATGGATGGCGACGATGCGCCTTCGGGCCCCATCCACTCCAGCCGCTATCCCCAGGTGATCGCTGGACAAGGCAACAGGTTCTGAGATGACTTCAAGGAGAGAACTGGGCCTGCATATCCAGCGGGGCCATCTGGAACCAGGTGTTGCCGGGCTTCAACGGGATGGGTTTCCCGTTGGCGTCGACGAAGCGGAGCATATCCTCCCGCCGGAAGCGCTGCCATTGCCCTTCAAACATCCGGCCGTCCCGGAAGACCTGAACCCGGCCGCTCCCCCAGATCTGGATCTCGATGGAGAGGTTCCCCAGCCGGTCCTCCACGATGTCGGTGGTCTGATGGTGCGCGTAGACCACGACCACGTTCGCCGCGGAGAGCTGGCGGCCGGTGAGGGCGTCCATATGGGGCTGTCCGGCCGTCCAGCGGAGCCAGCGGCCGGACGCCGGGTCGTAGCGCCAGGTGACCGGCTCCACGCGGTAGGGGATGATCAAGGTCGAGACCGGCTGGCCGCCCGCCGGGGGCTGTTCTGCGAACACCATCCCCCGCAGGTCCTGCCGCCCGTTGATCCCGCGGCGGGTGGCTTCTTCCCAGAGCCGGCGGGTGCTGGTGAACAGGGTATGCTCCAAGGCCACCCCCTCCCGAGGGATGCGCCAGAAGACCGGCGCGCCCACCCCGAAGTCCGGGCTCAGGGCGCGCTCGATGAAGTCCGAGGCGCGGATCCGCGCGTTGACCCCGGCGCTGGCGCCGGAGTAGGCGAGGATCGCCTTGAACATGGCCGGGATCTCCAGGTCGATCAACCGGGCGCTGCGGACCGAGCCCACCGGCTCCGCGTCCTGGCTCAGGTAGATCGCCGTGAAGCGCGTCACCCCGCCCTCGGCGTAATGCTCGAAGACGATGTCCGCCAGATCCACCCCGGATTGCGGCCGGACCACGGGTGGGTAGTTCGAGATCTTGATGGCCAACGGGCGCCGGTTGAGCACCGAGGGATCCGGCACCCGGAGCCCGGTCAACGGGTTCACGTCGGGCGGGAATTCCTCCATTGTTTCCACCGCATGGACCGTGGGGGTTGGCAGAGGCGGGGGTGTGGGCGTGGCAGCCCTCTCATCGACCGCCAGGGGCGGCGGCATCGTCGGGGTGGGAGGCCGCAGCCCTTCCGGGGCCGGACGGGGCCCACAGGCGGCCATCAGCCATATCCCCACCATCAGAGTTCGAGGCACCCATCGTCCCATCGCAGCGCGCTCCGCTCTTCGGAATCCAACCGCAAGTATAGCATGGCCTGAAACGAGGTTGCCCTTTCCTGAATGGGACGAGAGACTTAAGCGCCGGCTCGAAGTCGCTGAGGGTTCCCGAAGAGGAAAAGACCCAAGCCACAGCCCCGTCACGTTCCCTCAAGGCATCGACAGCAGCTGCTATCCTTATGATCGGTTTCGGCCATGAAGCGCCCCGGCCGAGTCCGCAAGCAGGGGATCTCCGATCTCGCCGCCTGTCGGTGGTTCCAGCCACCAGAAGGACTCAGGTTGGGACGCCCGTTGGAATGTGTCCCGATTTTGTCGAATAGGGGGAATAAGATGGGGACATGGTGAGGTTATCCCCACCAGCCTGCCCCTGGTCCTCTGGCGGCTGCTGAACCACCAGGCAGAATTCCTCAATGGGTAACGCTGGATACAACAGGGGCACGACACCTGATGAGGCGGTGGGACATGCCCTGGAAGGAGCACCCTGTGATTCCCTTCGGGCCGCGTTCGTACGCTTGGCCTTGCTGGAAGGGGCCAACCTTCAGGCCCTGTGCCAGCGCTTCGGCATCCGCCGAAAAACCGCCGATCACTGTCTGGTCCATACACCGTGGGGAGGGAGATCCAAGGGAATAGGGCTGTTGGCCCGCATTAACCTAGCAAAAACGGACCAAGCCCTACCCTGCTCGGTGGATTGCTATGATTTGGTTGGTAGGTGCGTGCGATCAGGAAAGCCACCCCTGTTGGCGAGCGAAGGCAGTGACTGTGGGGATCTCGAAGTAGTTGCCCTGATAAGCCTGGATCCCGTAATAAATAAACAGCACAAACGCGGCCAGGCCCAGAAGAGGGGTGATGCAGCCGATGATGGGGATCAGCCCCAGGGCGAAGAAGATCACCGTGAGGGCCACTTGACCCACCAATGCTTGCACGGCGTGATACTTCTGGAAGGGGCGGTTCTTCATATCGGTGAGCAAGATGAACAAGGGGACGATGATCCCGATGATGTAAGCCAGCAACGCCATCAAACGGTCCTGATCCCCTGCTTCCTCTGAAGAAGCCTTCCGTATATTCGCTAACATGTGAGCCTCCTTTTTGTTGTTCTCCACACAGCGAAGCTATGCAAATCGCCATGATCCTTGTCGCTTGCTTGTTTCTTGAATGTCCGAAAGCTCGCCTTGGGTACAGATCGGTTCGGTTCCGTTCGGAGCTCTTCGAAGGAGGCGGGAGAGCCCCACCTCCCTTGGATCCCCCTTCCGACGGCCCGCGGGAACGGTCGCTAAAGTGCAAATATGTTGGGGGGCCGAGCCGTGCGCCTTCGGCGCGCGGCTCGGCCCCTAAAGTCCCTAGAAGGAGATCCCAGATACCTGTATGGGCCTTGCGTGAGGATGGCGGAATCGTTATCTGTCTTAACTTTTCAGCTATCCGATGCAATAGTAGAGCAACACATTAAAAGGCCCATCCGAGGCCGAGTTCCCTGCTCGGTCGTAGCCGATGACGCTGATGCGAATGGAGCCATTCGCTCCGCCGTAGAGGTTATATAGGTACGATGCTTGGGAAGCGAGATCGATCGTGACGCTGTAGTAGCCGCTCCAGATGGTGGGGGTCATTTCAGCGTAGATGCCCTCCTGCGCTCTGTCAAAGACATAGAGCAGATAGACCCGGTCAACACCCTGATCATCCTGAACCTGGGCGGTAACCGTTAGGATGGAGTCAGAAGGGGCACAATACGAACCGTATCCTACCTGCATCGTGTAGGAGGTAATAGCCACCATCGGTGGGGTGGTATCGGGCACCGGCGTGAAGGTGGGCGGGACAGGCGTGAAGGTAGGCGGGACGGGCGTGAAGGTGGGTGGGATGGGTGTAAAGGTGGGCGGGATGGGCGTGAAAGTGGGTTGGGCACGTGTCAGGGTCGGTCGGACACGTGTGAGAGTAGGTCGGACAGGCGTGAAGGTGGGTTGGACGGGCGTGGCACTGGGCAATGGGGTGATGCCAGGTGGTGCGGCCTGGGTCGGGCCAGATTGGAAGGGAACGGTGGGGCCCTGAGGTGCGGTGCAACCGCCGCCCGGGGAGATGGCCGCTTGGCGGACTTCCTGGGAGACGCACACCCGCGCCGGAGCGCTATCGGCAAAGCCGCCGTTTTGGTCATAAGCGCGCGCCATCAGGTTATATTCGCCAGGTGTGGAGGCGTTCCAGCTCGTTTCGGCATAGACGAGCGGGGCGGCGGGATCGGTGCTCACCGTGCCCACCGAGACGCCGTTGACCAGGAACTCGATGCGAGTAATGCCGCTGCCTTCCACATGGCGGGCATGGGCCTTGAGCAGGAAAGGGCCCGGCGGCAGGATGGAGCCGTTCACAGGCTGATCGAGCCAGGCCTGCACTCCACTGGCCGAGAAGCTCGCCCCGGGCGTAGAGCAGGCGCTCAACAGAAGCGCACACAGGAAAAAGCGCAAGAGCAACTCTTTCATCATGTCCTCCGTGCTTTATCAGGGTAAACCTTGAATGCGGATGACAATTTCGCCCATCGCCTCACCAAAGTCGCCGGTCACGGTCACGCGCTCATCGGTACGCAGCCATTCCTCCGGCGAGCGGAGCATATCGATGCTCCTGCAGATGAATGGATCGGACAGATTCAGCACGTCCTGATCAAGCAAGCAAAGCATAAAATGTAGCTCGCCGCTGCTGCTAATGGGTATAACTACTTCCCCAGGTATCCCGTAATCCCCCGCAGTCACGCAACGAGTGCCTACCGGGCAGAAACCGAAAATTTCGACTGGCAGATACATAGCCCGTACCACTAGTCGAGCAAAGACTTGAAGCATATCTGTAGGCGACCTATAGAGTTCTAGGCGGCGATCAGCGCACCCAATGCAGATGTCGCCATCGTCCAGTACTTGGCCCGTCCTTCCACTTGGTCGAACGGTGAGCGATTCAATCGTGACCCGCACATGTCCTCTTCGGGTCTCCGGGCAGAACGAGAGCGGAGAGGAAGATCGAGGACGATCGACCGGTGCACTGGGCAGCGACTCGCCATCGTTCGTCAGGGCAGTGACGGTAATGTGCGCACCGATGCAGCGATCCCTGAGGGCCGGTATGGGAGCCATGTATCCGCCAGCGGGATTGCGGGAGCGCGGCACCCGATAGGTCAACGTCCCGGATGCTTGCCCAGGGCCGGGGGCATCGTAGATCGAGACATCGATCCGCCAGCCGGTGATATCGGCTTCGGTGTAAGCCGCATTGCCGCTCCAGTCCCAGCGCAATACAGGAGATACGAGCATATCGCTGATGCGCAGATTGGTGGGGGAGGGGATGGTGGGATTGTCCCTCTCGATTGGATCCAGGAGGACAGGGATGTTGGGGATCAACCTCAGCATGCCCGGCATACCGGCCGGGTCGAGGCGGGTGTTGACGGGCCGGATGCGGTAGTTCAGGGAAGAAGCACCGGCTGCACCGGGAGGCACGCCTTGGGTCGATGCCAATGGGCGCGGCTCGAGAGCTACCAATTCGCTTCCCAGGTCGCGTCCATCCCATTCGCCGCGGGCGTGACGGCCCGAAAAGCGTCCAATGCGCAGGCTCTCCGCTCCACGCCGGCCCCAGCACTCACCCTCCAACCGCACCCAGCCGTCCGAAGGAACGGTGATGGGATACACCCCCCGGCTGGGCAATTGCAGAGGCAGTTCGTAATTCAATCGATCCGGAGAGGTGGGGCGCAAGAGGCCCGGCTCGGCCGGCAGGCGTTCATAACGCGAACCGTTGAACGAGACATAGCAATATACACCGTCGTAGGCTTCCTGCGTCGTCAGGCTGAGCAGCAACAGATTGAGCGATGTGGTCGCGCCCCTTTCGGCGGGGGCACATTCGGGCCCGATCTCCACGCTGAGCATGGAGGCGATGCTTTCCCCACCCGGGCGGACGGGCGCCAAGAAGTAGCGGTAGGTCCCTGCGCCCGTCACCGCGTCGGTGTAGGTCAGCGTGTTGGCAGGCAGGGTGGCGATCCGACTCATGGACCGCTCACCGGGTGCGATGCGGTAGAGACGGTAGGACGTTTCATCGGGAGAATCGGTCCAACGTATGGAGATTTGGCTGCACGAGTGCGTCTCGCCTTCAAAGCGGGAGGGGGGTGGGACGGCCGGGTCCATACCCGGAGCGCCGGGCGCGGGCGGAGGAACCGGCGGAGGGGGGAGGATCGGCGGCGGGTTGGGATGGCGTGGCAGGAGGATCGGCGTTCCAGGCGGGATGACGGCATCGGGTGCAGCGGGCAGGCCGGGGTTGAGGCGGGCGAGCTCTTCCGGTGTTGTCCCGGCAGCAGAGGCCAGATCGCCCACACGCACTTCGGTCACGCCCTCGCCGCGCGGCAGGTCATCCACATTGACCGAGACCGGCACGTCGCTCAAATCGGCGATGTCCACGAAGACCACCGGTGAATCGGCGAAATCGTCCGTGGCGAAGAAGGCGCGCGCAACCAGCGCATGACGCCCCGGTGTGGTCGCCGTCCAGAGCTGGGAGAGGGAGAGCGAGCGATTGTTGCCGTTGGCGGCGGCCACCAATGCGCCATCGGCATACACCTCCAGGCGCAGGACGGGGCGGCCGGCTTCGGCGTAGACCTCCAGCGGCAGGGTTTCGTTGACTTCAGCCAGTTGACCGCTTTGGGGGGAACGGATCATGACGAAGGCGCGCGTCCCCTGAGATCGGGAGGACAAGTATAGCCAGGCTCCTACTCCGCCGCACAGCAGGAGCAGAAACAGCAAGCTGCCGATCAGGAAACAACCGGTACGTTTTTTCATGAATTGGCTCCTTTCTTTTTTGAGATCGTAAATCTTCGGCTTTCATGGTTCCGGGTCAACAGACGCTTCGCTCTGGGTGAGCAACCTCCACAGCTCCTCGGCCGATTGGAAGAACCTTTCCCGCCTGCCATCCAGTGAGCGCAACACACCGCGCCCTTCGCTGGAGGGAGAGACCTCGCTCGGCTCCTGCCAGCGGCTACGAGTAGAACAAGAGCGTTTGACCATTCGTGGAATTTCTATGAGGGGTGGGCCGCTTATGCGGCCCACCCCTCATAGAAAACTTCATCTTTGCAACAAAGCAACCACAAAACAATCGTCATACGAGCCCGGGCTTCTTTGAGAAACCCGGGCTCGTTGATCATTTCACGACGAGCGGAAGGTAGAGCTGTCGCACAATGACCAGCACATTGAAGCTGGCGTTGTTCGGCATATTCAAACGGTCCTGGTTGAAGATCGCCCATTTGTTCGGGATGAGAGAATTGCTGTAGGTATACCACACGCCGATATGGTGGTCGTTATAAGTGCCGCTTTCGCCACCACCCGGGTTGAAGTTATGCGTGGCAAAAACGAACGCAGGCGGTATACCGTTCGTGAGAGGGTGATTCAGGGCAGTCCAGTTGCCACGGGTGTTGCTCCCGGTGGCCGTGTGGACAAAAGCTGCCTTGCTCCACGGCAGGGCGGTGAGGTCGTTCAGCACCATCACGTTGAAATTGGCGTCGTCCGGCATGGCAACCCCATCCTCATTGAAGATCGCCCACTTATTTTGGGCGCTGTCATACCACACGCCGATCGCATGGTTGTTGTAGGCACCGTCCACGCCGCCCGGCTTCTGGTTTTGGGTTACCAGGAAAACGGCATTCGGGTTGCCGTTCAGCAAGGGGTGGTCAATAAACGTACTACTTCCGAAGATGTTGCCGCTTGTGGCTTTGTGAATAAACACGTTCGCTCCTGGCGGAGGGATGAGCACGTTGAAGCTGGCGCCCACGGGCATGTCAGCAGCAGTACCCTGGTTCAAGATGTGCCACTTGCCGAGGCCATACCACACGCCGATCGCTTGGTTGTTGTAGATGCCGCCCACGCCGCTCGGATTCCAGTTCGGGGTCACAAAGAAGATGGCGTTCGGGTTGTTGTTGAGCAAGGGGTGGTCAATGGAAGTAATACGTCCGACGATGTTGTCGGTTGTGGCTTTGTGGACAAACACGTCGGCGCGGGTGTCCGGGATGAGCACGTTGAAGCTGGCGCCCACTGGCATGGCACCGCCCCCCTTGTTGAAGATCGTCCACTTATTTCGGCTGTTGTCATACCCCACACCGATTTCATAGTTGTAGTCAGTACTGGTCCCACCACCCGGGTTCAAGTTCGAGGTGACCAGGACGATGGCATTCGGGTTGCCGTTCAGCGAGGGGTGGTCAATGACGGTAGTATGTGGGAACCCCGCGGGGATGTTGCCACTCGTGGCTGTGTGGACAAAGGCGGTGCTTGTGGGATCGGCCACCACAACGTTGAAGCTGGCATTGTTCGGCATGGCAACGGCGTTCAGGTTGCTGATGGCCCACCTACTTCGGCTGCTGTCATACCACACGCCGATCGCATCGTTGTTGTAGACGCCGCTGCTCCCGCCGCCTGGATTCCAGTTCTGGGTCACGAAGAAGATGGCATTCGGGTTGCCGTTCAGCAGCGGGTGGTTGAGATATGTGCAATTGTTCCAAGGGCATCCGATATTGCCGCCGGCGCCGCTCGTTGCCGTATGAACGAAGACGTGGGAACCGGCACTGGGAATGAAAACATTGAAGGCGGCACCCACCGGCATGGAAGCACTAGAACCGCCCTGGTTGAAGATGCACCACTGGGCGAGGATAATGTGGTAGAGGACGCCGATCCGCTGGTTGTTGTCGATGCCGCTCCCACCGCCTGGGTTCCAGTTCTGGGTCACGAAGAAGATGGCATTCGGGTTGCCGTTCAGCCGAGGATGGTCAATACAAGTATAGTTGTCAATTATATTGCTGGCCGTGGCGATGTGAACGAAACGCACACCGGGCAGGATGGTCGCCGCGACGCTTGAGGAAAACGAGTTGACAGTGGAGTTTGCCGTATAGGCCGGCGGCGCGCTCTGCCTGGCCAGGAACAGCGAAACCAGCAGCAGAGCCGAGAGGAAACGAAGGGTTATAGTTTTCATGGTTTAGCCTCCTAAAGTGGATATGGGCTGAAGATGATGGGGTCTGCCCAAGCAGACCTTCCTAGGGTGTAGGACAACTCATTGAGTTGTCCTACACCCTGCCGGATGACCAGGGGCAGGTGCAACCGATACGGGTTGACCGTCACCGTATTCGGCGCGCAATCGTTGTTGCCCTCGTTGCCCTCGGCCACCGCTCCGTTCGGGTCGACCCGGCAGAGGCCGCCACCGGCCGGGTTGGTCAGCGCCCCGGTGGCCGTGGGCGTAACGTTGAAAGCAACCTCGAACGCGCCGTTTGTCGCACCGACCGTCACCGAGCCCCCGCTCGCCGTGCAGGTGAGCGTCCCGCTGGAGAGGGGGAAGGGCCTCGTTTTTGATCGTGAATCTTCGGCTTTCATGGTTCCGGGTCCGCAGGCACCTCGCTCTGGGTGAGCAGCCTCCACAGCTCCTCGGCCGATTTGAAGAACCTTTCCTGCCTGCCATCCAGTGAGCGCAACACACCGCGCCACTCACCGGGAGGAGCGACCTCGCTCGGCTCCCGCCAGATGCGCAGAATGTAGGTGGCTTCCCGGCGCGGTTTCGTCATCGTCAGGACGCAACCCTCAGTGCGGCGATGAACTGACCAGTACTCCACGCACGAGGAACAGAGCGAGGATGCCCAAGAAAATGAAAAAAGGACGCTTTGCCGTCCATGCTCAGAAGTGCCCCACCCCTCTTGAGCCACCCCTCCCCACGGCCCAACGACGGGCGCGAAAGCCCCCTACTCCAAGCGGCCGTGGGGAGGGGGATGAAAAAACATTTTGGGGCCGAGCCGCGTGCCTTCGGCGCATGGCTCAGCCCCAAAAGCACCCCGACGGAAACCCCGGATACCTGAATTCGCGCAGCGCGAGAAGGGCGGAATCGTGACGGGGCTTTATGCATATTGCTACGACCCTCGCTTCAGGAATACAGATGAGAGATTTTCTGCCTTATTATGGGGAATGAGCGTCCTCAAATCGTCCTCGAAGCGTCCTCGGAGGAGGTTGGGAATGGGCAATTTGGGGGGAAAGGGGGAATGCCGGATTGCGGTTCAGCTTCAACCGAGCCGATGTTGCGGGTCGCCGTGCCGTTGACATCGCCATCCTGCGGGTGGGCCACGCCGCGTTGGTCGGCAGCAGGACAACCAGTGTTCGTCCCCGCGTCGATCGCTCGGCTGCCGGGGTTGGGTGGGAAGCAGCCGGGCGAGCCGGTGAGCGGGCCGAGGTGGGGACCTGAGCCGATGGGGAATGGGGGTTTTGAGGGTGGCGGCTTCGCCGCCGCCCTCAAAACCTCTCTGGGGGAGTTAGAAAATATCGGGGCCGTCTCGCCCGACGCATCGGGCGGTGCTGGAAGATCAGACGGACGATCTTTGGATTAGGGAGAGACGCGACGGAATTCGATCGGCGCGACGTTCGAGATGCTGGGTACCGGGATCCACACCGTCAGGGTGGTCTCGGCACAAGTGTACCTGAAGGGAACAGACGCGCCGAGCGGGAAATCCTCCGGCCGCACCGACATGGTGGTCCTGCCCATAAATTGGCCGTCTACGTAGGTGTCCACGGTGACCACAAGTGCTCTCTCTGAGCCGGATGCAAAAGTGGTGATGAGGTTGGTACCGTCCGCGTTGTATGTGCCGCTTGTTGTGCCGCTAAATTGAATGAAAATATCTGCGTTTACGGAACTGCCCGAGAGGCTGGTGTCAACAAGCGTTTGCTGGATGCGCAGGTTGTCATAGCCGGCCATGGCGGTGCCATCCTCCCTGAATTCGGCCACCATGGCACCGGTGACTGCCTCCACACGGACCGAAGCGGAACCGCCGCCGCTGGGGGGGATGACGGAGCGGAAGTATTCCAGAAGGCTCTCCGGGGTTGAGCGCCATTGACCGAAAATACAACGGTCGCAGGACAGATCGCCATTGACGGTGGCGCTCAGCGTAACGGCGCGTTGGGAATTCGGCGTGGTCGTGAGGGTGTAAAGCAGATATTCCCGCTCAGAGCAATTGGAAATCGTTGCCGGCATCGGTCGCCAAGCTCTTGTTCCCCTCAGCTGGGCGGCAGACCTCCCCGGGCCCTCGGAAGTTTCAACGATTGCATATTGTTTCTCGCCGCGAAAGACAATCCGATGGCGAGCTAACACAAAGGGGTTCCCTATTAACATCACGCTGTGATTGCCGTTGATCGTGGCTACGCTCGAGAAAGACTCGGGGATGCGCGCAAGCGAACCATCGCTGTCCCGTATGGTCTGGTCAACTACACCGCGGGCGAATTCCTCCCACAGGTCCTCGATGCCCGGCGTGGCCGCGAGGGCGGCTAATTGTCGTTCCGAGCCCGGCGCAACCGGCATCCGGCGCAAGAAAGTGATCACGCCGGCCGGGCCGAGCCGATTGCCCAGGTGCTGGAAGAAGATGAAGTTCTCATAGTCCATCTCGGTCAACGGTTCGGTTTTTGAACGGATAGCAAAGCTGTCTGCAAAGCTATATTCATCGTTGACGGAAGGATAAACCAGATTGCCGAAATATTCGGCCGCGCCCTCTACCCACCATTTCGAGGAGCGGTAACCGGCTCCTATGACTTGCTCCCGCAGGTTCCAAGACTGGAAGCAGTGGAAGACTTCGTGGGCGATTGTCTGCTGAAATTCCCCAGGGGTCAGGTTAAGCGCCTCTGGATAGACGATTACAGGGCAGGCCTCCCCCGGTCGGAAGTGCTCTGGGTAGGTAGCGGCCAAAGTGGTGAGATCGGTAGGGTGGTTTAGCGTAGTGAAGACAACGTAAATCGGTCGTATCGTGCCGTACGCCTGAAAAGCACGGAGCGAGGCGGCCACGGCATCCAGGGTATTCTCAAACGTTTCGTTTAGTCTTACGTTTAGCCCGCTATCGCGCCAGGCGAGCGGATAGTAGACACGAAACCTCTGCCCGGCGACCGACCGTTCGCCGTACATAAAGCAAGGAAAGGGGGTGGTGGGGGTGTCGGGGAAACCCGCTGCCCACAAAGCGGCGCAGTCCTGTCTTTGCCTGATGGGAGCGGCCAGGCCGGCAGGGCGGCGATTGGCCTGCTCGGCAGGAATGGAATAGCGGTCGAGGGCGGCCTGTGAGGGAACGAGGATGTTCAATAGACGGGTAATCTCTGCCTTGGCCGCCTCGTCTGTGCCGGTTTTCAGATATTCGACGGCCAAGTTCATGATGCCAAAGCCCTCGGTTTCGAGCAGGCCCCTGTCCAGGGATGCATCTTCCATGTGGATTTCGCCGGCGAAGTGTTTGAGCAGGGTGATCAACCCCTTCTCCTCGGTCCACTCACCGGAGGCGATCTTGGCATCGAGCAGCTCAACGAAGTCGGTGGGCAGAGTCTCCGGAGCAGGAGTCGCGGTCGGGGTAGGTTCGGGCGGGGCAGGAGTCGCGATCGGAGTGGGCTCGGCCGAGGCCGGTTCGGTGGCAGCCGGTTGGGGCGTCGCCGCGCTGGGCGGTCGGCAAGCCACCAAGATGAGGACAAGGACAACGGACAAAGATAAAAGTCTGAAGAGGCTGGTCTTCATTGCTTCCTCCTTTTATTATGTGGGGTGGGCCGCTTACGCGGCCCACCCCACATAGAAATCCCATGGATCGAAAGTTCATCACAACGAATTGGGGCGACCTTCTCGGTTGCTTGCAACAGAGCAAGACAAACAGGATATTTTCTGCCTTGCTTGTCTTATACAAGAATGAGCGTCCTCAAAACGTCCTCGAAGCGTCCTCGGAGGGCGTCTGGAATGGGCCATTTTGGGGAGAAAAGGGGGAAATGCGGGATTTATGAACTACGAATGACGATTTCCCGCAGAGATTCGGCAAGCAGGCTTTCTACCACAAGCCGAAACGGCGCGAAGGCGGTTTCAGCCAGGGAGAGCAATTCGGCGCGGGCGGTTTGGGCTTCGTTCTCTTGTCCCATCGCCTGGCGCAGCCTCGTCATCAGCCAGAGCGACTCGCCGATGAGGATGGCATCGGGGCAGGCGCGCGCCAAGGCGAGGGCCTCGCGCGCCGCGGCGAGCGCTTCGGCGGGGCGGTCCTCGGAACGGAAGATCGCGGCCAGGGTGAGTTTGGCCAAGGCTTGCTGCGGCGTTTCGCCCGAATCTCCCGCCTGACGGGTGAGTGTCTCCAACAGCGCCCGGTCGGACGCGCCGCTTTGCGCCTGCGCGTAAAGCCATTCCAACTGCGCGGTTTGCAGGAATTGCGGGACGCCGCTGGCTTGGGCCGCTTGAACGGCGCGGCGGTGCGCCACGTCCGCTTGTTCTCCATCCCCGGCCAGCCGCCGCAGCCGAGCGCGGAAGAGGGCGATCGTCAGGACCACCGCATGGAGGTCCTGCGCGGCGGCCTCGCGCTCCAGCGCGAGGAGCGAATCGGCGGGAGCGCAACCGGCAGCCAGGGCCGTGAACGCCAGATAGCCGCGCAGGAGCAGCTCGCCATAGGGACTCTTTACCTGGCAGGCGATCTCCAGCCCGCGTTCGAAATCAGACTGCGCCTCCTGCAGCCGCCCCATGCGCAGATAGGCCGCGCCGCGCCCGGCGAATTTGCTCCACAGGCCGGGCAGGTGCGAATCGCCGGCCACCTCAATCGCTTGGCGGTAGGTTTCGATGGCTTGGGGATAACGTCCGCAATTGAACGCCACCTGCCCCTGCATGGCCAGCGCGGCGGATTCCTGCCGCCGCAGGCCGCCGCGTCTCGCCAGCTCCACCGTTTGAGCGAGGGTTTCGCCCGCCCCTGCATAATCCTGGACGAAGACCAGCGCGGTCCCCAAGTAATTGAGGCTCTGCACGGTTTGCACGGAGGGTGCGGAGTGAACCGCATCGATCGAGAGCGCCTCTCGCAGATCGCGGATGGCTTCCTGGGCATGCCCAAGCATCAGGGCGGCCATGCCGCGGATGTTGAGCGCGCGGATGACGGCCTGCGAATCGGCCAGGGCGCGGGCCAGCATGAGCGATTCGTCGGCAGATTGCCAGGCTTCGACGTAGCGGTCGCCGATGTAGAGCACGTAGGCCAGGCGGGAGAGGGCGTGGGCACGGACGGGTGGGAAGTCGCTGGAAAGGCGTAAGGCTTCTTGCAGAAGCGACAAGGCATCGGACATCTGACCGCGATAGTAGGCAATGACGCCGCGCTGCAGGGCGGCCTCCGCCCGCAGCGCGCGGCTTTCCAGCGAGGAATCCGCTGCCAGCAGCGATTCAGCGTGTTCGATCGATTGCAGCGCCGCGTCGAACGCCGCCAGCTCGGTGTTTTCGCGGGCGTGTTCCAGCCAGAAGCGCGCCGCGGGCAGGGACAAACCGCCGGCCTCGTAATGGGCAGCGATCCGCCCAGCGAATCCGCTCTCGGCTGCGTGAACCCGCTGCAGGGCAAGGGCCGCCCGCTGATGGAGATGAACGGCCCGCGCGGGAGGGATCGTCTCGAGGATGATTTCGTGAATCAACTGATGGGGAAAAGCGTAATCCGGCGCGCCGGGCAGCGAGGCTTCGGTCAGAAAACGGCGGGCTGTCAAGTGATCCAGCGCGGCGGTAAAGGCGGATTCCGACCAGCCCAGCATGGCTTCCAATTCGCGGCCGGAAAACGAAGAACCCAGCAGCGCCGCGGCTTCGAGCATCTCGCGCGCGGCATGGTTCAACTCTCCCAGGCGCAGAGCGATCGAATCGCGCAGGGTGGGCAGAGCCGTGCGTCCTGCCCGCGCCTGGCGGATGGTTTCGGCGGCTTCGCGCAGCAGGAGCGGCAAGCCGTTGGCGTAGCGGGTCAATTCTTCGCAAAGCGAGGGCGGCAGGATCTTTTCGCCGAGCAGGGTCCTCAGAAGCAACTGCGCTTCGTCGGCGCGGAAGGTTTGGAGCGGGAGTTCAACCAGGGCGCGCCGCTGGCGCAGGGTGCGTTTGAGTTGCAATAGCGGCAGGGGCAGGTCATCCAGCCGGTGCGTGACGAGGATCAGCATGGGAAGCGCTGGGCAGGTTTCGGTCAATTCGCGCAACGCCTCCAGCGAGGCATCATCCGCCCAGTGGGCATCTTCGAGGATGAGAATGAGCGGGCGGTCCAGCGCTAGGGCGTGAAAAGCCTGTCGCAAGGCGGCGCGCAGTTCGTCCGCGTTGGGTTGCGCATGGGCAAGCAAGCCGTGCTTGAGCAGCGCCAGATCGGGGACGAGGGGTAGGAGGCGATTCAACCATTCGGGTGGAATCCGATCGCTGCGCGCCAGGAGGGGTGCGGCGGCGTTGAGAATTTGCTCCCACGGCGCGTAAGGGCGGGGCGGAGCATCGCGCATCGGTGACGAGCAAGCCCCCCACAAGACGCGCGGCGCGGCCGCTCCCAAATCTTCCGCCATGCGGCGCAAAGCTTCTTGCAGGAGCGCCGTCTTGCCGACTCCTGGCAGGCCGGAGATAAAAACGATCCGTCCCTGCCCACTGACCAGGCTGCGGAACAGCACAGAGAGCTGTTCCAGCTCCGCTTCGCGGCCGACAAAAAGCGGGGCGGCCACTTTTCGGGGCGCAGCCGGGCGCGATAGCCGGTTGTGCAGGATGTCGCTGTAAAGCGCCATCGTCTCCGGCATGGGATGGGTGCCCAGGTCCCGCTCCAGTTGGCGCGCCAGGTCTTGGTAGGTCGCCAGGGCGGCCGCGCGATTGCCGGTTTGGGCTTCGAGGGTCATCTTCAAGCGCACGACCTCTTCGTCCCAGGGTTCCTGGGCGATCAGGAGGCGCGCCCACTCCAGCGCGCGAGCCCATTCCCCGTGCTCGAAATAACCTTCCGCCAATCTCTTGAGAAAACTCAGGTAACGGTTGCGCAGCGCTTCGCGGCGGGCGATCACAAAATCATCGTCATATACCCCCAATGCCAAGTCGCCACGATACAATGCCACGGCCCGCTCGAGCGCCTCGAGGCTTGTACCCACCTGTTCGAATTCGTTTACGTCCACCCAACATACAGGAGAATCTTGCCAGCACACACTCTGCGGCAGGGTCAGCAGCAGCGCTCGCGTTTCAGGGGGCAAAAGATTGCGAAGGAGATACAAATGACGGCGCAAATTGGCCAGGGCTTCCGCCTCGGGGACATCAGGCCAAAGGGTGAACGCCAGGTGCTTGCGGGCCAGCATTTGCCCCGCCTGCAGCGTCAAGCGCACGAAGAGGCGCAGCAAGCTCTCCCGTTGGGGCAGGAGGATTCTTCGTCTCCTATATTCCAGGTGCGGCTCGCCGAAAAGGAAGATCCGCAAGACAGGTGCAGACATGTTTAAGATTAGACCTCGTGCACAATCATTTTGTGGGGACCCCCGGAATCCAGGCCCTGGTTCGGTCGCCAGAGCATCCGGACAGCGATGCCTTCCACTGAAGTCCATCGCCGCCTCGATCTGGGGCCGTGAAGAACAAAAGCGGCCTCCGCCGGGACTTGGCGAAGGCCGCTTTCCGTGGTGTGCACAAAACGATCTCCGCGCCGCCGCCGGGGTGGGGATCCGCCCTCCGGTCGGTGCGGCCCACACCGCCGAGGGCTTTTTTGCTTAAAAAGTTAATTCATTTATACTCCCAATGGGCTTTTCAGTCAAACGCCAGGCAGTCACTCGGCGCGGAGGCCCACTCATCCTCCCAAGCCCTTGCTCCCTTGGCCTGGCGCCCCCTCTCCCTCTATCGTCCCTGCATCACGCTGAAAACCGAGGGCCCCCATCTCCTCAACACCCAGGGGCCCTACCCTGTCACCTCAACGTAGGTCAGACCACGCTCGTTGGAACCTTCCTGCGCCAGCCCCCTCACAATCCATCTTCGGTGAACCAATCCAATACTCACTTTTGTACGTTCTGAAAGCACACAATCCTCCCTTTTCGCCCTTCTACAACGTTTTTGCTTGAAATCCGCCTGGACCACCCTTGTTGACTTTTTCTAAACCACATATTCCCCTTTTCCTCACCCCGGTTCATTACGCTGGCAGCGATGCGCTTAAACTTGGATGACACCGGATGACGACGAGAGGAACAGGTCCCGATGGGCCTCCACCCAACCTACGCTCAGGAGGTGGAAAGCCCTGGGCCCGCCCAAAGCGCTTGGCCACCATCCGGATGGCCCGGCCCGGGAACAGGTAGGCCAAGGCCCCATCGTCCTCCACAGCCCGAAAGACCGGCTCCACCGATCCACCCTCTGTGGCAAGACCTTCAGTCGCCCTGCCCAGATTGAGGGCGCCATAGGTCACCAGACCAAGCTCCAGCGCATACCTACCCACCAATTTGTCCTGCTTCGACCAAAGGAGGCATATTGAATGTCCGCTCAACGTTTGCGTTGGATCGCTTTCTGGTTGACCGCATTGGCTGCCCTCGGGCTGGTCCTGACCGGCTGTGGTACCACGCCCGCCACGGTGACCGTTCCCCGGATCGTCATCAAGGCCACCGACTACGCCTTTGACGCTCCGGCGCAGGTGAACGCAGGCCTGATCTCGGTCAGGCTGGAGAACGATGGCCAGGAGTTGCACCATGCACAACTCGCACGCCTGCAGGATGGCAAGACGATGGACGACCTGCAAGCCGCGTTCGCGCAAGGGGAGCAAGCGGCGATCGCGCTCCTGGAGTTTGTGGGCGGGCCGAGCGTCCTGGACCCCGGCAAAAGCCAGGAGGTGGTGTTGGACCTGAAGGCGGGCAATTACGTGATCCTATGCTTTGTCCCCAGCGCGGACGGCGTCCCCCATCTGGCCAAAGGGATGGTGAGGCCGCTTCAAGTCGTTGCGGCCAACGGACAAGCTGGGGCGCAGGCGCCCCAGGCGGTCCGGAGCGTGGTCCTCAAGGACTTCGGCTTTGAGATGCCGGCAGAGGTCAAGGCCGGTCAGCAGACCTGGGAGATCAAGAACGCGGGGCCCCAGCTTCATGAGATCGTGATCTTTCAGCTCGCCCCCGGCAAGACGATGGCCGACGTCGGCGCGTTCCTCCAATCGCCCGCTGGCCCGCCACCCTTCGAGGCGATCGGCGGCATGCAGGCGCTGAGCGTGGGCAAGTCCGCCTGGCTGGTCCTGGACCTTCAGCCGGGCAACTACGTGGTGCTTTGTAACGTGCCCGATTCGGCCAGCGGCAAGGCCCATGCCGAACTCGGCATGATCATGCCCTTCACCGCGAAGTAAGAGCGTTCTCCCCAGCGGCTGGGATGCGGTTTTCACCGCAGAGGGCGCAGAGGGAGGCAGAGCTTTTAGGGATGCTCTCTGCGCCCTTTGCGTGCTCTGCGCTAAGCCGCACCCCTTCTCGGTGAAGAGCGGGATGACCCCTCCCCCAAATTTTTCTGGGGCTGGGCCGGGGGCCTTCGGCCCCCGGCCCAGCCCCAGAAACCCCTGAATCAAACATCGGCTTGGATCGCAACGCGGCCCCTGGAGGCGGGTTGAGGACCCCACCTGCTCGATGTCCAAACTTGTGTCCGAACTTCAGCTATAAGCCGAGCCTGCGAATCTGCTTCTCTATAGCAATGGGCGCGCGAGAGGCCCAGAGAAACCCAAACCCTAACGTTGCTCCCATCAGCAGGGAGAGCGTCCAGAAAGGCAATAACAGCAAAGCCAGCGCGGGCAGCAGCAAAGCGCTTACGAAAAGCCATCGCCTTACTACCATCTCCAGCATCCCCAGCCAATCCTGGAATTCTTTGGCCAAAAGTATCCGTCGGCTCATCAGGAACATCAGGTAAGAAACGGAGGGAAGCCATGCGATCCGATGCAGGAGGTAGAGCTTCCAACCCATCGGGAGGGCCACGCTGTCCCAGAGAGCCGTCCGGCTCAGAATAAACACGATCAAGGGAGCGATGACATAGAGCAGGAGAAACCCGATACCCGCGTATCGGATAGCCTGCCGCTGCTCCCAAGGGAGCAACCCAGGCCAGGCGAACCGGAGGGCGTGGTATACCACGACCACCAGGGCCAGCCCGCCGCCCACGGTCAACGCGGCGGGCCAGCGGGCGGCGGCCAGCGCGGAACCGATGACGGTGCCCACTGGCGCTCCATAAAGGGCGCGAAGGGCGGGAAGAACCAGGAGAGGAAACAGTCCAGCAGCGATTCCTGTTCCGAGCAGCCAGGTCAGAAGGCAGATCCTGAGCCGGTGTCTCAGCTCATCCAGATGCTCAGCGAAGGGACGAGGATTGTCCGGGAGGGGAGAATCGAGCCGCAGACCCATTTTCTCCAGCTCTCTCTCTGCTGCTTGGGTAACCAAAAAACCTACCGATTCGTCCTGTGCCAGGCTCCGCAGGTCCTCAGCCCGGCCAAGTTGACCCAGGGCTTGGACGGCTTTCCAACGGACGCGGACGTTCACTTTGCGATCCCGTGCCAGGGCCAGCAGGTCTTCGACCCGGCCCAGTTCCTCCAGGGCCCTGACAGCATCCCGACGCACTTCGGTCTCCACCCCCGCATCCCGCGCCAAGGCCAGCAGGTCTTCGGCCCGGCCCAGTTCCTCCAGGGCCCTGACGGCCTTCCAGCGCACATCCGCCTCTACCCCCTTATCCTGCGCCAGGGCCAGCAGATCTTCGGCCCGACCCAGTTTCCCCAGCGCTTCGGCGGCCGCCCAGCGCACCCCGGCCGCCATCCCCGCATCCCGCGCCAGGGCCAGCAGAACCTCCGCCACCTCCTCGGCCCGACCCAGTTTCCCCAGCGCTTCGGCCGCCGCCCGGCGCACCCCCGCCTCTACCCGCTCATCCCGCGCCAGGGCCAGGAGAACCTCCACGGCCTCCTCGGCACGGCCCAGTTTCCTCAGCGCTTCGGCCGCCGCCCAGCACACCCATCCATCCACCCGTTCATCCCGTACCAGGGCCAGCAGGTCTTCGACCCGGCCCAGTTCCTCCAGGGCCCTGACAGCCTCCCGACGCACTTCGGTCTCCACCCCCGCATCCTGTGCCAAGGCCAGCAGGTCTTCGGCCCGGCCCAGTTTCCTCAGGGCCATGACAGCCTCCCGGCGCACCCACTCCTCCACCCCCTCATCCCGCACCAGAGCCAGCAGGTCTTCGGCCCGACCCAGTTCCCTCAGCGCTTGGACGGCGCCCTGGCACACCCAGGGTGCCACCCGATCATCCCGCGCCAGGGCCAGCAGAACCTCCACCGCCTCCTCGGCCCGGCCCAGTTCCCCCAGCGCTTCGGCGGCTACCTGGCGCACATCCGCCTCCACCCTCTCATCCCGCGCTAGGGCCAGTAGAACCTCCACCGCCTCCTCAGTCCGGCCCAGTTCCTCCAGGGCCCTGACGGCCTTCCAGCGCACATCCGCCTTCACTCCCTCATCCCGCGCCAGGGCCAACAGAACCTCCGCCGCCTCCTCGGCCCGGCCCAGTTCCCCCAGCGCTTCGGCAGCCCCCTGGCGCACTTCAGCCGCCACCCCCTCATCCCGTGCCAGGGCCAACAGACGGTCGGCGGCATTCAGGCGAGTCAGGACTTGGAGTGCAAATTGAGCACTGACGCGTTCAAATTCAAACATCGGACGGGTTCGGGCTACAATAGCCAGGTCATCCAGAATCGCCTGCCAGGTCTCTTCTCGCACTGATGCCCCCTCAGCCAGCGCGGTAGCAGCTATCCTCAGGGGCCGCTGCCTCCAGAAGTCATTGCGGTTGGCCTTCAGAAGATGCTGGACGAATGTATCAGCGTCCTCCAGGCGCGCCGCGGCCAGCGGGATCACTTCGGTGTACCGCTCCTCCAGAAGATGGGGGCGGAGGAATTCCCAGAGGACGTGGGGGTTGCCGCCCGCGCGCCGCACCAGCGCCCGCGCCGCCAGATCCTGCTGCCACAACTGGTGGACGAAGCGCAGCCGGGTCCCCCGCAGATCATCTGTCAGGGTCACCCGCAGGAGCCCCGCGCCCTCGGCCAGGCGCAGGGCAGCTGCCGCCCCGCCGTAGGGGAACGACGCCAGATACTGGCCCGCCTCGTTCTCCCAGAACTCCAGCTTCCCCTCCTCCTGCATCGCCAGCGCCAGGTCCGCCAGAGGCTCCACCAGCGCAGCAGGGGGCCATCGCTCCCCTCGCCGCTCTTGCTCCCGCCGCACCGCTACCTGAAGGTAGCGGTCCAGCAGGTCTATCCGGCGGGAAGGGGGTTGCCCTTCCTGCTCGTACAGATAGGCCACCAGCCGGAGAAAGAAGGGGATCTCGCAGAGGTCACGCACGGCCCGCTGCTCCGGCGCCTGGAGCCAGCGGGCCAGGGCCTCCCCGCGCTCCTCCCCCAAGTAATTCCGGAGGAAGATCCGAATGCGTTCCTCATCCAGCGACTCGAGGCGGACCGGCTGAAGGGGGAGTTCCAGGGAACGACGCAGGTTCGTGTAATCCAGCATCCGGCAGGAGATCACCACCCGGTTGCCCTTCGCCCGGGCCCGGTCCACGAAGGCGGCCAGACGAGAAAGGCGCGGGTCCCCCGGGCCCAGGCCGAGCATTTCATTGAGGCCGTCCAGCAGGAGGAGCAGCCGCCCCTGCTCCAGGAGGTGCTCCAGCAGCGGGGCCAGCGAGGCCACCGTCTCCTCCACCACGTGGAGGGGAAGGTCCTCAGTCTCCCCGGCTTGGATCGCCATCGTCAGGTCGTCCTGGAGGGCCAGCGCCCAGGTGCGGCGGAGGAAGGGCAGGACCTCTTCGTCCCGCTCGTAGCGGCGGAGGGTCACCAGGAGGGGGATACGGGTAGGGTCATCGGCCTGCTGGCCGGCCAGATGGGAGAGGGCGGTCGTCTTCCCCGCGCCCGGCTCGCCCAGGAGGACCACCGCCTGGTAGCGTTCCAGCGCTTCGGGCAAGCCGCCAGGGAGGGGAACGGGGCGGTAGGTCACCGCCTTTTGGCCTTTCTCACCCCGTCGCTCTTCCTGTTCCTCCAGCACGCTGAAGCTGGGGGGGATCCAGCCCCGCTGAGGCTCCGGCAGCCGCTCCTGGAGGGTCATCCCCAGGGGGGCGAAGCGGCGCTCCCAGAAGCCGTAGGCAGCCCGGAGGAGGCGCCGGTACCGGGCCTCGGCGGTCCGCTCCCGCAGCAGAGGGTAGCGGTCGGCGATGGCGAAGAGGGGAACCGCGCAGGCCAGCCAGCGCTCCCCTTCGTGGTAGCGGCGTACCATTCCCACCACCAGGCCGGTGGCGAGGTCCACCAGCGGCGCACCGCTCATCCCCTCGGCCACCTCCTTACTGCTGAGGAGGATGGCCGGCTGACGGTCCACCCGGCCCAGGCCCCGGATCTCGCCCTCAATGGGGAGAGAGGCTGGGTCTGCGGCGTAGTGGTAACCCCAGCTGCGGAATCGATGGCCGGCGACCACTTCCAGCCCCAGCAGCGGCTCCGCCACGCTCTCCGGCAGAGGATCCAAGGCCTGGAGGAGCGCGGCGTCCAGGTCCGGGGCCCAGTTCTCCAGAACGCGGGTGGTCCGGGTGGTCCCGTCCGGCAGGCGCACTGAAACTTCCGGCCGGTCGTCGATCAGGTGGGCGCAGGTCAACAGAAGGCCGTGCTCCCGGTCTATGACGAAGCCGGTGCCGATGCTTGCTCCCTCCACCCGGACAACGGCGTTCTCCCAGCCAGGCACCCCAACGCCTCCTTTCGGCCGAGGCTTCAGGTCCCGCTCTTCCAGGTCAGGGAGATCTTAAAAGTGGCCTCGCCGGAGGCCTTGACCAGGACAACGTCGGTCTCGCCGCCCAGCTTGAGGCCGAACTCCAAGGTGGCCTCATCGGGGCGGGTCTTTTCCTCCAGGCGCTCCAGGCCGTCCCGGAAGCCACGGGCGATGGTGCGCACGGTCTCCATCACCCGCTCAAACTCCACGGTCATTTTCTGGACCAGTTCAATCGGGCGGCCCGCCTCCCGCCACCCTTCCCGCGCGGTCGGGGCGATCTCCACGAAAATGGTCCCGTAGTCGCCGACGGTCACCTCGATGTGGTTTTCCGCTGGCATGGAGCACCTCCCGCTGTCGCCCGGTATGTCCCTCGGGGGCGCTGGGGTGAGAAGATTCGTTCTACCGTCGATCCCTCAGTGTCCACGCTCCCATCGGCTGGGTTCGCCGACATCGTGTCCTTCAAATCCCATAGGGGCGTTTTTGACTCCCCACAATGCGCCCTCTCCTTATCACTTGAGAGGTGGTGGAACGGCAGAAAGCCCGGGGCCGATCTCTGGCTCATCCCGCCCAAGCGGAACAGCCGTCGGCGGTGGGATCCTGCTTTTTGGCGACCATTCCACCGGGTTCGCCGCCCGATGGAGACCACACTATCGATGTTGAAGAACTATTTTCTCATGGAGCTTCATTGGGCCAAGACCTTTGGCGGACGGGCCTGACGAGTTCTTCTCACTGCCGTAGTGTTGATCTTGCATCGACCGTTTGCCCTCGGCATCTAGAATTCACAGCAGGGGTGTGCAACTTATCGGTCGGCGCTTTTTGCAGTGCGTAACATGCTCTTCAAGCGTTCTGCAAGTTTAGCATTAATTTTCTTCCTACTATGCCGTGCGTCCTTTTCCCGGATGCCAACACTCTGCAATTGCTTCCAGAGTCTGCTTGAAAACCGTCGACTATAGTTGCTGACTCGTCTATATGCGACGAAATGTCGGCCATCTGGAGTAGGAACGGGCGTGCGTGTAATGTCTTTCACTTCGACAAGGTCCAAGCGTTGGGCTGGAAAATCAAATAAGAAGATTCGGTCGCCTATTTTGTATGGATGAGGCCCACCCGTGCTGAACCAATCGTAGTTCCTATCATCCCAGTTTGTGGTCTCACTTATGATTCGCTCTGTACGCTTTCTGGCCAAACCAGTTATGAAGTCTCGCCAATAATTAATTGGCTCACCCTTTACGTTCGCCTTTTCATGGATTGGTTCTGTTCCCAAGATTTTCTTGAGTTGACCTTTGGTATAACTTTCTTGCCCAACCTGTGTGGGCCGAGTGTTCTCGTATCTTGCAATTTGTTGGGCTGTCAGAGGAACCGAGCGATGCCAATCCTTCTCAAATGCTTGTTTCAATCTCTTATATAAAGGAGCGCTCTTGGGAAGCGAAATCATAAGGTCAAGTTCACCGCCACTCCGCAAGCCCTCTCTGGTCAAATTTGAGGAGCCGACAATGGCAACTGCCTGTGCTCCGATTTCTAACAAAAACAGTTTGCGGTGAAACTGTGGGTCTCTGGATAACCGTACTGAAAAGTTGCCGCGAGTTTCTGTTTGGATGCGAAGCAAGGTTTTCAAAGCCCTCGGCTCTGTGACACGCTGATATAAGCCTGTGATGAGCCTTACTTTCCCTTGTGTCGCAACTTGGCGTAGTGGCTGGATGATTTCATCTAGTCCTGATTCGGTAATGAAGGCAACAGCAATACAGACTTCAGATGCTTTAGCAAGTTTGGCTCTCAGCGTATCTCGAAGATTGTTTGGCCCGCTGTTCTCGATGACCTCAAAAGCCATGCTTTTTGATGCCATGACATAACCTCCCCTACGCTTTCCACAGCTAACAACAGCTCGCGCTCGAGCGGTGGCGCCGAAAGCGCTGTCCGCCCCCTGCGCACGTTGGGCCGCCAAAAGCTACCGCTACATCCACTTCTTTGTGTACTTGCAGTAGTTGTACTCGTCTATCGCCTTCAACGGATTGCGTCCAATGGCCTTCTCTCCACCAAGGCGTTCAACTTGCTCCTTCACTTTCTTCATAAAGCGGCAATATCTCTCAGCGTTTTCGCCCTTCCCTTGCAATGGAAGGCGATAAGCGGCGGCGATGGCGCGGTCCCACAGGGGAAAGAACCGCGGAGCCAAAAGATGTAAACACTTCGCTGCGCCGACAGGACCGAGAACTGCCTCAAAATCCCTGAAAAGACGTACCACTTGTGCTTCGTCTGCTTGGCTAAAGCTTTCTATTGAGCGTTGTCTGTAGCCCATGAGCTCTGAATGGTAATCGTGGAGAAGGCGCTCGATGTCTGCAAAATGCTGGCTGTTGAATTTTCGATACCGATAGAACATCCTGTTCCACGTCTGCAGAAGCACGGCCAAGGCTTCGGCAACAGTTAACGCGGTCTTGCCTTCCAGCGATAGCGCGACTAACTCCGTGGCAGCACGGTAGAAAAGGTCACGAGGCTCCCTTTCTTCAAACACCCGCCTGGCTTCCTCAAGATCTTGGATGCTTGGGCCCTGGGTCATCTCTCTCCCTTCAACTTTCAACTCAACGCCGCCCAACGGCACTGAGCTCAGCGGCTGCGACCGAACTCCGCACCGCCGCCGAGGGAACAGCCGACTGGAGTAACATGGGGTTGGACACGGCTCTGCATGTTCCAGCCGGTCTGGCAGGGTAAACTCTACGCGTTCCCCCCAAACACTTCCGGATACCGTTCGACCTGGGCCTTCAGATCCTCGTCCCAACGGATCACGATCACCCGGTAACCCTGGGCGAGGAGCTCCCGCCGGACCCGCTCGTCGATCCGCCGCCGATCGGGATGGTCGTGGGGCGGGCCGTCGCAGAAGACGACGACGTTGGGTTCGTAGAAGAAGTCGGCGATGCAGCGGGGTTCCTGGAACGATTTCTGGGCCTCGTCAGGCAGCCGATAGCCGCCTTTCGCCAGGAAATCGAGGAAATCCCGCTCGAACCCCGACTGGGCCCGGCTCCGGAGCGCTTCCAAATGCTCCTCTGGGCTCCGCCCCTGGACCCGCCGTTCCACGCGGCATTCCATGAGCTGAAGGAGCAGGTCTCGGACGCGTCGGCGGTCCAGCAGGTGGGCCTCAAGCTGGTTGGTGTAGCTCAACAGGCACTCGTAGCAGGCCTGCGGGCAAGCGGGCTTGAGGTCGCTGCCGTCCTCCCCGAAGTGGCAGATCCGCAACGCCTCCCGCGCCACGGCGGCCAGGGCCTCGGGCTCCTCCACCAGCCGGCGCAGGACGCCGAGCCCGCCCTCCGCCGCCTCGTAGAACAGCAGGGCGCGGTTCTTCCCTCGACCCACCCGCTCCACCCCCAGCTCCCGCTCCTCCAGCTGGAAGTGCTGCTCGATCCCCCGCTTCAGGGCGTACTCCAGGCTGGCCTCCGTCCGCTCGTCCGCCCACAGGTCCGGCTTCGCGGGGCGGACCAGGAGGATGTTCTGGGTGTCCCACACGCACAACGCCAGCCGTTCCCGGTTCTGCGATGCACCCCAGGGCTTCTGGTTCCCCTGGCCCTTCTTCGTCTCCTCCTCAACCAGCTCCCCGGAGACCAGATCCACCACGAACCCTTGCGGCCGCCCCTTCCAGCCCCAGTTGATGTAGAGCAGCGTGGCCGCGGGGCCGTAGGCGAGCCGGAACAGCGTTCCCCCGCCGACCTGCACGTCGGCCTCCACCACGCGGAGGCCGGGCCCGGCCGCCGCGAACTGATAGGCCACCTGGAGCTTATAGCCGCGGCGGATCCGCTCTTCCTCGTTGCACGTGATGCGTTCCTGGCGTTCCAGAACCACGTTGGGGAGGTCCAGCAGCGTGGCGATCCGGCTGTTCGTGCCGTCGAAGAGGGTGTCGCAGGCCGGGCAGCGCTCCAGGCTCGGGTCGGCGAAGGCGCCGCACTCGAGGCACAGCCGGTGCTGCCGACGGCGCGATTCGAGGCCGCCGGGGGGGATGCTGAACTTGGACACGCGCCATTTGGTCCCCTCGTGATAAACGATGTTGTGGGGAGCGAACTCACGGATGGCCAGGGCGCGCGGCCGCGCGATGAACTCGCCGTCGCCGCGGGGGACCCACGCCCGGACCGGGAGGGCGGGGAAGTTGTAGCCGGGCAGGAAGCCCTCGGTGGCCAGGTAGCGGTAGGGGTAGAAGTCGCTCTCCTCCCGGGCCACGCCTATCTGGCGCAACAGGTTGAGCTGGCGCAGCGCCTCCTCCTGCTGACGCCAGGCTTGCTGCTGTTCCTTCGTCCCTCGGGCGGTTATCATCTCCCGCTGGGCCCGCTGAAGTTGCTCGGTCGCGATCCGGAACAGCTCCCGCCACCGATTGAAGGCCTCGTCGAACCGCCGGGGGGCTTCCTCCAGGACCCGGTCCAGCCAGCGCGCATCGAACCACCCCGCCTGCTGCAGCAGATCGCGGTCCGCCTGGAGCACGCGCTCGAGCCGCTCCCGCAACCGCCCCAAGGCCTTCGGGCTCAGCTGGATCTGCCGGGCGGCGTCCTCGCGGAGGGGGAGGTCCGGCAACCGCTCGGTGTTCACCACGTCCTCCACCGACTCGTGCAGGGGCAACCCCACCTGGGCCAGCCACTCCGCCTGCACGTGGGCCCGCACCAGGGCTTCGTTGGCCAGGTCCAGGCGCGGGGCGCGCACCGCGCCCGACACCATCTCCGCCGGGTTCCGGAAGAAGTATTGGTCGTGGCTGCTCCCCGCCGAGCAGTAGGTGAAGATGAGGCCCGGCTGGCCCTGCCGCCCCGCCCGTCCGCTCCGCTGGGCGTAGTTGGCAAGCGTGGGCGGGACGTTCCGCATGTGGACCATGTCGAGGTCGGCGATGTCGATGCCGAGCTCCATGGTGGGGGAACAGACCAGGTAGGGCAGGCGCCGGCCCACCTGGGGGTCCCGTTGGTCCTGCGGGAGCCATCGGAACCGCCGCTCCCGGCGCTCCCGTTCGCCGGGGGCCACCACCTGGGCGGTGTGCTCGCGGGCCTCCAGCGCGCCCAGGTCCCGCGCGGCCGTCTGATAGAACTGCAGGAAGAAACGGTTGACCGCGCTTCGGGGGCGGCTCCCCCGCGCGTACACCGGGTCCGGGGGCGGTGGGGTGCCATCGCCCAAGCACCACACGAGGCAGGCGGCGTTCAGGCGATAGCGCTCGAAACCCTCCACCGGCTCGGCCTTCCGCAGGAACCCTTGGCTCACCAAGACATCCAGGAACCGGCCGAGGAACGGTTCCAGCGTTTCCAGCTCGAGCTCATCCCGCAGGTAACGGCCCAGCACGGACCGTTCGCTCAGTCGGTACATGCCCTCCTCGGGCAGCCCCCCGGGCTTCGTGGATCGGACGAACCAGGTGGCCTCCCGGAGGAACTCGCTCTCCGGGTCGATGCCCCAGAAGTCGTTGAGATGGTTTTGGGCCCTCTTCCACAACCCGGCTTGAAACTTCCGATCCAGCACTGGGGCATCGATGGCCAACCGCTTCCGGAAGTGATCCAAGACGGCGCGGACGACCTCCTCCCGCCGCTCGGGGGAGCTCGCCCCCAGCACGGGCACCTCGCGCCAGAGCTCGTCGCGTGCGCACGCCTCCTTCAGGCCGTGGTACTCGATGCGTAGAAGCCCCACATCCTCCAGGTTGGGCTGCAGCACCCGCCACCCGCGCCGCAGATCGGCATACAGGCGATATTCCGTGAGCTCCCGGAAGGTATCCCAGACCTCCCGCGCGTGGGTGGAGTGGGGATCAAGGTGGGGGTTCCGGGCGATGTCCCGAAGCTCCAGGGCCATGTGCTCCACCGTCTCCTGGGCGACGTTGTCGAACCGGAGCGTGTTCCGCTCGCGCAAGGCCGCATATAACCCCGCCCGCAGGACCGCCATGTGCACGAAGTCGTTGAAGTGCCCCGCCTGGAGCGAGGCGTCCTGGCGGCTGTCGGTGAAGGTGAGGAGCTTGTCCTGGGCCGCGCCCGTGCGCTTCGCGTGCCGGAGGGCGGAGGTGGCCAGGACGGTGGTGGCCGACGATCGGCCCTCGCTGGAGAGCATCGCGAGCTTGGTGAACTCGGCCTCCTTGGCGGTGTAATATTCCTCGCATCGCAGGCACAGCCAGAACCGCTTGGCCTGCCACCACGCCCGGTGGGCCCCTTCCACGGGCTCCTCGGAGAATGAGCCGTCCGGGCGCACCCACACCGGCCGGGGCACCCGGTCCCGCCAGGTCGGGAGGAGGCGGCCGTCGGCGCCCCGCCAGTCGTCGGGGATCCGGTCCTCGCTCCAATCCTCCACGAAGGCCAGATAGCCCGGCTCCAGATCCTCCTCCAGCACTTCCTCCCCGATGGGGTGCGGGAGGAAGCGGTCGAAGCTGCGCAGGACGTGATAGTATTCCTGCCCGCAGAGGCGACAGAACCGAAGGGGGTAGAAGGGGCGCTCCGCCACCACCTCGCCCTCGGCCGAGAACGCCCGGGTTTCCGGCGGCTCCAGGGTGGCGTACACGGCCCGCCCCTGGGAGATGAACTGGTGGAGCTTGAAGGCGAAGAACGGCTCGGGCAGCTGCCGGTTCAAGGCCGCCGCCTTGGCCAAGAGCTCCTGCAGCGCCTCCCGGCACCGGCTTTCCGGCTGGCCCGTCTGCTCGGAGAGCTCCCGGGCCACCTCCGACAGCGGCCTCGGGGGCCGGCGGCGGAAGTTCCCGTCCGGTTCCCGTTCGATCCCCAGGGCGTATTCCAGCCAGCGGGCGAGGGGATGGCGCCGCAGGCCCTCCAGGTCGTCGGGGATGGGTGAAGAGAGGGCCTGGCGCAGCGCCTCCGGGCTCGGCGGCCCGCCGATGGTCGCCGGCTCCAGCGTCTCCTCCACCACCTGGTCGGGCCCGATGGGGGCGCCGAAGAAGCGGCTGGCGAACTCCGCCACCACCCGCCGTCGCTCCTCGGGGGTGGCCTCCCGGTGGGCCACCAGGGTGGCGCTCGTGCCGATGTGGATCACCTGTTTCCGCTCCAGCCGGGCCTTCAGCCGGCGCACCAGCATGGCCACATCCGCCCCCTGCCGCCCGCGGTAGGTGTGGAGCTCATCGAAGACCAGGAAGAGCGGGGCCTCGGCCTGCGGCTGGATGAGGGGCCGGTCCTCCGGCCGGACCAGCATGAGTTCCACCATCACGTAGTTGGTGAGGAGGATGTGGGGTGGGTTCCGGCGGATCTCCTCCCGCTCGTCCTCGGGGGTCTCCCCCGTGTACCGGGCGAACCGCACGGGGAAGGGCCGGCCGGTGCGCTCCTCATACTGCTGCCTGAGATCCCTGAGGGCTTGGAGCTGGGAGTTCACCAGGGCGTTCATCGGGTACACCACGAAGGCCACCGGGCCGGGCAGGTCCGGCCGCCGGACCACCGTGTCCACGATGGGGATGAAGTAGCAGAAGGTCTTGCCCGACCCCGTCCCGGAGGTGAGGACGAAGCTTTTGCCCTCGGCCGCCAGCCGGATGGCCTGCACCTGGTGGCGGTAGAGGCGGTAGGTTTCCCCGTCCTTCCGGCGGAAGATCCGCGCGGTCTCGGGGTGCAGCACCCCTTGCGCCGCCAGCTCCTCCACCGTGGCCTCCCGCACGTAGGCGGGCGAGAGCTGGAGCAGCGGCTCCGGCCACAGCCGCTCCTCCTCCTCCAGCATCCGCTGCACGAACTCCCGCAGCCGCTCGTCGGCGATCTGGATGAAGGAGCCGATGAAGTCGCGGTAATCGGCCAGGATCTGGGAGTGGAGCTCAAAGATGCTCACGGCTTCACCTTCCCCGCTTCCGCCTGACTCGTCTACGAGCGCAAGCGTGCTCTGACTGCCTGGATATTCATCTCCACAAGGCCATACAGCTTTAGCACCCCCGACCAGGGTATGTGAATTTCCCGTCTGCCAATGGCCAGCCCCATCTCATTCAGTTTCTTTACGGAACCACTCCATCAGGATCCCTATGAACCGAACGGCTTTGCTAACGGACCACGCTACAGCCGCACGCGGAGTGTGTCGGCTGCAAGCGCTGGTTAGATACCGCTCATCAGCAAAAAAGAAGGCGTATTGCACAGCTCCCAACCCCATCGATCATCCCATGGCTTGTCATGGACCAGAAGCGATTTCCGAAAGGTATTTCTCTACATCTCAGCATTAACATAAACGAAGGCCTGTTGACCAAGTACAAGAACCATTTTGGGCTTGAGGCCGCTGTTTTCTAATTGCTGCCACCCATCTGGATCGGTGATAACAAGGCCTCGTCGACAATCATCCTGTGAAAGGGCTCGAGGGAGGTTTGTTCCACCCTTATGAGGCAAAGCCAGAAGCTGCCTCAGGGCTTCGTCGCTTGCGTTTAATCGAAGCTGGACTTCGGTATCTACTGCGAGAAGGCGAGCCCCCGGGGAGCTATGAATGGCCCACCTCAGTATCTCAAGCGCCTCGGCTCTCTTAAGTTGATCTGCCATGGATGCTGAGATATCCACAGCGATAAGGTCAAACACTCGTCCGACTGGAGCTTCCACAGGAGGAGGCGACGGAAGAGCGTCACGAACAAGGCGCTGGAAATCTGTCAGTACTTTATGCTCCCTTGGCCGGAAACATCCCAACAGCATCGTCCGCTGGCGCAGCTCATTAGGCACATAATCCAGTATCCACTCCGGAGCTGCGCCATAGTTGACAAGGATCACACGTGCATTAGGTCGTCCACGTGCGTAATCGATTAAGGCTTCCACGAAGTCCCTGACGCTGGCTCTTGCGTACTGCTTCGTCTCAACCACGACTCGGGTCGATAGCGGATTCGTGATCGGCTCAAGGGCAATCGTATAGTCAGGTTGAATCCCTTTTTTCCGACCCCTTCCAATCGGGTTCTTAAGGGGAGTGCGGAGCTCACTCCAGATATGGAGGTTCCCCTCTTCACACTCAGCAGTTGCCACATGCGTACCGGAAAAGCTGAATAGCAGGGTTCCGTCTACATGATGGACTTTAGGCCTATAGGGCTTAAGGGCCTCGTCAATCTGGGTAAGCACCCAGACCTGGTAAAGCTCATGCCGCCGCCTCCAGATAGGGAGATGGAGCAGTTCTATGAGGGCTTGTGTCAGCTGCTGCACTGTTCTTGTCTGGCGGGGGATTCGAGAAAACAAATCGTTCAGCCTATTCAAAGCTGGTCGTGCACGATTAAGCCGTTCCTCAAGAGGGAATCGACGAAGGTCTTCGGCCCAGCCATAAAGGCCTATCGCCATTACCTCAGGCCAACGGTCTGAATTCAATACCCTCAGCATCTTGGGATCCCAATTATCAAAGTCGGGAAGCTCCAGGGTACGGCGAAGCTCTTCCTGCTCTTCTAAGTCAGATGGGCCGAAAGCGGAATAGGCACGAACTACGCTTTCCCAAACACGCCAGGCTCGCTCAAGCCACGTGTCTATTTCGGGGACATCAACCCGAGGTGGTTCTGGAAGAGGTTCTGGAAGGGGGAAAAGCCACTGTCCCTCGCTCCCATAACGGGAATAGGCTTGAGAATAGGCATCAAGCCACTCCCGTGTTCCCTGGGGTCGTCGGCTATAGAAGTTCTCCCAGGTATGGGGGCCAGTAAGTTGTTCACGGAAGATACGCCCCAGCTCCCAAAGTGTTCCAGAATCCCAATCATAGACCTCAACTTGCTGCGTGATACGCCGCCATTCCCGAGCCCATTCACGAAAATGGCGGAGGTCGAACCCTAAGTCCTTCGGCCCATTCCCAAAATCGAACAGCATTCGCATTCCTTCGTTGGTTCGCCTCGCTCCATGACGGACGAAGAAAACACAGAGCTCGTTCATCATTCTACCATAAGGTTCTATGGCCTTAAAGAAAGCGCCGATGAACCGCTCAATTGAAACCCTTCGTTCACGGATGGCATTCGAGAAAGTGTCAATGAATTGTTCACGTGAAATCTTTCGTTGACGAAGATCACGCAGGAGAGCTTTGCAGGGCTCTTGAATATCCAATGCCTCCGGCTTACAAAGCTCTTCTATGAGCCCACTATCATAACCTTCGGGATCAAGTCCCCCGTTTTCGATAAGGAATTTAAACACTTCTTCGGCACCTTGAAATATGGTTTGGCTCGAATGCATGGCGTAACCTCCTCAGTCCATCCTCAATAACTCCAGTTTGGGAAAAACCTTCAAGAAATTTTATAATACATCGTAGGACGGGCCCTATAAAAGAAAAGGAGAGGTAATCTACTTATGACTGATGGTATGAGACCCGGGTTGTAAACTTGTCCACCTACTGATGCGTCTCCCGGGAAAGACTAAGGCATAAGCCGTCCAAAAATCGCTGTAGCTCTGGCACGACCGATAGGCTTCGGGAATGCTCTTCCAAAGCTTTTGGCATGTGGCCTTGCTCCGGTCCCCGACGACACAAGCGACGACTTGCCCAGTGCGGCGGCACAGGGCCGTCCACGTCCACCGCTTCCGGTCCTTCCGACCGACAAAGCTACACATCTTATCGACTTCCAGAACATCCCCTCGCCTCTACAGGCGGGCCGGCTACAATGTCTCTCATCCACGCTCGCACTCGCCGACAATGTGCTTCCAAGAGCCGATCTGCCAACAGCGTGGCATCGACGCTAAGGCCTGTTCCGGCGATGCAAGCGTGCAATGCCGCCGTCAGCCAACCATTTATCCAGTTCCACCTTTTCCGTGCTTCTTGCCACTCGCTCATACCTGCGCTTGCCTCGACAGTTCGGCATTCAGCCTCAACAGCCGAAAAAGGATTTCTCTTCGAGCTTCTCGGCTTGGGCAAAATCGAACTTGATCGCGCTCGTTAGTGTAAAAATCGTGCTTCAAATCGATGTCCTCCCACCCATAGCATGCCAGCACTGCTCGATCCATAGCGATATGGAGGTCACGCAGGCGCAGGATGTCTGCGTCCTTGCATTGGGGGTTGTGGAAGAGATTATAGACCTTAGTTAATCCCAGCTGACGCTCAAGCATAACTTGGCGGCGGTGTTCGTGGTACTCAGCCCCTATGCGTGCCGCTTCAGCAAATGGGAATTGGCGCAACAAAGCCCTAAGATCTCTCTCAGCATATTCTGCGGGCGGGAAAGGAAAGGTGTCGAAACAGTCGGTGGGGGCGTAATTGATGTCAGTTCGAAGCGTGGATGTGAAGCGTCGCATCCAGCTTTCGTGAATGGAGGACTGCAGCAGCGCAAAGTGGTAATCATCATCGAAAGCGAACACAATAGTCTTCTCGTTGTACACCCAGCCAGTGGGTACGAAAACCAGCGCATGAAGCTCAGCAATCCGGCTGCGCACCAACACCCGCCGCAAAGGGGCGATGGCTTGACGCATACCCTTAGCGAACGCCGCATAAAGCCACCAGTTTTGCTTCAGGCGGTCATAGCCGGATACATCGTTTCGCAGCTTCTCGCGTTCCGGCTTCACACGTGCTTTGACAATGGCAAGCAGGTCGGGATACTCTCGAGCGCGTTCTAACGGCCAATCGTGGAAGCAAATTACCCAGCGACTTGGCCTTTGTTCGGGGTTGTTGTTTAGATCTTCGCCGTTGAGATATGGGAAGAGGCAATCGGCGTTGCGTGGGTTTTTCGCAAGCAATTCCTCCGCTTCCCCTGGTTCCAGCACAAACCCGATGCCCCGTACGTAGTCGCCTATGAATGCCTTTCCCTCGTTCTGCCTTAGCCGCCTGGGCTCGGCCTCAGGCATGTCATCCAGGCGAGAGGAAATGAATGGGACCGGCTGACCATCGAGAACGCACGATACTCGCCCGACGGGAGCATCTCGACCACGTTTATGGATGGCCACGAGATTGACCTCTACGTTGGCTGCACCGGGCCACTGGATAAACCGGCGGGCGAAGGTGATGACACCGTCCTGTTTCACAATAACCTTAAGACCGCTTTCTCGGGTGTCCCCTTGGCTAATGGTGTTGGTGGCTACCATGCCCAACCGGCCGCCAGCACGCAAGAGCGCAAAGGCCCGGCGATAAAACGCCGCACACGAATCGGCCGTCCCCCTATACGGTGTAAACGCTACCTCAAGCCAACGCCGGTAGCGTGGGCCAAGGGTACCGCTGACCTTAAGCCCGCCCATGAACGGCGGGTTCCCCAGCACCACGTCAAAGCCCCCTTGGGCGAAGACCTCGGGGAACTCCAGGGGCCAGTGGAAGAAGCGGTGCTCCTGGGCCAGGGCTTCCGCAAGCCCCACGACCTGGCCGTGCACCGGTTGGCCCGCCAGCGACCGGCGCACGGCGTCGGTCGTGATCGCGGGCTTCCCCCGCTTCTTCTCTTGGAAGAACGCCGCGGTCCAAAGATCCGCGGCCTGCCGCAGGGGATTCAACGAGCGTCGGAGCGCTTGGTGGCGGCGCGCTTTTCGGGCGATCTCCTCCAGCGTATCGTCGGGGATGGCCTCCACCTCCAGGGCTTCCCGGGCGCTTTGCCGCAGCGCATCCCTGGGATCCCCCAGATGCGCTCCGAGGAAGCTCATCTGGCCGGACCGCTCCTCCGCGTTGCGCCGCTTGAGGGCCCGGGCCACCTCCCGGTCGTCGCCCTGCGCCGGTTCATAGGCCGCATCGGGGATCCCCTCCTTCAATGCGGCCAAATCCAGGACCCCCACCAGGCTGTCGCCCACGCGGATGCGGTGGTCCAGGAAGGTGAGGGGTTTGCCTGGGACCTGGCTTTCGATCCACAGGGCCACCTTGCAGAGCTCCACCGCCAGCGGGTTTTTGTCCACCCCGTAGATGCAGTGGGCGATGACCTCGCGGGTGGCCTCGCGGAGGGCTTCCGGCGAGGGCTCCTCCTCCCCGGTGCGGACGCGGGCGAGCTCCTTGCCCAGGCGTCGGGCCGCCGCGAGAAGGAAATGCCCGGAGCCCGTAGCGGGGTCGAGGACCTTGATGGAAAGGATGGCTTGCGCCTTGGCCTTCGGGTCTTTCGCCTGGCGGAGCTTCTCCTCGAGCACCGGCTCCAGGGCGCTCCGGATGAGCTCTTGAACGAGTTCCGGTGGGGTGTAGTAGGAACCGGTGGACTTGCGCTCGGTGCCCTCCGTGAACGTGAATACCGGACCGTCGGGCGTGTCCTCGATCACTGGATGGTTGTCCAAAAGGCTTTCGTAGACTGAACCTAGCTCTTCCACGTCTAAGGCCGCGTAGTTCACCCAGCGGTCGGTGTGGGCCTCTTCGTCATAGTAGTAAGTAAGGTAGTAAAAGGCACAGAGGAGGTCGCGGTTGCTGATGGTGAGGCCCTCCAGCGGGATCGGTTCGAAGAGCCCGCCGTCCAGGACCGGCAGCCCCAGGAGGCTCGCCAGCGGCCGGCCGTCTGCCTGGGGCGTGGGGTCCCGCAGGAGGTGCCAGAGGACCCGCAGGGACTGCCACAGGTCGTCGTGTTCGGTGTAGGCCTCGAGGCGGTCCACCAACCGCCGCAGCCGGCTGACGCTGTAGTGCTCACGGTAGAGGTCGTTTCCACCCAGAAGACCCCGCTCCTCGGCCACCAAGAGGAAAAGGAAGCGGTACACCAGGCGGAGGAGGTCGGTGTAGAGTTGAGCGGGATCCGCACGCCACCCGGGGTTGGCCCGGAGGAACCCGGTCCCCAGGATCTTCAGGCACTCCTCCACCCCGTCCCGCATGCGGTCCCGGGCGCGGTTGCCCTGTTCCAGGGCCTCTTGGTAATAGCGCTCCAGCCAGCATTCGTGAGCGTCCTCAATTCCTTTGGGCAGCCGCGAGCGGTGCAGGAGCCGATAGAGCAAGAGGAAGTCGCCGAACCGCTCACCGCCCTCGGCCTCAAAGATCATCTCCAGATCGAACTCCACATAGGCCGGGCGGCGCAGGAAGGTGGATTTGCGCAACAGCCGGAGCACCCGCCCGTTGGTGACGATGCCCCACAGGTGCTCGGACCGGTTCAGGAACTCCTGCAGGAGGGCGTGGGGGGAGAGGCGGGGCCGGCCGGAGGGATCCACCCGCCCGAGCTCCCGCCGGGCGCCCACGATGTGCACCGGCGGCGCGTCCTCGGACTCGCCGGCCCGGTGGGAGATGGCGTAGCTGACCCCATCCACGTCATACGCCTTGGGGTTGTAGCGGGGCTCGTAACCCAGCAGCCCGAGCAGGGGGATCATCCAACCCTCGCGCGTGAGGCTCGTGGCGGGGTCGTCTTCCGGGAGCCGTTCCAGCCGGCGGCGGAAGACCCTCCACAGGTCCTGGGCATCCCGATACGCCTCCGCTGCCTCTTCCACCACGGACCGGCCGGGGCGGATGCCGAAGTCCGCCGGCCGCTGGCCGGGCAGATCCCCTCTTTCCAGCCGTTCCAGAAAGTCCGGCCCGAAGAGGCCGCCTTCCAGGTGGACGGCCCGTCCTTTCAGGCTGGGGCGAAGGACGATAGCTGGCTCTACCGTGACCGTGCGCATCGCGCTACACCGAAGGCTGGAGGATGAGCACACCCAGAAGGTCCGGTGGCCACTGCGGTTCGACCTTGAAGCCGCGGACCGGCTGACCGACGCTCTGGCGCACCCGGCGATGGGCCTCTTCCAGCTCCTCGGCCCTTTTTTGCAGGAGCCGGCGCAGGCCGTTGGGCGCATGGTCTTCGCCGAGCATCCGCTCGATCTCCTTCAGCGCCTCAGAGACCAGCTCCCGCTTTTCGGAGAGCGAGATGTTGCCCACCGGCTCGGCGGTGAGGAGCGCCAGGGCCTGGGCGGGGTCGAGCCAGCGCTCGGTGAAGGCCTCCCAGCCGGCCACCAGCACCTCCTCCGCCAACAGCACCCGGCCCGATTGTCGGAGCTGGAAGCGTGGCCGCAAGAGCAGGAGCGCGGTGAGCCGTTTCACGGCCCGGGTTCGGATGGCGCCGCACCGTGCGGCCAGGGCCTTCTTCCCCCCGGAGAACGCCTGCTCGAACAGGAAGCGGGCTAGGGCGGCCACGAACCGGTGGTTGCGGCCCAGGTACTCCGCGCCCGGCGGGGTCGGGCTGGTGAAGGTCACCGCCCACCGCCCCCGCCGGTCGGGAGGCAGCGCCCGTCGCACCGCCTCCGGGACCTCCGACAAGGCCGCCGGCTCTGTGAGGATCTCCCAGACATCCGGATGCTGGCGGCTTGGGCGCACCGGCACCTGGAGGAGCTGGCAGGCCATCAGGACGAAGTTCCGCACCGCCTCCGGGTCCCCCAGCACCTGGTCCGTGGCCTCCAGCTCCCGGCGGACCTCCTCCGGCTTCAGGGCGTGCTGGGCGAAGCGGGTGCGGCTCTCTTTCTCCCGGCGGGCGTCCAGCTCCCATTTTCTGTGCAGCTCCGGGATGGGATCCGGCTCCAGGGCGAGCGGGAGCTGGGGGCCGGGCCGCTCGCGGCCGAAGAACAGGGCGTGGACGAGGGCCTCGACCACGGATTGCTCCTCCTCGGGCACAGGCACGTGGGTGCCGAGGCTCTCGCGGATCTCTCGGGCCTTGTCCAAGAGCACGCGGATCACCGCGCCGTCCACGGGGTTGTCCTTTCCGTAAAACCGCACGGCCCTCACCACGGGGCTTTGCTGTTCGTAGCGGTCCACCCGCCCCTCCCGTTGCTCCAGCCGGTTGGGGTTCCAGGGGAGGTCGTAGTGCACCACCGCGTTGAAGCCCTTCTGGAGGTTGATGCCCTCGCTGAGGCAATCGGTGGCCACCAGCACCCGCCGCACCGGCTCCCGCATGAACTCCTCTACCTTCAGGCGGCGTTCCTCCTCGCTCACCCTCCCGGTGAGGCAGAGGACCCGCACCTCCGGCTTCTCCGCGGCCAGGGCCGCCTGGAGCTTCTCGGCCACGTATTCCGCGGTTTCCACGTAGTAGCACCACACCACGGGGTGGAAGCCGTCGCGGAGGAGGCCGCGGACGATCCGGATGCACTCGGTCAGCTTGTGATCCTGGGCTTCGGAGATGGCCTCCGCCATCCGCTCCAGCTCCCGGAGCCGCCTTTGCTCGCGATCCGTCAGGTCCGCCTCCGCGTGGCTCAGGAGCGGGGTGGGGACCTCGTCGGCGGGGAGGCGGTTGTCGGGCTCGTACACCGCCGACAGGTCCTCGATCTCCTCGTCGGCCGGCACCTCCTGTCCTTTCCGGCGGCGCTCCAGGGCCGCCTTCGCCGCCCGGGGGCTGGACATCACGCAGCGGAGCAGGGCCAGGGCGCTCCACCACCGCATCCGCCGGCGGTGGGCCTGAAGGGCCTGGCCGCTGTATACGATCCCTTGGCAGAATTCATAGACCTCCTGGAAGAGCCGACGGTAGGCCGGCGAGAGGGTGTAGGTGGCGTCCATCGGTTCCCGTTTGGGGAAGCATTGCTCCGGCTCCCACCGGGCCTCGATGTCCTTCCGCGTGCGCTGGACGAAGTGCTGGGCGAGGATCGCCCGCTCGCGCTCCTTCAGCTGCGTGAGATCCCAGGTCGCGAATTGCGGGTGGAGCAGGCCCAAAAGCCGTTGGAACGCCTCGGGGATGCCGCTGTGGGGGGTGGCGGTGAGCAGGATCAAATGGCGGCTGGGGTCTTTGGCCAGCTCGCGCACCAGCTCGTAGCGCAGGTGGCGTTCAGGGCCGTGGCCCGTGACGCCGTGGGCCTCGTCCACCACCACCAGCTCAGGCGCCTGCAGCAGGAAGGCGTGCTTGTTGCGCTCGTGCTTCACGAAATCGATGCTGATGATCTGGACGGGATAGTGCTCGTACACCGTGCGGCCCGGCGGCGTGCGGCGCTCCAGCTGCCCGATGGTGCCCGAGCCGATCACCACCGCATCCAGGTGGAACTTTTCGGAGAGCTCTTTCTGCCACTGGTCGCACAGGTAGGGCGGGCAGAGCACTGCCAGCCGGCAGATCTCCCCCTGCTCCCACAGCTCCCGGATGATCAGGCCCGCCTCGATGGTCTTGCCGACCCCCACGTCGTCCGCGATGAGCATGCGGACCGGGTTCAAGCGCAAGGCCATCATAAGGGGAACCAGCTGGTAGGTCCGCGGGCGGACGGAGATGCGGCCCAGCGAGCGGAAGGGCGTGGCGCCCTCCCGCAGCAACAGGCGCGCGGCCTGCCAGAGGAGGTGGACGCTCTGGGCGTCGGCCACCGAATCCGCTGACGGAAGCGGGAACTGGGACGGTGAGATCCCCTCGGAGGGGAGCGTGTAGCGCAGGAGCTCGGACAGGCAGCGATGGACGGCCACCACGTCATCGCTCGTGCCCGTGAGGGGGCGCAGCAGCACGACCTCACTCTGGTCGCTGGGCAACAGCACCCAGTCCCGGTTACGGAAACGGACGATGGAACCCGGCTTCATCTCTTGCCCCCCAAGCCCCACGCTTCCGGCGGGATAGAGCCATCCGCTTGAGGAGGGCTTTCGGGTCGAATCCCCTGCCGCATCGGCCTTCGATCCGGCCAACGAAATCGGCGAGGTCGCGTCCGCATCCCTCCACCGTTCGCAGGCTTTCTCCAACTCGCGCCCGGTCCTGGAGGAAAGCCCTCATCATGGAGGGCAAAGCCTGCATGCCCGCAAGCCTCCGGAATGATCCTGTGAACATTTGGGGGATGGCGTGCCGGAACCCTGTTTCCAAGATAGGAGAAAAAATGAGGGTTTGTCAAATCAAAAGGCCTGGGATTGCGAAATGATCCGGCGGATCGGGAAGCCGCCGGACCCCATGGTGGGTGCGGACGACGGACACCCGGGTGAACATCCGCCCGGCTCCCCGTGAGGCCCCTAGCGGCCAGGCGAGAACCCATTTGTCACACCGAACGGCCCTCCCAATCCGATGCGGTTCCATATGCGGTTGGCGATGAGCGCCCAATGCGCCATGGTTATTGGGATCCAACAAAAAGAGGCGGGGCGAGAGCGGATCCGCCG